>NZ_VWSD01000123.1 GCF_009829685.1 Cellulomonas citrea
GCGGAGCCGTTCCGGTGGCACCGTGAGGCCCGTGCCGTCCTCCCGCCAGCCTGCTGCGCGCCGTCCGGCGACGAACGCAGCGCGCCCCGGACGCAGCCCCTTCCGCCGTCGGCGACGTGGCGGCGTCGGTCCGGTCGGGTCGCCTCGTCGGGTGGCCGCCCTGGCCGTCGTGCTGCTGGCGATCGTCGGTGTGTTCGCGGGCAAGCTCGTCGTCGTGCAGGCCGTGGACGGCCCGACGCTCGCCCAGCAGGCGCGGGACGCGCGGCTGTCCACCGTCACGGTGATCGGATCGCGCGGGCAGATCACCGACGCGACCGGTGTCGTGCTCGCCGGGTCGGTCACCCGGTTCGACATCAGCGTGAACCAGCGCCTCATCCCCAACTTCAAGGGCGGAGACGGCGTGCCTGCCGGTGCCGCCGGGGTCGCCCAGACCTTGGCGCCCCTGCTGGGCATGGACCCCGCCGAGCTCGGCGGCAAGCTCGTCGGCACCAGCGCGTACAAGTACCTCAAGAAGGGTGTGCTGCCGACGGACGCCCGGCAGATCGCCGCCCTGCGCATCAACGGCATCAACGTCGAGCAGACCGCCGAACGCGTCTACCCCAACGGCACCCTGGCCGGCGACATCATCGGGTTCACCAACTCCAACGGGCAGGGCCTGCAGGGACTCGAGTCGGCGCTCAACGCCCGGCTCACCGGCACCTCCGGCACCCTCACCTACGAACGTGGGGGCAACGGCCAGGCCATCCCGGGCGGCTACCGCTCGGGCGAGGCCGCCACCGACGGCTCCTCGGTCCAGCTCACCATCCGCGACGACGTGCAGTGGAAGGCGCAGGACTCGATCGAGCGTGCCGTCAAGGAGTCGGGCGCCAGCTCGGCGGAGATCGTCGTGATGCGGCCCGACGGGGAGGTGCTGGCGATCGCGGACAGCTCGACGATCGACCCGAACAAGCCCGGGGCGGGTTCGGACGGGGCACTGCTGAGCGCCGTGTCCGACGTGTTCGAACCGGGCTCCACCGGCAAGGTCGTCACGATGGCCGCAGCCCTGGAGACCGGCGCGGTGACGCCGACCAGCCAGTTCCAGGTGCCCAGCACCTATGCGATCGGCTCGCAGATCTTCCACGACTCGCACGACCACGCGCTGGAGAACCTCACCACCACCGGCGTCCTCGCGGAGTCCTCGAACGTGGGCACCGTGCAGATCGGGCAGAAGATGTCGGCCCAGACGCAGTACGACTACATGTCCAAGTTCGGGTTCGGCTCACCCACGGGCATCGAGGTGCCGGGGGAGTCCGCAGGCATCCTGCACCCGGTCGACCAGTGGGACGGGCGCACCCGGTACAACGTGCTGTTCGGTCAGGGCGTGTCGGTGACCGCGCTGCAGGCGGCCAGCGTCTACGCGACCATCGCCAACGGCGGTGTGCGCGTCGCACCGCACCTGGTCAAGGGCTGGACCGCACCGGACGGGACGTTCACGCCGTCGACCACGGCCGCGAGCACGCAGGTGGTCTCGCCGCAGACCGCCGCCACCGTGACGACCATGCTCGAGTCGGTGGTCGACGACGGCACCGGTGGTGCGGCGGCGGTCAACGGGTACCGGGTCGCCGGCAAGACCGGGACGGCCCAGGACATCGCCACCAACGGCATCACCGCCTCGTTCATCGGCTTCGCCCCGGCGGACAACCCGCAGGTGGTGGTCGCGGTGGTGCTGAAGAACCCGAAGACGTCGATCTACGGCGGTGTCGTCGCAGCCCCGGTGTTCTCCGAGGTGACCTCTTACACCCTCACGGTGCTGGGCGCGGCGCCCAGCGGGGCGCCGGCGACGCTGTTCCCGACCACCTGGTGAACCGGTCGGTCACGGTAGCCTCACCCTCATGACCTCCCCCCAGGGTCGACTGCGGCCGCAGCACCCGACGACCCGGCGGCTGGCGGACCTGGTGGCACCCCTCGGGCTGCGTCCGGCGGTCGGTGCCGCGGCGGACCTCGTGGCACAGGTCGAGGTCACAGGTGTCGCGATGGGGTCGGCCGACGTCGAGCCCGGTGACCTGTTCGTCGCCGTTCCTGGCCTCAAGGTGCACGGCGCACGCTTCGCCGAGGACGCCGTGCGGGCCGGTGCGGTCGCCGTGCTCACCGATGCCGCCGGTGCGGACCTGGTCGCCGGCGACCCGGGGCTGGCCTCGGTGCCCGTGCTGGTCGCCGACGACCCGCGGGACCTGGCCGGTCACGTCGCGGCGGCGGTCCACGGCCGTCCTGCGGACGACCTCGTGACGGTCGGGGTGACCGGGACCAACGGCAAGACGACGACGTCCTACTTCGTCGACGCGGCCCTGCGCGCGGTGCACCCGCTCACCGCGGTGCTCGGCACGGTCGAGCTGCGGATCGGCGACGAGGCGATCGAGAGCCCGCGCACCACGGTGGAGGCACCGGTGCTGCACGCGATCTGCGCGCTCGCGAGGGAACGCGGTGCACGGTCCCTGGTCACGGAGGTGTCCTCGCACGCCCTGGCCCTCGGGCGGGTGCACGGGCTGGTGTTCGACGTCGTCGGCTTCACCAACCTGCAGCGCGACCACCTCGACTTCCATGGCGACATGGAGCACTACTTCGCCGACAAGGCACGCCTGTTCACCCCCGAGCAGGCCCGCAAGGCGGTCGTCGTGGTCGACGACGAGTGGGGTCGGCGCCTGGCGGCGCAGACGGCGCTGCCGGTCGAGACCGTCGCGACGCACGCCGGTGCGCAGGTGGCGGCCGACTGGGTCGTCGAGCAGGCCGACATCGGCCTCGACGGTGTCGGGTCGCGCTTCGTGCTGCGCGGTCCGGACGGCGTGCGGCACGAGGCGAGCAGCCCGCTGCCCGGGCTGGTCAACGTCTCCAACGCCGCGCTGGCGATCGTGCTCGCGCAGGCCGCCGGGGTGCCGCTGGACGTCGCGATCGAGGCGGTCGGCCACGCGCACGAGATCCCGGGGCGGATGGAGCGGGTCATCGAACGTGGCCAAGGGCTGCCGCTGGGGCTGGTCGACTACGCGCACACCCCCGACGCCCTCGTGCTGGCGCTCGAGGCGGTGCGACCGATCACGCCCGGGCGGCTCGTCATCGTGCTGGGCTCGGACGGTGACCGGGACCGTGGCAAGCGGCCGATCATGGGGCGGATCGCCGCGGAGCTCGCCGATGAGGTGGTCGTCACGGACGAGAACCCGCGCTCGGAGGACCCGGCCAGCATCCGGGCCGCCATCCTCGCCGGTGCGCGTGCCGTCCCGGGCGCCACGGTGCACGAGGAGACGACCAGCCGGGCCGCGGCCATCCGACGGGCCGTGGCCGGTGCCCGGGAGGGTGACACCGTGATCGTCACCGGCAAGGGCCACGAACCAACCCAGGAGATCGCAGGCGTGTTCCACCGCTACAACGACCGTGACGTGTTCGCCGCCGTCCTTGCCGAGCACCGGGCGCAGCGGTGATCGCGCTCACGGTCGACCAGGTGCGCGAGGCCGTCGCGGGTGAGCTCGTCGGGGTGCCGGGCTCGGTCATGGTGACCGGTCCCGTGGTGAGCGACTCGCGGCAGGTGCAGCCGGGCGCACTCTTCGTCGCCCTGGCCGGGGAGCAGGTCGACGGGCACGACTTCGCCGCAGCCGCCGTGGCCGACGGCGCCGTGCTCGTGCTGGCCGACCGACCGCTGACCTCGCCCGACGGTGCGCCGCTGCCGTGCCTCGTGGTGCCTGACGTGCCCCGGGCGCTCGGTGACCTGGCGCGCGACGTGCTCTCGAGGCTGCGGGACGCGGCCGAGGAGCCGGGCGGCACACCCCTGCGGGTGCTCGCGGTCACCGGCTCGGTGGGCAAGACGACGACCAAGGACCTGCTCGCCCAGGTGCTCGGTGCCGCGGGGCCGACGGTCGCACCCGTGCGGTCGTTCAACAACGAGATCGGGCTGCCGCTCACCGTGCTGCGGGCCGATGAGAGCACCCGGTTCCTCGTGCTGGAGATGGGGGCGAGCGCGCCGGGCGACCTGACGTACCTCACCGGCGTCGCGCCGCCGGACGTCGCGGTGGTGCTCGTCGTCGGCAACGCCCACCTCGGTGGGTTCGGTGGCGGGCTCGACCAGGTCGCGGCGGCGAAGTCCGAGCTGGTCACCGGTCTGCTGCCCGGCGGGGTCGCGGTGCTCAACGCCGACGACGAGCGGGTGGCCGCGATGGCCACGCTCGCCCCGGGCGAGGTCGTGCTGTTCGGGCTCGGCGACCGTGCGCAGGTGCGTGCCACCGACCTGGACCTGGACGACTCGGGCCGCGCCGTCTTCACGTTGCACGTCGCGGCGCCCGGCCGCCCGCCCGTGAGCGCGCCGGTGCGGCTGCGGCTCGTGGGGGAGCACCACGTGCACAACGCGCTCGCTGCTGCTGCCGCCGCGGTGGAGGCCGGTCTGGACCCGGTGCAGGTGGCCGCCGCGCTGTGCGCCGCCGACGCGCTGTCGCCGCACCGGATGCACGTGGTGGACCGCGCGGACGGCGTCACCGTGGTCGACGACTCCTACAACGCCAACCCGGACTCGATGCGCGCCGCGCTCAAGGCCCTCGCGGTGCTGGCTCGGCCGGACCGACGCTCGGTGGCGGTGCTCGGCGAGATGCTCGAGCTCGGTCCCGGGGGCCGGGAGGCGCACGACGCGATCGGCCGGCTCGTGGTGCGCCTCGACATCGCGCTCACGGTGGTGGTCGGTGCCGGTGCCAAGCCCATCGCCGACGGTGCCGCGCACGAGGGCTCGTGGGGCGAGGAGGTCGTCGTCGTGGACGACGTGGACACGGCGGCGCGGTTCCTGGCCGAGGAGCTGCGGGCCGGTGACGTCGTGCTCGTGAAGTCGTCCTATGACGCGGGGCTGTGGCGGTTGGGCGACCTGCTCGTGGGTGCCGAGTGAAGGCGCTCCTGATCGCCGGTGGGACGGCGATGGTGGTGTCGCTGTTCGCGACGCCGCTGTTCATCAAGCTGCTGGTCGCCAAGCAGTACGGCCAGTTCATCCGGCAGGACGGCCCGACCGCGCACTTCACCAAGCGCGGGACGCCGACCATGGGTGGCGTCGTCATCATCGGCGCGACGCTGGTCGGCTGGGGGGTGGGGCTGCTGGCAACCGGCACACGGCCGACGGCCTCGGCGCTGCTGGCGCTGTTCCTCATGACCGGTCTGGGCGTCGTGGGCTTCATCGACGACTACATCAAGATCTCCCGGCAGCGCAGCCTCGGCCTGTCCGCCTGGTCGAAGGTGATCGGGCAGGGGCTGGTCGGGGTGACCTTCGCGGTCGCCGCGCTGCACTTCCCGAACGCCGCCGGCCGCACCCCGGCCTCGACCCACATCTCGTTCATCCGGGACACCACGGTGAACCTGGCGTTCGCCGGGACGACCGTCGGGATCCTGCTGTTCGTGCTGTGGGCGAACTTCCTCATCACGGCGTGGTCCAACGCGGTCAACCTCACCGACGGCCTCGACGGGCTCGCCACGGGCGCCTCGCTCATCGTGTTCGGCTCGTACGTCCTGGTCGGCGTGTGGCAGAACAACCAGACCTGCCGCGCGCTCGTCACCGCGGGCGCCCGCTGCTACGAGACCCGGGACCCGTTGGCGTTGGCCGTGATCGCCGCGGCGATCACCGGCTCGCTCTTCGGCTTCCTGTGGTGGAACACCAGCCCGGCGCAGATCTTCATGGGCGACACGGGCTCGTTGGCCCTCGGCGGTGCGCTCGCGGCGATCTCCATCCTCAGCCGGACCGAGATCCTCGCGGCGATCATCGGCGGTCTGTTCGTGCTCGAGGTCGTCTCCGACGTCATCCAGATCGGCTGGTTCAAGGCGACCGGGAGACGGGTCTTCAAGATGGCGCCGCTGCACCACCACTTCGAGCTGTCGGGGTGGAACGAGGTGACGATCGTCGTACGGTTCTGGATCATCACCGGGCTGTGCGTGGCGGCGGGGATCGGTGTGTTCTACGCGGAGTGGGTGGCGGGCTAGGTGCAGCAGCTGGAGGGCCTGCGGGTCCTGGTCGCAGGGCTGGGGGTGTCGGGCCGGGCGGCGGTGCAGGTGCTCACCGAGCGCGGCGCGCATGTGCGGACCTACGACGAGAAGGTGCCGGAGGCCGACGCCCGCACACCGGACGAGGTCGGCACGGTCGACGTCGTCGTGACCTCACCGGGGCTGGCTCCGGCGCACCCGGTGCTGGCGCGCGCGGCCGCGGCCGGTGTCCCGGTCTGGAGCGAGGTCGAGCTGGCCTGGCGGCTGCGTGCCGACCGGCCGGGCGGACCCGCACCGTGGCTCGCGGTCACCGGCACCAACGGCAAGACGACGACGGTGGGCATGCTCACCTCGATCCTCGCCGCGGCCGGTCACCGGGTGGCCCAGGTGGGCAACGTGGGCGACCCCGTGGTGCTGGCCGCCATCGACCCGAGCGTCGACGTGCTGGCGGTCGAGCTGTCCAGCTACCAGCTGCACTTCACGAGCTCGATGTCGGTGCAGGCCGGCGCCGTGCTCAACGTGGCGCCCGACCACCTGGACTGGCACGGCTCGCTCGAGGCGTACGCGCGGGACAAGGGGCGGATCTACCACCAGGCCCAGCGTGCCTGCGTCTACAACGCCGCGGACGCGCGGACCGAGCAGCTCGTGCGCGAGGCCGATGTGGTCGACGGCGCCCTGGCGGTCGGCTTCACCCGCGCCGTGCCCGGCGTCGGCCAGCTCGGCCTGGTCGAGGACGTCCTGGTGGACCGGGGCTTCGCCCGGCTGCGGCACACGCACGCGGCCGAGCTGGGCACCGTGGGCGATCTGGTCGCGCTGGCCGGGCCGGACGGCTCGGTGCCGCCGCACGTCGTCGAGAACGCGCTGGCTGCGGCCGCGCTCGCGCTGGCGCACGGTGTCGAGCCCGCCCAGGTGCGCGACGGGCTGCGGTCGTTCGTCCCGGGCGGGCACCGGATCGCGACCGTGGTGCAGGTGGACGGCGTGTCCTATGTCGACGACTCGAAGGCGACCAACGGCCACGCCGCGGCGGCCTCGCTCGCCGCCTTCCCGCCGGGTTCGGTGGTCTGGGTGGCCGGTGGTCTGGCCAAGGGTGCGACGTTCGACGAGCTGGTCGAGGCGCGGGCCGACCGGTTGCGCGCCGTCGTGCTCATCGGGGTGGACCGGGCCCCGTTGCGGGACGCACTGGCCCGACACGCGCCGCAGGTGCCGGTGATCGAGGTGGACGACAGCGAGACTGGCCAGGTGATGTCGACCGCCGTGCGCCGGGCCCACCGGTTGGCCGTCGAGCCTGCGGCCGGCGGTGTCACGGTGCTGCTCGCGCCCGCGTGCGCCTCGATGGACCAGTTCGCGTCCTACGCCGACCGTGGGGAGCAGTTCGCCGCGGCCGCCCGCGCGCTGGCCGACGGTTCGTGACGGCGACCACGGGCCGGATGCGGCCCGCGGCGACCGGTCGTGCCACGGGGTCGACCGTGCGCGACGACCCCCGGCCCGCACCTCGTCGTCCCGCGTCCGACGACCGCCCGGCGGGCCGGCTGCGTGCCGCGTGGTCGAGTCCGCTGACGACCTACTACCTGCTCGTCGGCACCACCGGGCTGCTGTTGCTGCTCGGCCTGGTCATGGTGCTCTCGTCGTCCTCGATCAACTCGCTGGTGCACGGCCACTCGCCGTACTCGGTCTTCTTCGACCAGACCAAGTACGCGCTGCTCGGGCTCCCGGTGATGCTCGTCGCGACCCGGTTGACCGGCCGGTGGCAGCGTCGGCTGGCGTGGCCGGCCCTGGGTGGGGCGCTGGTGTTCCAGCTCATGGTCTTCGTCCCGGGTCTGGGCTGCGGGGCGGGGGGCAACCAGAACTGGGTGTGCCTGCCGGGCTTCTCGGCCCAGCCGTCGGAGACCATCAAGCTCGGGCTCGCGCTGTGGCTCGGGGTGGTGCTCGCGCGCAAGGCCCCGCTGCTGTGGCAGGTGCGGCACGTCGTGGTGCCGGGTCTGCTCGGCGCGGGTGCGGCGATCGGCGTCGTGCTGGCGGGCAAGGATCTGGGGACCACGCTCGTGCTGCTGCTGCTGCTGGGCGGTGCGATGTTCGTCGCGGGCGTGCCGGGCTGGATGTTCGGCGTGGCCGGGTCCGCCGGGGCGCTGGGCGTGGTGGCGCTCGTCATCGACAGCCCGAGCCGGGTGCTGCGCGTAGCCAACTGGTTGAAGGCGGAGTGCACCGACATCTACGGCAGCTGCCTGCAGTCCACGCACGGTACCTGGGCGCTCGGCAGCGGCGGGCTGCTCGGCGTCGGCCTGGGCCAGAGCAGCGAGAAGTGGTCCTACCTGCCGGCCGCGCAGAACGACTTCATCTTCGCCATCATCGGTGAGGAGCTCGGTCTGGTCGGGACGTTGCTCGTGCTCGCCCTGTTCGCGCTGCTCGCGGTGGCGATGCTCCGGCTCATCGTCGGTCACCCCGACCCGGTCGCCCGGATCAGCACGGCCGCCATCTTCGCCTGGGTGATCGGCCAGGCGCTCATCAACATCGCCGTGGTCATCGAGCTGGCCCCCGTCATCGGGGTGCCGCTGCCGCTGGTCTCGGCCGGGGGGTCCGCTCTCATCATGACCATGGCCGCGCTCGGCGTCGTCATCTCCTACGCGCGCAGCGAGCCGGAGACGGCGGCGGCCCTGGCCGCACGTACGGGTGTGCTGCGTCGTTCGATCGCCGTCCTGGGGCGTGCCCGTGGCCGCGCCTGAGCCGGTGACCGGGCCGGTGACCGGACCGGTCAGCGTGCTGCTGGCCGGCGGTGGCACCGCCGGCCACGTCAACCCGCTGCTCGCCGTGGCCGACGAGCTGGCCGCCCGCCGCCCGGGGGCACGGGTGACCGTGCTGGGGACGGCCGAGGGGCTGGAGGCCCGACTGGTGCCGGCGCACGGGCTGCCGCTGGTCGTGGTGCCGAAGGTGCCGTTGCCGCGCCGGCC
>NZ_VWSD01000124.1 GCF_009829685.1 Cellulomonas citrea
AGGGCCAGCACGGCAGCCGCGACACCGCCGACCACCGGCCGGCGCACCCGTCGCCGGCGCGGGTCGACGGCGACGGTCGGGGCCTGCGGCGCGCCCGGGCCACCACCCGGCGGCGCCCACACCGTCGGCACCGGCGGATGCTCGACGGTCCCGTCCGACGCCACCATGAAGACCGGCCAGCCCGCGGGGCCGCCCGTGGGGCCGCCGGCGGTGGACGGGGTCCGGTCACCCGGCTCGCCGGTGTGCGGCTGCTGCTCCGACATGACGTCTGCCTCCCTCGTCACGCCCCGATGGCGTCGACAGGAGCCATGTCACCTCGCCGACCCGGACGAGCGCTGGACGCCCCATGGGCGTTCGCTGTGGATCGCGGCGACGGGTCCCTACGGCCGGGGAAGCAGCCGGGCCGTGAGCCGGTCGGCGACGCCGTCGAGCTGGTCGCCGAGCAGCGGGGCCAGCACCGAGACGTAGGTGTGCACCGCGAGCAGCCCGATGGCGGTGTCCCGCTCCTCCTGGCTGGGCTCGCCGTCACCGTCGTGCAGCATCGCGGCGGCCTGCCGCAGGCTGCCGCCCACGATCGGCGCGAGCACGCGCCGCGACTCGGCGTGCCGCACCGCGTAGGTGAAGATCTCCAGCGAGAGCAGGGTGCGCATGAGCTGGTCCGGGTCGTCGTGCGCGTGGTCGAGCACATCGGCCAGGTCCTGGCCGGCACGGTCGGCGTACCAGTCGGCCTCGTCCTCGCCGAGCTCACGGGCGATCTCCAGCAGCAGCTCCTCCTTGCCGCCGAAGTTCGCGTAGATCGCACCCTTGGTGAAGCCCGCCTCCGCGGCGACGTCGCCGACGCTGGCGCCCTCGTACCCCTGACGTGCGAAGACCGTGCGGGCCGCCTCGAGCAGGGCCGCGCGGGTGCGCTCGACCTTGGCCCGTCGACGCTGCTCGCCCGCGTGCCGCCCGACCTCGACCGAGGCGTCGGCCAGCTCGCGCGAGACCTCGCGCAGGGAGGACGCGAGCTGCGTGCCGACCTCCTGGCTGGCCTCGGTGAGGCCTTGACCGACGGCCTTGCTCAACGCGGTGACCGCCTCGGCCAGGGCCTTGGCGGCCGCACCGAGCTCCTCGTCCCCGCTCTTGCGCGCCATGGCCCCAGCGTACATGCAGAGCGGTATCCAGGCTTGCGTACCACTTGGTATCTGGGTACGTTCTCATCTCGTTCACAGCAGTATCAGCCGCTCGGTACGACGAAGGAGCACGATGGACGAGGTGCTGCAGGTCCGCGGCCTGCACAAGACGTTCGGGCGCGGCACGTCCGCGGTCCAGGCCAACGCGGGCATCGACCTCACCGTCGGGGCCGGCCAGGTGGTCGGGCTGCTCGGCCACAACGGCGCCGGCAAGTCGACCCTGGTCAACCAGGTCGTCGGGCTGCTGCGCCCCGATGCCGGCAGCATCCGGCTCGCCGGCATCGACGCGGTCGCCGACCCGGACGCCGCGCGCCGCCTCGCCAGCGTGCAGGCCCAGGCCAACGTGCCGATCACCGGCCTCACCCCGCGGCGGGCCGTCGAGCTCGTCGGCCGCATCCGTGGCGGGCGGACGCCGCAGGTCCGCGCCCGCACCGAGCACCTGCTCGACGCGCTCGACCTGGGGCCGTGGGCGGCCACCCCCGCCGAGAAGGTCTCCGGCGGCATCGCCCGGCTCACCGCGTTCGCGATGACCGCCGTCGTCCCCGGCCGGCTCGTCGTGCTCGACGAACCCACCAACGACGTCGACCCGGTGCGTCGCCGCCTGCTGTGGGCGCAGATCCGGGCCCTGGCCGACGACGGGGCCGCCGTGCTGCTCGTCACCCACAACGTGCGCGAGGCCGAACGCGTCGTCGACCACCTCGCCGTGCTCGACCGCGGCACCGTGCTCGCGGCCGGCACCCCCGCCGAGCTCACCGCAGACCGGCGCGGCACCCTCTCGCTCGAGGTCGACCTGGTCCCCGGGCGCACCCCGCACTGGCCGGACGGCAGCACCGTCCTCGAACGCGGCCACCTGCGCGCCACGACCACCGTCCCCGCCGACCGCGCCGCCGCGACCGTGCAGTGGGCCGCCGACGAACAGACCGCCGGCCGCATCGAGCGCTACGCGCTGGCCCCGGCGTCCCTCGAGGACGTCTACGTCGACCTGGTCGAGACCACCGAGGAGACCGCAGCATGAGCACCGCCACCCTGACCCCCGCACCGGTGCGCCTGCGCAGCCGACGGCTCGCCGACTCCTGGTCCCAGACCGGGCTGCTCATCCAGTGGCAGCTGCGGCGCAGCGCCCAGGCGTTGCCGCTGCTCGTCCTCGTGCAGATCATGCTGTCGGTCGCCACGATCGCCGGGTACGGGCTGCTCGTCGGGCACCCCGACCACCTCGCCGGGCTCTACCTGGCCACGGGTGCGCCGACGGTCGCGCTCATCACCGTCGGCCTCGTCATGACCCCGCAGATGGTCACCCAGTCCCGCACCGAGGGCTCGCTCGACTGGCTGCGCACGCTGCCGGTCCCCCGCAGCCTGTTCCTGGTCGCCGACCTCACCGTGTGGACCCTCATCGCCCTGCCCGGGCTGGTGCTCGGCATCGTCGCCGGTGCGGTGCGGTACGACGTCGACCTCGCCCCGACCTGGTGGCTGGTGCCGGCCGCGCTGCTGGTCTCGCTCACCGCCGCCGCCGTCGGCTACGCCATGGCCTCGCTGCTGTCCCCCATGGTCGCCCAGCTCATGTCGCAGGTGCTCGTGTTCGTCGTGCTGCTGTTCACCCCGATCAGCTTCCCGTCGGACCGGATGCCCGGCTGGGCCCAGGACCTGCACGCCTGGCTGCCGCTCGAACCCATGGCCCAGGTGATCCGCGCAGGACTGGCCCCGCACGACTTCACCGTCCCGGGGCGCTCCTGGGTGGTGCTGATCGTCTGGTGCCTGGCCTCGGTGATCGGCGCCGGGGCGGCGCTGCGCAAGCGCGGCTGAGCCCGGCCGCCCGCGCGCGCTCGGTGCCGGCTCGTCCTAGGACGGGCCGGCACCGAGCACGTCCGCCAGGTCGTAGCTCACGGGTTCGGCCAGCTGGGCGTAGGTGCACGAGGCCGAGTCGCGGTCGGGACGCCAGCGGCGGAACTGCGTCGTGTGCCGGAACCGGTCGCCCTCCATGTGGTCGTACGCCACCTCGACCACCCGCTCGGGACGCAGCGGGACGAACGACAGGTCGCGGCCGGCCGCCCAGCGGCTGCGCTCGGCCTCACGCGGTGTCCGACCCTGGGCCGAGTCACCCCACGGATGCTCGGACAGGTCCGTGACCAGCGGCGCCAGCTCGACGGCGAGCTCGCGACGGCGGGCCATCGGGAACGCGCCCACCACGCCGACCGACGCGAGCACCCCGTCGTCGGTGACCAGCCCGAGCAGCAGGGAGCCCACGGCGTCGGGCCCCGAGGTGTGCGGCCGGTAGCCGGCGACGACGCAGTCGGCCGTGCGCTCGTGCTTGATCTTCGTCATCACCCGCTTGCCCGGCTGGTAGGCGGACGACGGGTCCTTGGCCACCACGCCGTCGAGGCCCGCACCCTCGAACTGCTCGAACCAGCGCCGAGCCAGCGCCACGTCATCGGTCTGGGGTGTGACGTGCACCCCGCGCCCGGGCTGCACGGCCTCGACCAGGAGCGCCCGGCGCTGCGCGAACGGGACGTCGCGCAGGTCCTCGTCCCCCAGCACGAGCAGGTCGAACGCCACGAGCAGCGCCGGCGTCGCCACCGCGAGCGCCCGCACCCGGGAGGCCGCTGGGTGCACCCGGGCGAGCAGCGCCTCGAAGTCCAGCCCGGTGTGCACCTGGGAGGCGACGACGATCTCGCCGTCGACCACGCACCGGGGTGGCAGCGCGGCGCGCACGGCCTCGAGCACCTCGGGGAAGTACCGCTGCAGCGGTTTGGTGCTGCGCGAGCCGATCTCCACCTCGTCGCCGTCGCGGAACACCAGCGCACGGAAGCCGTCCCACTTGGGCTCGTACACCAGCCCCGGCGGGATGGCCGGGGCGACCTTGGCCAGCATCGGGTCGATCGGCGGCAGCACCGGCAGGTCCATCGCGCCAGTCTCCGGTGCGCGACGCCGACGCGCCTGCGCAGCCGTCCCCGGAACCGACGGCGGCTCACCCCTCATCTCCGGCATATCGACTGCCGATATGCCACCATATCGATGATCGAGAGGGAGGACCCATCGTGAGCACACGTGTACGCCACAGCATGACCTCGGCGGTCCTCGTCGGGGCGTGCACCGTCCTCGGCGCCGGGCTGCTGCTCGCCGCCGTCGCGGTTCCGCTGGTCGGGGCCACCGACCCGAGCCTGCCGGTGACCGCCGGCCCCTCGGCCCCGGCAGTCAGCTGGTCCACCCAGGTCATCCCCTGCCTCAAGGACGTCACCCTGCCCGACGGGAGCCGGTGCGAACCGGCCGCCGACGCGCCGTCCTGGCCGCCCGGCACACCCCTGCCCGTCACCATGACCGGCGCCAGCCAGTGGCAGCTGCTCGGCGACGGCGACCTCACCGAGAGGTTGCTGGGCACCGCACCGCAGTGGGCCGCGCTCGCCGCCGTGGGCCTGGCGGTGCTCCTGCTGCTCCCGGTGGTGCGCACGTGGTCGCAGGCCCGCCCGTTCGCCCCCGGCAACGCCGCACGGCTGGCCGCGGCTGCGGGAGTGCTCGGCCTCGGCTGGCTCCTGGCCACCGCGCTGCCACCGGTGGCCGCCGCGCACCGGCTCGGCCACGTCCGGTCGTGGTCCACCGGCCCGTCCGACCCGGGGCTGCCGCTGCCGACCGGGTGGCTGGTGCCGGCGCTGCACCCGACCTGGTGGCCGCTGGCCTTCGTCGCCCTCGTGCTCGTCCTGGCCCTGGCGACCCGGCGCGGCGCCCGGCTCGCCGCCGACACCGAGGGGCTGGTGTGACCGACGAGAGCGGCCGGGTCTCCTGCCACCTGGCCGGGCTGCTCGACGAGCGGCGGATGACGCTCGTCGAGCTCGCCGCGCTCACCGGGATCACCGTGGCGAACCTGTCGGTGCTGAAGAACGACCGGGCGCGGGCCATCCGGTTCAGCACGCTCGTCGCGATCTGCGACGCGCTCGGCTGTCAGCCCGCCGACCTGCTCACGGTCGGGCCACGCTGAGGCACTGCCGACCTACCGGTCGCGGCGCTCGCGCATCGCGCGCTGGGACTCGAGGTTGTCCTGCCGCTCGCGCAGCGCCTGGCGCTTGTCCCAGTCCTTCTTGCCGCGCGCGAGCGCGATCTCGACCTTGGCGCGCCCGTCCAGGAAGTACAGCGACAGCGGGACGATCGTCTGCCCCTTGTCGTGGATCTTCGAGGCGAGCCGGTCGATCTCGTCGCGGTGCAGCAGCAGCTTGCGCTTGCGCCGCGGCGCGTGGTTGGTCCACGTGCCCTGCGCGTACTCGGGGATGTGGATGCCGTGCAGCCACGCCTCGTTGCCGTCGATCTCGCACCAGCCGTCGACGAGGCTGGCCCGCCCCGCACGCAGCGCCTTCACCTCGGTGCCCATGAGCACGATGCCCGCCTCGAACACGTCCTCGATGACGTAGTCGTGGCGCGCCTTGCGGTTGGCGGCGACGAGGGTCCGGCCCGTCGGCTTCGCCATGGCACTGCCCTCCTGTGATCGCGCTGCTGGTGTCGTCGTGCTGCGGTGACCGGCCACCCACGGGCCGGCCTTCGAGCCTACACAGCAAGCAGCGGCCGAGCCCAGGTCATTCCCTGCGTCCCGCCCGGCCGGACGGCAGCGGCCCGCCGCCTCCAGCCGGCCCCGCGACGCTCAGAGGCCGAGGTACGGCCGCGGGTTGACGGTGCTGCCGTTGATGTAGACCTCGAAGTGCAGGTGGCATCCGGTCGAGATGCCGCCCGTCGCACCTGCGTAGCCGACGAGCTGACCGGCCTGCACCTGCTGCCCCGCCGAGACCACGGCCCGGGTGAGGTGGCTGTAGCTCGACATGGTCGAGGCCCCGTTCACCCACCCGTGGTCGATCATCACCTGGTTGCCGTACCCGGAGCGGAACATGGCCCACTGGACCGTCCCGGCACGCCCCGCGTAGACCTCTTCGCCGCAGTAGCTGCGCAGGTCCAGGCCCGCGTGCAACCGGTAGATGTGCAGGATGGGCTGCCAGCGCATGCCGTACTCGCTGGTCACGACCATCGGGGCATGCACCGTCGGGTTGCCGAACACCGCACCGGAGACGATGGCGCTCGCGGGCTTCCCGGCCGCCTGCTGCTGGGCGATGATCGCGGCCAGGTCGTTCTTCAGCTGGTCGGACGCCGCATCGGCCGCCGCGAGCTGGGCCTCGATGTCGGCCTTCTGGGCCTCCAGCGACGTCTGCTGGGCGCTGACCTGGGCGGTGAGGGCGTCGAGCTGGGCCTTCGCATCGGCGGCTGCCTTCTTGGCCGTCGCCGCCTCGGCGACCTTCGCATCGGCCTGGGCCTTGAGGTCGGTGATCTTGTCCTTGACGGCCGACAACCGGTTCTGGGCGGCCTTGTTCTGCGCGGCCAGCGTCTGCAGGCTGGACAGCGACTGGGTCTGCGAGCGCAGCGCCGCCGACATCTGCGCGTAGCCCTCGACGAAGTCCTCCGGGCTCTTGGCGGCCAGGACCACCGCCAACCCGCTCACATCGGCACCGTTGCGGTACGCCTCGCGGCCGATCTGGGCGATGGTCGCCCGCACCTGGTCGGCCTTCGCCGTGTCCGTCGCGATGGTGTCGGTGAGCTGGGTCTCCTGCTGCTCGGCGTCCGCCAGCCGGGCCGCGATGAGGTCGGCCTCGCGCTGCGCGCTCTGGTAGGAGGCGGTGGCCGTGTCCACCGCCTGCTGCGCGGCCGGCAGCTGGCCCTGCAGCTGCACGAGCTGGGCGCCCGCATCGGCGATCGAGCCCTGCAGCTCCTCGACCGCGTCCTGCAGCTGGGCCTGCTTCTGCTGGTTGGCGTTGATCGCGTCCTGGGTGGCCTTGCGCCGGTTGTCCAGGTCGTCGGCACCGGCCGGGGTGGCCGCACCCAGCAGCGTGACGGCGGCCACGACGGCCGCGACGAACGCGCGGCGGGTACGTGCGAGAGGTGAGGGCATCGGCTCAGACCTTCGTGTAACGGCTCACGGTCACCAACGAGGACAGCGCCGCCAGAGCGATGGCGATCGCGATGAGCACCGGCGCCACGGCCAGCACATCGGTGGTGGTCACGTACGCCACCCCGGTGAGCGAACGGCCGAGCCAGTCGGTGACCAGGTACTTCACGCCCAGCCACAACGCGCCGACGGCCAGCGCCGCGCCGATGGTGGCGGCGATCGCCCCCTCGAGCACGAACGGCAGCTGGATGAACCAGTTGGACGCCCCGACGAGCCGCATGATGCCGGTCTCGCGGCGCCGGGACAGCGCCGACAGCCGGATCGTCGTGGTGATGAGCAGCACGGCGGCCAGCAGCATCACCACCGCGAGCCCCCCGGCCAGCAATGTCGCGCGGTCCAGCACGAGGAACAGCCGGTCGAACAGCTGGCGCTGGTCCTGGACCTCCTCCACCCCCGGCAGCCCCGACACCACATCGGCCACCACCTGGTACTTCGTGGGGTCGGTGAGCTTGATCCGGTACGAGGAGTTCATGTCCGCGGCCGTGAGCACCGAGGCGAACGACTGGCCCGCGAACCGCTTCTGGAAGGAGGCGTACGCCTCGTCCTGCGTCTCGAAGTAGGTCTTCTCGATGAGCGGGGCGACCTCGGGCGCCTTGAGCGCCTTCTCGATGTCGGCCCTCTGCGCATCGGTGACGGCGCCGGAGGCGCACGTGGTGGCGGACGAGTCCGTGGGGCACAGGAAGACCGTGACCTCGACCTTGTCGTACCAGTCGCCCTTCATCTTGCCGATCTGCGTCTGGAGCAGCGAGGCCACCCCGACGAACGCCAACGAGACGAAGGTGACGAGGATGACCGAGACCGTCATCGACAGGTTGCGACGCAGACCCTGACCGATCTCGCCGAGCACGAAGCGGATGCGCATGGCGGCGGCCCCTCAGCGGTCCGAGCCGTAGACGCCGTGCGACTGGTCGCGCACCATCGCCCCGGTCGCCAGCTCGATGACGCGCTTGCGCATCTGGTCGACGATCTCGTCGTCGTGGGTGGCCATGACGACCGTCGTCCCGGTGCGGTTGATCCGGTCGAGCAGGCGCATGATCCCCAGGGAGGTCGTCGGGTCGAGGTTGCCGGTGGGTTCATCGGCCAGCAGGATCGACGGCCGGTTGACGAAGGCCCGGGCGATGGCGACCCGCTGCTGCTCACCGCCGGACAGCTCGTGCGGGCGCCGCTTGTCCTTGCCGGCCAGGCCCACCATCTCCAGCACCTCGGGCACCGTGGTGAGGATGTGGTGCCGCGGCTTGCCGATCACCTGGAGCGCGAACGCGACGTTCTCGAAGACGGTCTTGTTGGGCAGCAGCCGGAAGTCCTGGAACACCACGCCGATCTGGCGGCGCATCACGGGCACCTTCCAGCTCGACAGCGACCCCATCTCCTTGCCGGCGACGAACACCTTGCCGGCGCTCGCCCGTTCCTCGCGCATGACGAGCCGCAGGAAGGTCGACTTGCCGGACCCGGACGATCCGACGAGGAAGACGAACTCCCCGCGGTCGATGTCCAGGCTCACCTGGTCCAGCGCGGGGCGGGCGCCCCGGGCGTAGACCTTGGTGACGTTCTCGAACCGGATCACGGGCCTGCCTTCGGTGGACGACGAGGTCGCCCGCGCAGGGCACGGGCCTCGTCGAGGGTAGGCAGGCGGTGCGACGCTGCGGCCGGGGACACGCCGCAGGCCCCAAGCCTGGGAGCCGGGTGTGCGCGCGGCGCCCGATTCGTCCCGGTGCGTGGTCCGGGCGTCACGGCCGGGCGTCCGGCGCGCGGGTCGGGC
>NZ_VWSD01000125.1 GCF_009829685.1 Cellulomonas citrea
CCGGCCCACCAGTACAGCGCCGACCCGGCGGACGCCGACCGCGCCGGCGCCTCGCTCGCCCTCAGCGTGCGGGCGACGCTCGCGCTCATGGACCCCCCGGACCAGCGGCTGACCTTCACCGGGGTCGTCGAGTCGGGCGCCCCGCTGGGCGTCTGGCAGCCGCGGCCGACCCCGGCCCGCACGACGGTGCGCTCCGACGTGCTCACGGTGCGGCTCACCCGACGCACCCCGCCCGGGGCGCCGGTCCGTGAGCCGCTGCCCGAGCACGTGCGGGCCGAACGTGCCGCCCGGGCGGTGCTCGTCGAGCAGGCCGCCGGGCAGGGCGAGCAGATCGACTACCCGGTGTGGGTGTGGCAGCTGGGCGAGGCCGTCGTCGTCGCCCACCCCGGTGAGGCGTACTCCTGGCTGGCCCGCACGCTGCGCGCCGCGCTGCCCGGCCGTCCGGTGCTGGTGGCGAACCTCACCAACGGCGCCGGTGCGTTCTACCTGCCGCCGGCCGCCGCCTACGCACGTCCCAGCTACACCGTGGGGCAGACGCCCGCCGGGCCCGGCAGCCTCGAAGCGGTGGCCCGGGCCGTGCTGCAGCACCTGGGCGTCAGCCCCTCCGACCCGCAGTTCACCACCCCCGAGCAAGGAGCCTCGTCATGACGCACCCGCGTCCCATCCGTGTCGGCGTCGTCGGTCTGGGACGGGGGCAGACCTTCATCGACCAGTCCACCCCGATCGTGGGGATGGAGCTCGTCGCGATCTGCGACACCTGGGAGGAACGGCTGCTCGAGTTCGGCGCCACCCACGGCGTGGCCACCTACACCGAGTTCGAGAAGTTCCTCGAGCACGACATGGACGCCGTCGTGCTCGCCAACTACTTCCACGAGCACGCCGACTTCGCGATCAAGGCGCTGCGCGCCGGCAAGCACGTGATGAGCGAGACCGCCGCGTCGTTCACCCCGGCCCAGGGGGCGGCGCTGGTGCGCGAGGTGGAGAAGTCCGGCCTCATCTACATGTTCGCGGACAACTACCCGTACATGGCCTACAACCAGGAGATGCGCCGGCTCTACCAGGAGGGCGCCGTCGGCGACTTCCGGTACGGCGAGGGGGAGTACGTGCACCCCATCTCGGCGCACCTGTTCAACTCGATCGCGATGAGCCCCGACCACTGGCGCAACTGGCTGCCGGTCACCTACTACTGCTCGCACTCGCTGGCCCCGGTCATGTTCGTCACGGACACGGTGCCGGTGAAGGTCTCCGGGTTCGTCATCGCGCACGACCCGGACGACGCGAACAAGGCGCGCACCGTGCGCCGGATGGACACCGCCAGCATGATCGTGCTGACGATGGACAACGGCGCGATCGTCAAGCTGCTCCAGTACGACCTGCGCGGGCACGGCAACTACGTGCGCATCGTCGGCAACCGGGGCCTCATGGAGAACGGCCGCGGCCCGCTCGAGGAGCACCTGCGGGTGCGTCGCGAGCCGTTCGAGAAGCCCGCCGGCGTGCCGGTCGAGACCAGCTACGTGCCGGACTTCCCGGTGTTCGGCCGTGAGGCCGCCTCGACGGGCCACGGCGGCGGCGACTTCTTCATGAACTACGAGTTCGCGCAGGCCATCCGCACCGGGGTGCAGCCCTACTTCGACGTCTACAAGGGCGTGCAGATGGCGCTCGTCGGGGCGTTGGCCTACCGCTCGGCCCTCGAGGACAACCGGTCGATCGTCATCCCCGACCTGCACGACCCGGCCGTGCTCGACGCGATGGCGAACGACCACTTCTCGCCGGACCCGAAGGACGCCGGCGGCGACAACCCGCTGCCGTCGGTGCTGGGCCACGTCGAGCCGACGCCCGAGGGCAAGGCGTACGCCGCCGAGGTGTGGTCGCGCACCGACGAGCTTCTGTTCGGCGGGGGTCTCTGGGACCGCTGAGCGCCGGAGCCGACGGGTCCCGGACCGTGCACGCCTGTGCGGTCCGGGACGTTGTCGTTGCATCTTCTAGGACCTTGCCTCTCACGAACGGGTGAATTCTTCCTGGTGTACTGACCCCACCTGCACGTTGGTTCACGTTTGTGGTCCGCGTGCCGAAGGGCCTCGTGACGACAGCGAGGGCGATGCCGAACCGGGATCGCCGGACTTTCACGAGTGATGGGTGACCTGGTATGCGACTGAACTCGGTAGGTGCACGGCTCGCAGGCGGCTTCGCCGTCGCGCTGGTCTTCCTGGCGGTCCTGGGGGCGATCTCCTACCTCAAGGTCGGCGAGATCAACCAGAACCAGAAGGCAGTGGTCCACACCTACCAGGTCCTCGAGGGAGTGGCTGCGGTCTCCGCGACGCTCACCAACGCCGAGACGGGCCAGCGTGGGTACGTCATCACCGGCGAGGACTCCTACCTCCAGCCGTACACCGACGCCAAGAACCAGATCGGCGGGCAGATCGACACGATCGCCTCGCTGACCGCCGACAACCCGGCCCAGCAGCAGCGGATCGCCGAGCTGCGCACCGCGGTCGACGCGAAGTTCGCCGAGATGCAGTCGACGATCGACCTTCGCCGCAGCGGCGGCTTCGAGGCTGCCCAGGCCGTCGTGCTGCAGAACGCGGGCAAGTCCACCATGGACCAGATCCGCGGCCTGCTCACCGCGATGGACGATGCGGAACGGTCCCTGCTGGGCACCCGGACGTCGGCCAGTGACTCCGCCACCGCCACCACGCGCACCATCGTCGTGGCCAGCCTGCTCCTGGGCCTCGTGATCATGATCGGCATCGGGCTGGTGGTCGCCCGTTCGATCACCCGACCGGTCCGGGTGCTCACGGAACGGCTGCGGGAGATGGCCGAGGGCGACGGCGACCTCACCCAGCGCGTCGACGAGAACCGCAAGGACGAGTTCGGGAAGCTCGGCGCCTACTTCAACCAGTTCCTGGAGAAGATCGCCAGCACGGTGCGGGCCATCGCCGAGAGCGCCTCGAGCCTGTCGGCGGCCTCGCTCGAGCTCACCACGACGAGCGACCAGATCGCAGCGACGGCCGAGCTGTCCAGCGCCCAGGCGGGCAGCGCCTCGGCCTCGGCCGAGCAGGTCTCGCGCAACGTGCAGACCGTGGCCGCGAGCAGCGAGCAGATGGGCGCGTCGATCAAGGAGATCGCCGGTAACGCCTCCGACGCCTCCCGTGTGGCGCAGCAGGCCGTCGAGCAGGCCGAGAAGGCGGCCGAGATCGTCGGTCGGCTGTCGGCGTCCAGCGCCGAGATCGGCGACATCATCAAGCTCATCACGTCGATCGCCGAGCAGACCAACCTGCTGGCCCTCAACGCCACGATCGAGGCGGCCCGCGCGGGTGACGCTGGCAAGGGCTTCGCGGTCGTCGCCTCCGAGGTCAAGGACCTGGCCCAGGAGACCGGACGCGCGAGCGAGGACATCGCCAACCGGGTGCAGGCCGTGCAGCAGGAGACGCAGGGCGCGATCGAGATGATCGAGTCGATCTCCGGTGTGGTCGAGCAGGTCAACAACTACTCGGGGATGATCGCCTCGGCGGTCGAGGAGCAGACCGCGACCACCCACGAGATCGTCCGGAACGTCGCGGACGCCTCCGCCGGGTCCAGCGCGATCGCGCAGAGCATCGTCCAGCTCGCCGAGTCGGCCCAGCAGACCAGCGTGGGCGTCGAGGACACCCGGCACGCCGCGGACGACCTCACGAAGATGTCGCACGACCTGCAGCAGCTCGTCGGGCAGTTCCGGGCCTGAGCGGCCGGCCAGGTGCCGGGTGCGGGTCGCTCAGACCTGCGCCCGGCACAACCCGGCGGCCGTCGTGACCCACAGCGTCCCGTCGGGTCCGGTGCACATGCTCGTCGTGCGTTCGTCCGGCGTGCGGACCACCAGCTCGGGCACACCGTCGGGGGACAGCAGCACGGCGGCGCCCAGCCCCCAGAACGCGACCCAGAGCCGGCCGTCGGGCAGCAGGTCCAGCCCGTCCGGCACGGCGTGGGCGGCGCCGGTGAACCGCTGGACGACGTGCCAACCGGTGGCACGCCCGTCGGCGTAGGCCGCCGCCGCGATCGCCCTGGTGTCCGACTCGCAGACCAGCACGGTGCCGCCGTCGGGCGTCCACACGATGCCGTTGGGGCAGCCCATCGTGGTGAGCGCTGGGTGCACCAGACCGTCGGCCGGGTCCACGCGCTCGACGTACCCCGTCGGGCGCTCACCTGCGGGCGGGTCCACGAGGGGCAGCACACCGGCCCAGACCACGCCGTCGGGCGCCAGCCCGGCGTCGTTGAACCGCAGCCCGGCCGGGGGAGCCGGCGCGAGCGGCGTCGTGGTGGCGGCCAACGGGTCGAGCCGCACCAGACCGTCGGCGCCGGCGACCAGCAGCGTGCCGTCGGGTTCGGGCAGCGCGGCGCCGACCGGTCCCGTGGCGCGGTGCAGCACGGTGGTGCCGACCTGCGGCCGGTGCAGGCGCACCTCACCGGCGTCGATGTCCACCCAGACCACACCGTCCAGCGCGTGCGACCACACCGGGTGCTCGCCGAGCAGAGCCTGCGTGCCCGGCACCGCGACGGCGTCGACCGTCGGCACCCCGGCGAGCCCGTCCAGGTCCAGCACGCGCCCCTCAGGCGCCAGCCCGTCCCACGCCACCGGCGCGGCCGGCAGCGGGGTACCGGCGGGGTCTGCCGAGCTCATCGGGCCCGCTGCACTCATCGGCCCTGCTGCACTCATCGGGCCAGCGCGACGGCCGGCTCCTGGCCCTCGACCAGCGCGGCGAGCAGGTCGGCGAGCCGCTCGATCTCGGCAGCGGACTCCGGGTCGAGCACGAACCCGGCAGGCGTGCGCATGGCGGTCGAGGTGAACACGCCCTGGCGCACCAGCAGGTGCTTCTCGACGGCGACGAACGCGTCGAGCGAGGTCTGCATCCCGATCATCGCGTTGAGCACACCGGACAGCGCGTACGCGAGCGGCCAGTCGCCGGTGCGCAGCGCGTCCCACAGCCGCTGCACGCCCCAGCACACCTCGGCCCCGGGCATGGTACCGACGATCCCGCGCCGGTAGCTGTCGAGCAGCGCGGCCCCGCCGGTGCCCTCGAGGATCCGGGCCCGTCCGCCGGTGACGTCGCGCAGCTGGGACAGCCGCTGGCCGATCGGGCTGGCCTCGGGCTTGAAGTAGATCGCGTCGCCGTACCGGTCGAGCAGCTCGGCCTGCATGTCCAGGCCGAGGGGCCGGCCCACGTACCCGCTGGCGTCCTGCACGACGACCGGCACGTCGATGGCCTCGACGATCTCGGCGAAGTGGTCCACCAGCCGGTCGGCGTCCACGACGGTGCTGAGCGGCGGGTTGACCATGACGGCGTCGGCGCCGGCCTGCGCCGCGTGCCGGGCGTAGGCGACCGAGGTGCGGGTGCTCTCGGCGCCGCAGCTGATGACCGACAGCGCCCCGCGCGCGCGGGCAGCGCCCACGACGGTCTCGCTCAGCTCGAGCCGCTCGTCCTCGGTGAGCCGCAGCAGCTCGGTCACCATGCCGGTGGTGACGCCGGCGACGCCCTGGTCGAGCACCCAGCCGATCTCGGTGACGAGGGTCTCGGTGTCGATCGAGCCGTCGGCGGCGAACGGCGTCTGCAGCACGGGCAGCACCCCGTGGATGGGTCGTGCGGTCATCGGGCGTTCCTTCGCTGCAGGGTGAGTGGTCGAGGTCATGAGCGGCCGACGACGGGCGGCACGAAGCGCCGGGCCTGCGGCGTCGGGGCGGTGAGGAAGTCCAGGTCACAGCCCTGCGGCGCCTGCAGCACGTGGTCGCGGTAGAGCCGCGGCCAGCCGCGCAGGTGCTCGTCGGGCACCGGGACTGCCCGCGCCGCCCGGGCAGCCAGCTCGGCGGGGTCGACGAGCAGGTCGATCCGTCGCCGGGTCACGTCGAGCCGGATCGGGTCGCCGTCCTGCACGAGGGCGAGCGGTCCGCCGACGGCGGCCTCGGGGGCCACGTGCAGCACGACGGTGCCGAAGCTGGTCCCGCTCATCCGCCCGTCGCTGACCCGCACCATGTCCGTGACCCCGGCGGCGGCCAGCGCCTGCGGGATCGGGGCCATCGCCCACTCGGGCATGCCGGGCACGCCCACCGGACCGCAGCGGCGCACGACGAGCACGTCGTCGGCGCTCACCTGCAGGTCCGGGTCGTCCAGCCGGGCACGCATGTCCGCGTAGTCCTCGAAGACGACAGCGCGGCCGGTGTGGTGCCACAGCTCGGGCGAGGCGGCGGCGGTCTTCACCACGGCGCCGTCGGGGGCGAGCGTGCCGTGCAGCGCGACCATGGTGGGCGCGGGCGCGACGGGGTCGTCGAGGGTGCGGACCACCCCGGCCGGTGCGGGGGACGCGGCGGCGTGGGCGGCCAGTGTGCGGCCGTCGCCCAGCACGACGTCGCCGTCGAGCAGCCCCGTGGCGAGCATCGGCCGGGCCAGGGTGCCCAGGCCACCGGCGGCGAACACGTCGTGCACGAGCTTCGTCCCGCACGGCTCGACGTCGAGCAGCAGCGGCACGTCGGCCCACCAGGCGTCGATCTGGTCGAGCGTGAGGTCGATGCCCAGCCGGCCGGCCACCGCGGTGAGGTGGATGACGGCGTTGGTGGAGCCCCCGGCGGCGGCGAGCAGCCGGAAGGCGTTGGCGAAGGCCGCCGGGGTCATCGCGGCGCTCGGCACGGGTCCGCGTCCGCCGGCGCGCCGGGCGACCTCCAGACCGGTGCGGTAGGCCAGGTCGGCCAGCTGCGGTGAGCCCGACGGGCACCCGGTCGACCCGGGCAGGCACATCCCGAGCGCCTCGGTGACCAGGGCCATCGAGGAGGCGGTGCCCATCGTGTTGCACGACCCGGGCCCGGCGCACGCCAAGGTGCGTTCCAGGGTGCGCCAGCCGGTGTCGTCGAGAGCTCCCGTGCGCCGCCGGTCGAGAGCGCGCCACAGATCGGTGCCCGAGCCCAGCGGGCGTCCCTCGAACAGTGGCGCCGCGCGTGACCCGCCGAGCAGCAGCAGCCCGGGCAGGTCGGTGCTGGCGGCCGCCATGAGCGCGGCCGGCACGGTCTTGTCGCAGTTGGCCAGGTAGACGACGGCGTCCAGCGGGTGGGCGCGCACGTCCTCCTCGAGCTCCATGGCCGCGAGGTTGCGGTAGAGCATGGCGCTGGGCTTCATGAGGTCCTCGCCCAGCGAGATCACCGGGAACCGGGCGGGGACGGCGCCACCGTCGCGGATCCCGCGCTCGACGTGCGGCAGCAGGGCGCCGAACGCCGCCTGGCACGGGTTGAGGTCGGACGTGGTGTCGGCGATCCCGACGACGGGTCGGCCGTGGTCGGCCTCGTCGACGCCGAGCGCGACGCGGTGCAGCACCGCGACCTCGTCGTCCCCGTCCAGCCACTGGGCGCTGCGCAGCGTCCCGGCCACGGGCGCTGCGGCCGGCTCGTGCGGGCCGGTCATGCCGGCCGCGCCGTGCTCGGATCGGCCGCGAAGCCGATGTGGCTGGTCATGGCTCCGTCGACGACGATCGTCTGGCCGTTGACGTAGGACGCGGCGTCGGACAGCAGGAACTGCACGACGGCGGCGATCTCGGTGTCCTGCGCCAACCGGCCGGCGGGGACGAACGCGGTGAGCTCGTCGCGTGCGGCCTGCGGGTCGGCGGCGGACGCGAGCGAGGCCTCGAGGGCGGCGGTGACGACCCCGCCCGGTGCGACGGCGTTCGCCCGGATGCCGAGCGCCGCGTAGCTGACGGCGACGTTGCGGGTGAGCGCCTCGATCGCGGCCTTGGTCATCTCGTAGACGCCGTGGTCGGGGTAGGCCCGCCGGCCGTGCACCGACGAGATCGCCACGAGCGCACCGGGCCGGCCTGCGTCGAGCCAGGTGCGCACGGCGGTCTGGGTGCCCCACAGCGTCCCGTAGAGGTTGGTGTCGACGGTGCGGGCCGCCTCGGTCGCGGTGAGGTCGGGCAGCGGGCAGGGCCGGTCGACGCCCGCGCAGCTGACCCACCCGTCGAGCCGGCCGATCGCCGCGGCGGCGTCCCGCGCCTGCAGGTGCGTCGCCGGGTCGGCGATGTCGCCGGTGACGGCCCGCACGGCGGCGCCGTCGTCGGTGAGCTCGGCGAGGGTGGCCGCCGGGTCGAGGTCGACGAGCACGACACCTTGCCCTGCGCCGTGCAGGGCCCGTGCGATGGCGCGCCCGATCCCGGACCCCGCGCCGGTGACGACGACGGTGCGCAGCTCGGTCGTCATGGGGCGGCGGGGGAGTCGACCTGCTCGATCCCGGCGGCCCACCGGATGTGCTGGTCCATCGCGGCCCGGGCGCCCTCGGCGTCCCCGGCCTCGATGGCGCGCCCGACGGTGACGTGCTGGCGGGCCGACTCGGCCATGTCCTGCTCGGTGAGCAGCGAGGACTCCCAGCTGCTGGCGAGGTATCCCTGGACGTCCCGGCTGAGCTGGGACAGCGGCAGGTTGCCGGCGAGCGTGGCGATGAGGCCGTGGAACGTGCGGTCGAGCTCCAGGAACGCCTCGAGCCCGCTCGCCGTGGCGGCGAGCGCCTCGGTGCGCGCGACCACGGCGGCGACCTGCGTCTTGTCGTCCGCGGAGGCGCGCTCGGCGGCGAGCCCGGCGCACGCGCTCTCGAGCACGAGCCGGACCTCGTAGAGCTGGCGGCGCAGCTCGGCCCCGCGCCCGACGCGTTCGAAGGCGGTCTGCACGCTGGGGGACAGGACGTTCCACTCGCGTTCGGCGCGCACGGTGGTGCGCTTGCCGTGCTGGACGTGCAGCACA
>NZ_VWSD01000126.1 GCF_009829685.1 Cellulomonas citrea
CGGTCCCAAGGCCTTCGTCGAGGCGATCGTGCTGCGGGCCCAGGACCCGGGGGTCGACCTGGGGAAGCTGCGCGAGATCGATGGCGTCCGCCTGGTCGACGGCGAGACCCCGCTGGCGCCGACCCGGCCCAGCATCGACGCAGGGACCAGCCGCTGCCGCAGGGACATCGACAGCACGTTGCCGACGGTCGACGCGGCGCCCAGCACCAGGATGGCGGCCGCCGTGACGGCGACGTGCGGCAGCAGCACGGGGACCACGAGCAGCGCCCCGCACAGAGCCCACGAGCCGATCATCGCCACGACCTCACCGCACCGGCGCGCGACCTGCCCGGCCACCACCGACCCGCCGACGGCGCCCACCGCGAGCACGGCCGTGAGCAGCGGGTAGGTCGCCGAGGTGAGCCCGAGCGCCGACCCGGAGCCGACGGCCCACAGCACGAAGAGCGCGAAGTAGGCGGTGGTCGCCATGTTCATCACGGCCCCGGCGAGCACGATGGGCCGCAGCACGGGGTGCCCCGCGAGGAAGCGCACCCCGTCGGACACCTGGGCCCAGCCGGTGCTGCGGGCCGGGTCGGGCGCGTGCCGGTACCGCCCGCGCACACCGACCAGCGTGACGACGACGGCGGCCACGGCCATCCCGGCGGGCAGGCCGAGCACCCACCCCGTCCCCAGGGCGAGCAGCCCACCGGCGATCGGCGCGCCGACGAAGGTGTTGAGCACCTGCTCGACGGCCATCGTGCGGCCGTTGGCCTCGGGCAGGCGCGAGGCGGGGACCAGGTCGGGCACGATCGAGGACGCCGCGAGGTCGGCGAACACCTCGGTGACGCCGTACGCCAGCACGAGCAGCACCAGGACGGTCATGGTGAGCCGGCCGCTGACCGCGACGACGGTCCCGGCGCCGAGCAGCACGGCCCGGGCCCCCAGGGCCACCGCCCGGGTGTCGCGCCGGTCGTGCCGGTCGACGAGCACGCCCGCGACCAGGCCGAGCAGCAGCCAGGGCAGCCAGGCCGCGGCGGTGAGCAGCCCGATCTGCACGGGTGAGCGGGTGAGCGTGAGCGCGACCAGCGGGGCACCGGTCGACACGATCCCGTCGCCGAGGTTGGCCAGCCCGGTGGCCGTCAGGTGCGCCGCGAACCGGCGGCCGAGCGGCGGACGGGTCGGGGCTCCGTCAGCCGGAGTCGCGGTGTCGGGGGTGGCGACCTCGCCCGGCACACCCATACCCGCCAGGTCCGGGACGGCGGGTGCCGCCTCGTCCGAGGTGTCGGTGCTGGTCCGCTGCGCCATGGGCGTCTCCCGGTAGGCTGGGCTCGGCAAAGAGAGTTCTGCAAACAAATCTCTGCAAAGGTACCTCTGCACATGACCGAGGGCAAGACCGAGACGGCTGCCACGCGCTCCATCGGCGCGCAGGCCCTCAAGGCGTTCGCGCACCCGCTGCGGATGGCGATGTACGACGCCCTGCGCGACCACGGCTCAGCGACCGCGACCCAGCTCGGCGAACGGCTCGGCGAGTCCAGCGGCGTCACCAGCTACCACCTGCGCCAGCTCGCCAAGCACGGCCTGGTCGAGGACGACCCGACGCACACCGGCGGCCGCGAGCGCTGGTGGCGGACCGTCGGCTTCGCCATGGACGACCCGACGGTGCTGCACGACGCCTCGCTCAAGACCCAGACCGACACCGTCCTGCAGCACATGCTCGCCGAACGGACCCAGGCCCTCGGCGCCGTCATCCGGGCGCTGCCTACCGACGCCTGGCAGACCGCGATCGGCTTCTCGTCCACCACCACGACGATGACACCGGCCGAGCTGGATGCCGCTCTCGACGAGGCCTTCGCCACGATCCAACGCCATGCCGATGCGGCCAAGGCCGCCCATCCGAACGGCCCCGAGGGCGAGGCACGACGGGTCCGGATCTACCTGGACGGCTTCCCGCTTCCCTGACGCAGCGTGCCGGGCTATGCCACACTTCCCGTGACCCGGCTCACACAGGCGTGACCGTCGTTCGCATCCTCTTGTGTCGGGCAGAAGGACGGCCCTTCTTCGGAACGCCTCTCGGGTCATCTCCCGCCCAGAGGGCGTCATCGTAGAAGAACCGTGACGATGCTGAGTCAGCCGACACCACTCAGGAGCCCTTCGATGACGTCCACCACCTCCGTGCCCACGGCCTTCGATACCGAACCCGCGCCCGCCGCGGTGGTGCCGCCGGCCCCGGCGGGCCCGGGCCACGCCCGTCTGCTGAGCTGGCTCGGCGAGGTCGCCGCGCTCACCCAGCCCGACGAGGTCGTCTGGGTCGACGGCTCCCAGGCTCAACGTCAGGCCCTCATCGACCAGATGGTCGCCGACGGGACGCTGCTCAAGCTCAACCCGTTGCGTCGCCCCGGCAGCTACCTCGCGCGCTCGGACCCGCGCGACGTGGCCCGCGTCGAGGACCGCACGTTCATCTGCAGCAAGGACGCCGCCGACGCCGGCCCGACCAACAACTGGCGCGACCCCGCCGAGATGCGCACCGAGCTCACCGGCGTCTTCGCCGGCTCCATGCGCGGCCGCACCATGTACGTCATCCCGTTCTCGATGGGCCCGCTCGGCGGTCCCATCTCCCAGCTCGGCGTCGAGGTCACGGACTCCCCCTACGTCGTGGTCTCCATGCTCATCATGACCCGGGTCGGCACCGCGGTCCTCGAGCTGCTGGGCACCGACGGGTTCTTCGTCCCGGCGCTGCACTCCGTCGGCATGCCGCTCGTGGACTCCGACGGCAACCGCCGCGAGGACGTCGCGTGGCCGTGCTCGTCGACCAAGTACATCGTCCAGTTCCCCGAGACCCGCGAGATCTGGTCCTACGGCTCGGGCTACGGCGGCAACGCGCTGCTCGGCAAGAAGTGCTTCGCGCTGCGGATCGCCTCGGTGATGGCGCGCGACGAGGGCTGGCTCGCCGAGCACATGCTCATCCTCAAGGTCACCTCACCGGCCGGGAAGACGTACCACGTGTGCGCCGCGTTCCCCTCGGCCTGCGGCAAGACGAACCTCGCGATGCTCCGCCCGACCCTGCCGGGCTGGCAGGTCGAGACCATCGGCGACGACATCGCCTGGCTGCGCCCCGGCGGCCCTGGCACCGACGGCCGGCTGCGCGCGATCAACCCCGAGGCCGGGTTCTTCGGCGTCGCCCCCGGCACCGGGGTCTCCACCAACCCGACCGCCATCGACACGCTCGAGCACGACGTGCTGTTCACCAACGTCGCGCTCACCGACGACGGCGACGTGTGGTGGGAGGGCCTCACCGACGAGGCCCCCGCGCACCTCATCGACTGGCAGGGCAACGACTGGACGCCCGACGCGGACCGCCCCGCCGCGCACCCCAACAGCCGGTTCACGGTCGCGGCCGACCAGTGCCCGATCATCGCCGACGACTGGGAGGCGCCGGCCGGTGTGCCGATCGACGCCATCCTGTTCGGCGGGCGCCGGGCCACCAACGTGCCGCTCGTCGTGGCCGCACGGGACTGGGCGCACGGGGTGTTCATCGGCGCGACCGTCGCCTCCGAGCAGACCGCCGCCGCCGAGGGACCCGTCGGCGTGCTGCGCCGCGACCCGTTCGCCATGCTGCCGTTCTGCGGCTACGACATGGCCGACTACTGGGGCCACTGGCTCGAGCTCGGCGAGCAGCTGGCCGCCAAGGGCGTGCGGCTGCCGGCGATCTACGGCGTCAACTGGTTCCGCAAGGGCGCCGACAAGACGTTCCTCTGGCCCGGGTACGGCGAGAACTCCCGCGTGGTGGCGTGGGCGCTCGACCGGATCGAGGGCGTCGCCACCGGCACCGAGAACCCGATCGGCATCATCCCGGCCGACGGCGAGCTCGACCTCACCGGGCTCGAGCTGCCCGAGGGCGCCCTCGAGGAGCTGTTCCGGGTCGACCCGGAGGCCTGGCTCGCCGAGTCCGACCTCACGCAGGAGTACTTCGCCAAGTTCGGCGACAAGGTGCCGGCCGAGCTGCGCGACCAGCTCGCCGGCCTGCGCGAACGCCTGCAGGCCATCCAGGCCTGAGCCCCCGGCGTGAGGCGCGCACCTGGTCCGGGTGCGCGCCTCACGCCGGTGCGGTGGCGCTCGGGTCCTCCGTGCGGCTGCGCTTGAGCTCGAAGAAGTGCGGGAACCGCGCGAGCGTCACCGCCGCGTCGAACAGCTCACCGGCGAGCGGGCCCCGGGGCACCCGGGTGAGCACCGGGCCGAAGAACGCCACCCCGTCCACGTGGAACGTGGGCGTGCCGACGTCGTCGCCCACCGGGTCCATCCCCTCGTGGTGGCTGGCCCGCACCGCGGTGTCCCAGGCCGGGTCGTCGGCGGCGTCCGCGAGCGCCTCGTCCAGCCCCAGCTCGGCCAGCGCCTCGACGAAGAGGTCGCGGTCGTAAGGCCGGTGCTCGTCGTGGTGGCGACGGCCGAGCGCCGAGTACAGGTCACGCACGGCGTCGTCGCCGTACCGCGCCTGCGCGGCGACGAGCAGCCGCACCGGGCCCCAGCCGTCGTCGAGCATCGCGCGGTAGCCCGCCGACAGGCCCTCCCTGTGCTCGTTGAGCACCGACAGCGACATCACCTTGAAGGTGAGCACCATCGGACGCTGGGTCGCCGCCTCCAGGATCCAGCGCGAGGTCACCCACGCGAACGGGCACAGCGGGTCGACGTACAGGTCCACGGCGGCAGTCATGGCGCGATGCTAGGTGGCCCACGTGTGCGGTGCCGGACTCCCGCTAGTCTCGCCGGATGCAGAGCAGGCGGACCCACGGGGCCGTCACGCTGCGGTCACCATGGGCGAGCGCGGTGATCGTCGTCCTCGGAGTGCTCTCGTTGCTCATCGGGAGCTCCTACTTCTACGACCCCGGGTCCGGTCCCCTCGTCGCCGCACTCTTCGGAGTGCCCCTGTGCGCGGTCGGGGCATGGGTGACGGCTCGCGGGCTCCTGCTGCGCATCCGAGTCACCTCCGACGCGGTCGCGCTGCACGGAATGGTGCGGACCCGACGGCTACGGCGCGACCAGGTCAGCGCAGTCGGGATCGCCGAGGTGTCCGCGATGGTCGGCGACGCACTCACCGTCGACTTCGCACTCACCGACGGTTCACAGGCGAGTGTCGGGGCGATGGCCGCGTACCAGGGGTGGATCCCGCTCGCACGGACGAGGGCGTACCGCCACGCGCAGGTGGCCTCGCAGGTCCTCGACGTCCCGCTCTCGCCGGCTGTGGGGGCCTGAGTCCGGTTCAGAAGGCTGCCCCGGTACGCCGGCCGTCTCGCCGCGGACGTCACCGACCCGGTGCGCACGGGCTCGGTAGGCTCGACCGCCGTGGAGATCCTCGTCGTCGGGACCGGCGCCCGTGAGCACGCCCTCGTCCGAGCCCTGGCCGCCGACCCGGCCGTCACCGGGCTGCACGCCGCCCCCGGCAACCCCGGCATCGGGGAGCTGGCGAGGCTGCACGACGTCGACCCGCTCGACCCGGCCGCCGTCGCCGCGCTGGCCACCGCGCTGGGTGTCGACCTCGTCATCGTCGGACCGGAGGCGCCCCTGGTCGCCGGGGTCGCCGACGCCGTGCGCGCCGCCGGGATCGCGGTGTTCGGACCGTCCGCGGCAGCCGCCCGGCTCGAGGGCTCCAAGGCGTTCGCCAAGGAGGTGATGGCCGCCGCCGGGGTGCCGACCGCAGCCTCCCGCACCTGCGCGACCGTCGAGCAGGTGGCCGCCGCGCTCACCGAGTTCGGTGCCCCGCACGTCGTCAAGGAGGACGGGCTGGCCGCCGGCAAGGGCGTCGTCGTCACCGACGACCGCGAGGCCGCGCTCGAGCACGCCCGCGCCTGCCTGGCCAAGCCCGGCGGCTCGGTGGTGGTCGAGGAGTACCTCGACGGCCCCGAGGTCTCGCTGTTCGTGCTGTCCGACGGGACCGACGTCGTCCCGCTCGTGCCAGCGCAGGACTTCAAGCGCATCTTCGACGCCGACGCCGGACCCAACACCGGTGGCATGGGCGCCTACAGCCCGCTGCCGTGGGCCCCGGACGGCCTGGTCGCCGAAGTCGTCGAGACCGTCGCCCGGCCCACGGTCGCCGAGATGGCCCGCCGCGGCACCCCGTTCGCCGGTGTCCTGTACTGCGGGCTCGCTCTCACCTCGCGCGGGATGCGGGTGGTGGAGTTCAACGCCCGGTTCGGCGACCCCGAGACGCAGGTGGTGCTTGCCCGGCTGCGCACCCCGCTGGCCGGGCTGCTGCAGGCCTGCGCCACCGGCGAGCTCGCCGCCTTCGGCCCGCTGACCTGGGACGACGGCGCGGCGGTCACCGTCGTCATCGCGTCGGCCGGCTACCCGACGCAGGCCCGCAGCGGCGACCGGCTCACCGGGGTCGCCCAGGCCGGTGCGCTGCCCGGCGTGCACGTGCTGCACGCCGGCACCGCGCTGCACGACGACGCGCTGGTGAGCGCCGGCGGGCGCGTGCTGTCCGTCGTCGGCACCGGGGCGACACTGACCGAGGCCCGCGCCACCGCCTACGCCGGGGTCGACCGGATCGGCCTCGACGGCGGTCAGCACCGCACCGACATCGCCGCCCGCGCCGCCGCCGAGGCGTCCGGCGATGCGTCCACCGAGGGGAAGGACGCCTGATGAACGCCGTCGCCGTCGTCCGTCGGCCCGGACCGCTGCTCGCCGACGGGCTGGTCGAGCACATCGAACGGATCCCCGTCGACCTGGACCTGGCGCTCGCCCAGTGGCACGGGTACGTCGAGGCCCTGCACGAGGCGGGCTGGCGCACCGTCGAGGCACCGCCCGCCGACGACTGCCCGGACGCGGTGTTCATCGAGGACACCGCCGTGGCCGTCGGCGCCCAGGCCGTCATCACCCGGCCGGCCCGCGCCTCCCGGCGCGGTGAGACCGCCGGGGTCGCCACGCTGCTGGCCGACCTGGGGATGAACCTGCTGCCGGTCGAGGACGACGTCACGCTCGAGGGCGGCGACGTGCTCAAGATCGGCGACACGGTCTACGTCGGGCGCAGCGACCGCACCGACGCGGGCGGGGTCGCCGCGCTGCGCGGGCTGCTGCGCCCGCTCGGCAAGAAGGTCGTCGCGGTGCCGGTCACCACCGTGCTGCACCTCAAGACCGCCGTCACCGCACTGCCCGACGGCACCGTCATCGGGTTCGAGCCGTTCGTCGACTCGCCCGGGCTGTTCGAGCGGTTCCTGCCGGTGCCCGAGCCCGAGGGGGCGGCCGTCGTCGACCTCGGCGAGGACCGGCTGCTCATGTCGGCCTCCGCACCGCGCACCGCCGCCCTGCTCGCCGACCTGGGCTACCAGGTCCGGACCGTGCAGATCGGCGAGTTCGAGAAGCTCGAGGGCTGCGTCACCTGCATGTCCGTGCGGCTGCGGCACCTGCGCTGACCGGATCGTCCGGACGGGCGCATCCCGGACGTCGAGCGGTTTCTCCCGCAGCGGCCCGAAGTGGTTCGCTAGGGGCCGTGACCGACGAGCTGCCCGGCTGGGCCCACCTCTCCACAGGCAAGGTGCGGGACCTGTACGTCCCGGACAAGTCCCACGACGGTGCGGTCATCCGCCAGCTGCACGGCGACGTCGTGCTCGTCGTCGCCTCCGACCGGATCTCGGCGTACGACCACGTGCTGTCCCCCGGCATCCCCGGCAAGGGCATCGTGCTCACCCAGCTCTCGCTGTGGTGGTTCGCCCAGCTCATCGACGTGGTGCCGAACCATGTGGTCTCCACCCGGGTCCCCGAGGCCGTCGCCGGACGCGCCATGATCTGCCGCCGCCTCGACATGTACCCCGTCGAGTGCGTGGTGCGCGGGTACCTCACCGGCTCCGGCCTGGCCGAGTACCAGCAGACCGGGTCGGTCACCGGGATCGCCCTGCCGGAGGGTCTGCTCGACGGCTCGCAGCTGCCGACCCCGATCTTCACCCCGGCCACCAAGGCCGCCCTGGGTGACCACGACGAGAACGTCTCCTTCGAGCAGGTCGCCGAGCAGATCGGCCAGGGCCCGGCGGAGACCCTGCGCAGGCTCACGCTCGAGGTCTACGAACGCGCCGAGGGCATCGCCCGCGAGCGCGGCCTCGTGCTGGCCGACACCAAGCTGGAGTTCGGCACCGACGCCGAGGGCGCCGTGACGCTGGGCGACGAGGTGCTCACCCCCGACTCCTCGCGGTTCTGGCCGCGGCTCGCCTGGGAGCCCGGGCACCCGCAGCCGAGCTTCGACAAGCAGTACGTGCGCGACTGGCTGACCTCCCGGGCCTCCGGCTGGGACCGCGCCTCCGACACCCCGCCGCCGCCGCTGCCGGACGAGGTCGTCGAGCGCACCCAGCAGCGCTACCTGGAGGCGTTCGAACGGCTCACCGGACGCACGCTGTCGCTGTGACCGACCCGCTGGTCCTGCGTCGGGCCCGGCTGCTGGGCTCGTCCGCGCCGGTCGACCTGCTGCTGGCCGACGGGAAGGTCGCGGCGACCGGGTCAGTGCCGTCGCACGTCGAGCAGGTCGACCTCGACGGGCGCTGGGTGCTGCCGGGGCTGTGGGACCAGCACGTGCACGTCACCCAGTGGGCCCTGACCCGCGACCGGCTCGACCTGGCCGAGGCGCTGTCCGCCGCGCAGGCCGTCGCGATGGTCGCCGAGCGGCTGGTCCAGTCCCCGCCCGCGCCGGGCGCGGCCCTCGTGGGACGCGGGTTCCGGGACGCGCTGTGGCCCGATGTGCCGAGCGCGGCGCTGCTCGACGCCGTCGCGGGCGAGCGGC
>NZ_VWSD01000127.1 GCF_009829685.1 Cellulomonas citrea
CGCCGTGCGGGTCGGCGAGCTCGAGGTGGTCGGCGTCGAACGCGGTGCCGGTCGCGACCACGCGGCAGAACGCCGCGGCCCGGTCGAGCGCCACGTCGAGGTCACGCGTGTACAGACCGGTGAGCACGTCGTCGACGAGCCGCACGACGTCGTCGGCCCCGGGCGGCGAGGCCACCCCGGCGACCGCGTCGTGCACGGGTGCGGCGGCCATCCCCTGCCGGTACCGGTCGGCGACGAGCTCGGGGTCGGAGCGCACCCAGGTGCGCAGCGCGTACAGCCGCCACAGCGCACCGGGCAGCGAACCCGCGGGGCTGGCCGACCACAGCGCGGCCACGGTGGACAGCCCCTCGTCCTCGACGAGCGCGAGCAGCCGGTCCAGCACCGCCGGGTCCTGCGAGGTGCGGCCACGGTGCACGAGCAGCTGGGCGGTGGTGTGCGCGAGCTCGACGAGGTGCGCCGGGTCGCCCTCGCCCGGCAGCTGGTCGGCTGCCGCAGGGTCGAGCGACGCGGGTCGCCGCGGTCTGCCGAGCCCGCCACCGGTCGTGTTCACGGCACGATCATCCCCTGCGAGGGCACCGGTGCTCCAGACGGGGCGGCCGGCGGCCCAGGAGGGCGGCCGGCGGCGCACGAGGCCGGACGGCGCCGTCCGGCGGGCAGGACCCGTCGGGCGCGGTGCGCTCAGGACGGCAGCGGCCGCATCGGCGGCAGCCACGTCGTCGCGCGGCGGGACACCTTGGCGACCACCGCGAGCTCGGCGGTCGACAGGACCGGGGGCAGCGCGTGCAGCACACCCGGCAGGTCGCGGCGCGGCACCACGAGGGGGGCTCCCGGACGGACCCGGGAGGTCGGGTCGAGCCGGCCGACCCCGACCACGGCGCGCACCCGCACCTGGATGCTGCCGGCGTCGCGCAGCAGCCGTTGCACCCGACGGGCCTGCAGGGCGGCGTCGCGCAGCACGCTCGTGGGCTCGCCGTCGACCAGCAGCGTGCCGCCGTCCTGCCGCACGACCTGCTCGGTGCGGCCGTGCTCGGTGATGGTGAACGCGCCGGGCGGGCCGATGGCCACGTGCTGGCAGGTGGAGCCCTGCAACCCGATCCGCACGTCGTGCAGCACCGTCCAGCCCGTGTCACCCAACCGGTCCAGCCGGGCGCGGGTGGTCCACTCCCGCCGGGTCCGTGGTGGGGTCGTGCTGCCGACCTCGCCGAGCCACGCGGCGAGCAGCTCCTCGTCGGCCGGGCTCAGCCCCTCCGGGCCGCCGCGCTGACGGGGCACCGCGAGCTCGGGCACATCGGCCCGCAGGTACTCCTGCGCGGCGCGGCGCACGGCGTGCTCGTCGGCGGCGTCCTCGACCACCACCTGGCCGCTCACCAGGTCGACGGAGCCCATCGGCTCCCCCGTGGGCGCGACGACGTACAACCGGTCGGCGCCGTAGCGCCGCCATCGCCGAACGGTGAGGACTGCCTGCACACCCACGCTATCGGCCGTTTCCCGGCCGGGCTGGAGCATCCGGGGTCATGAGTTGTGGACCGCCCCCTGCGCCGGGCACCTCAGGCGCCGGCCGGCTGGGCGACCCAGTCCAGCCACGCCGCGACGCCGTCACCCGTCCGGGCCGACAGCTCGATGACGGTGGCGTGCGGGTTGACGGCCGCCAGGTTCGCCCGGAACAGGTCCATGTCGAAGTCGAGGTAGGGCGCCAGGTCCATCTTGTTGACCACGACGGCGCCGACCGAGCGGAACATCACCGGGTACTTGAGCGGCTTGTCCTCGCCCTCGGTGATCGAGTACACCATCGCCTTGCGGTGCTCGCCGACCTCGAACTCGGCCGGGCAGACGAGGTTGCCGACGTTCTCGATGAGCAGCAGGTCGAGGGTCTGCAGGTCCAGCCCGCGCAGCGCCCGCGCGACCATGGGGGCGTCCAGGTGGCACTCGCCGCCGAACCCGTTGCCGGTGTTGAGCAGCGAGATCTGCGCGCCGAGCCCGCTCAGCCGCTCGGCGTCCAGCGGGGTCTCGATGTCGCCCTCGACGACCCCGACGCGCACGCTGCCCTGCAGCGCCGCGAGCGTGCGCGCCAGCAGCGTGGTCTTGCCGGAGCCGGGCGAGCTCATGAGGTTGATCGCCTGCACCCCGGCGGCGTCCAGCGCGGCGCGGTTGGCGGCGGCCAGCCGGTCGTTCTCGGCGTAGATGTCCTCGAGGATCTCGATCCGCTCGCGGCCGGTGACGTAGCCCGAGTGGTCGCCGATCAGCTCGGCGAGCTCGGCCGGGTCACGGTCGGCGGCGTGCGCGTCGTGCTCGTGCACGTGGTCGTGGTCGCCGTGCGCGTGGTCGTGCTCGTCGTGGGTGTGCTCGTGCGCACCCTCGTCGTGCTCGTGGGAGTGGACCGTGCCGTCGTCATGACGGTGAAAGCGCCCCATCGGGGAGTCCTCTCTGTGCGTCGTCGCCGGCAGGCCGCGCATGGTCGGCCGGGTCCTCGTCGTGGACGTCGACAGCGGTGAGGACGAACTCCTCGCCGCTGCTCAGGTGGGTGCGGGCCGAGCCGCAGGCCGGGCAGCTGAACCCCAGCGCCGGCCCGAGACGTGTCTGGAGAAGGCAGTCGTCGCAGCTGAGCACGGCCGGCACGTGGTCGAGGGAGAGCGTCGAGCCGTCCAGCGGGGTGCCGCGCACGACGAAGGTCCACGCGTACTCGAGCGCCTCGGGGACCACCTGCCGCAGCTCGCCCACCCGCAGGTGCACGGTCTCGACCGGCCGCCCGCCGGTCGCGCGCGTGACGGCGGCAGCCAGCTGGCGGCACAGCGACACCTCGTGCACCCGGACCGGTCCTTCCGTCGAACGCGTCGTCGCGCGGCCTGCCGGCCGACAGGCCTCGACGGTCGCCCAGTGTTCCACACGCCGGTCGTCCGGCCGAGGCCGCGAACGGCCCGCAGCCTGCCCCGGCCGATCCCGCTCCCCTAGGACGAAGGTCCTGCTCACTAGCCGGATCTCGCCCTCCAAACTTGGCCCGAAGGTCCCGGCTTCGTCGCTAGGCTGCGCGACGACGTGGGTCTAAGCACCTGTGACGCAGCGACGCGGAACCGGTCCCGGCGGCGCCGGAGAGCCAGAGGAGGGTCTCTACTGATGTCCTACGAGCCGAACGGGTGGCAGGAGCCGACTCTCGGGGAGAACCTCGCACGAGCCGGGATCAAGCGCCGGGACTTCCTCAAGTTCTGCGGCGGTCTGGCCGCGGTCTTCGCCCTGGGCAACCAGGCCACCGGGACCGCCCACGCCGCCCCCGTGACCGCCGAGCAGATCGCGGACAAGCTGAGCGCCCTCACCAAGCCCAACGTCGTGTGGCTGCAGCTGCAGGAGTGCACCGGCTGCATGGAGAGCACGCTGCGCTCGGGCGGCACGACGGTCGAGGAGATCGTCCTCAACCTGCTGTCCGTCAACTACAACGAGCTCGTGATGGCCGCCTCCGGCGACGCGGCCAACAAGGCGCTCGACGACACGAACGCCGAACCGCACATCCTCGTGGTCAACGGCTCCATCCCGCTGGGTGCCGGCGGCGCCTACTGCACCATCGGCGGCAAGTCGGCCGAGCAGGTGCTGCGCGAGTCCGCCGAGAAGGCCACCGCGATCCTGGCGGTCGGCGCCTGCGCCGTCTGGGGCTCGGTGCAGGCCTCCAAGCCCAACCCGACCGGTGCGGTCGGCGTGGACGAGATCATCACGGACCGGCCGGTCATCAACGTCTCCGGCTGCCCGCCGATCGGCGAGGTCATCACCGCGACCGTCGCCTACGTGCTCACGCACGGCGATCTGCCCAAGACCGACGCCGAGGGCCGCCCGCTGTTCGCCTACGACCAGCGCATCCACGACTCCTGCCCGCGCCGGGCGCACTTCGACGCCGGCCAGTTCGTGCGGACCTTCGACGACGAGGGCGCCCGCAACGGCTGGTGCCTGTACGAGATGGGCTGCAAGGGCCCGAGCACCTTCAGCGCGTGCCCGGTCATCCAGTGGAACCTGCACACGAGCTGGCCGATCGGCGCGGGCCACCCGTGCATCGGCTGCACCGAGAAGCAGTTCTTCGACCGGTTCACGCCCTTCTACCAGACGCTGCCGGACGTCACCGGCTTCGGCATCGAGGCCACTGCGCAGGAGGTCGGCTGGGGTCTGGTCGGGGCGACCGTGGCCGCCGTCGGGGTGCACGCCGGCGTCACCGCGGCACGCCGCGCCTCGGCCACGAGGACGAAGGTCGACCCCCCGCTGCGTGCCTTCGGCGACTCGACCGTGTGGCTGCCGACGCCGACCAGCCGGCGCCCCGCGCACGTCGACGACGCCCCCGCACCGAAGACCACCGACGAGCCCGGAAAGGCGGAGTAGCTCATGTCCGAGCGCGTCGTCATCGACCCCCTCACCCGTATCGAGGGCCACCTGCGCATCGAGCTGGAGACCGACGGGTCCGCCATCTCCAAGGCGTGGAGCGAGACCACCCAGTTCCGCGGCATCGAGACCATCGTGCAGGGCCGCGACCCGCGGGACGCCTGGGCGTTCGTCCAGCGCATCTGCGGCGTGTGCACCTCGGTGCACGCGATCGCCTCGATCAACGCGGTCGAGAACGCGATCGGGTCGAACCCGCCGGAGCAGGCCCGGCTCATCCGCGACATGGTGCTGGCCTCGCAGGCGGTGCAGGACCACGTCATCCACTTCTACCACCTGCACGCGATGGACTGGGTGAACGTCCCCTCGGCCGCCACCGCCGACCCGCAGGCCGCGGTGGACTTCGCGAAGAAGATCGGCTCCACCTGGAAGGGCAACACCCTCGAGCGGATGACGGCGGTGCGCGACACCGTCAAGGGCATCCTCGACTCGGGCCAGCTCACCATCTTCACCGGCGGCTACTGGGACCACCCGGACTACCGCCTGCCCCCCGAGGCCAACCTCATGGCGGTGGCGCACTACCTGGACGCGCTGGAGTTCCAGCGCTCGATGATCCGCATCGGCACGGTGTTCGGCGGCAAGAACCCGCACCCGAACTTCCTGGTCGGCGGCATGGCCTGCACGATCGACCCGGACAAGTCCGAGTCGATCAACCAGGTGCAGGTCGACCAGATCGCCGACTGGATCGCCGAGACCACCGAGTTCGTGCACGCGTGCTACCTGCCGGACGCGCTGGCCATCCTCGGGGTCTACCCGGACTACTTCGAGATCGGTGCCGCGCAGCCCAACTACCTGGCCGTGGGCATGTCGGGCGCCACCTTCGCCGGTGCACCGTCGGCGTCCCGGCTGACCACGCCGTTCACGCAGGTCAAGCCCGGGGTGATCCTCGACGGAGACCTGAGCACGGTGCACGACTTCGACCCGTCGAAGATCGCCGAGTACGTGAGCTCGGCCTGGTACACCTACCCCGACGGCGAGGTCGCGCTCGCCCCCGACAAGGGCGTGACCGACCCTGCCTACACCGGGCCGACGCCGCCGTTCACCTGGCTGGCCGGCGCCGACGACGGCAAGTACACCTGGTGCAAGGCGCCCCGCTACGACGGGCACGCCATGCAGGTCGGCCCGCTGGCCCGCGTGCTGCTCGCCTACGCCCAGGGCCACGCGCGGACCAAGGAGCTCGTCGACGGCGCCGCCACGCGCTACGGCATCAGCCTCGACAAGCTCAACTCGACCGCCGGCCGCACCCTGGCCCGCGCGGTGGAGTGCGTGACCTCGGCGGAGATGCTCGCCGACTCGACGTTCCCGACCTTCGTCGCCAACCTCAAGAAGGGCGACATCGACGTCTTCGACTCCTCCCGCTGGGAGCCGTCGAGCTGGCCTGCGGAGGCCTCCGGCTTCTCGTTCGTCGAGGTCGCCCGCGGCAACCTCAGCCACTGGGTGACGATCAAGGACGGCAAGGTCGACAAGTACCAGGCCGTGGTCCCCACCACGTGGCTGGCCGGGGGTCGGGACGACACCGGGGCGCAGGGCCCGTACGAGGAGTCGCTCGCAGGCAACGGCAAGCACCCGCTGGTCAACCCGGCGCAGCCGCTGGAGCCGCTGCGCACCATCCACTCCTTCGACCCCTGCATGTCGTGCGCCGTGCACGTGCTCGACGTGGAGGGCACCGAGCTCGGGATCGCGACGTCATGACCACCGCCGAGCAGGCACCCGGTCCGGCGGCCGACCCTGGCGACGCCTCCCGGCTCGAGGTCGGGGACGTGGTGAGCGTGGGCGGTCTCAGCCACCGCCGCGTGCTCGCCCTGGCCGCCGCCGCCGCACCCGGCAGCGACGACCCGGTGGACCAGCTCATGATCGCGGCGCTGCGCGAGGACCACCCCACGATCCCGGTGCCGACGGTGGACCCGGCCGATGTGGACCCGGCCCGCGCGGACCGTCGGTACTCCCTCGTCCGGGTGCGCCAGCTGCAGGTCACCGGCGGCTCGACGCGCGACATCGTCGTGATGCGCGGCGACCTCGACGCCGTCATGGGTGCCTCGCGCGCCAGCCGGGAGAACCGCAGCCTGCTGCGCAAGAACGCGCGGCACGGCCTCGAGCACGGCTGGCGGGCGCTCGTCATCGCCGCGGCCCCGGTCGCGGAGGACGGCACCGTCGGCGACTTCGTGCTGCAGGGCTTCGTCAAGCTGCGCCACTTCTCCGGCGAGGAGCACGACGCCACCAGCGAGGACAGCTACACCCGGGTCGACGTGTGGTCCGCCTCGCTGCGCGCGCAGCACTGGCTCAACGTGAGCCTCATCGTCGTCCTCAGCCTCACCGGCTACTACATCATGGACCCGTTCTTCGGGCCGACCCCCGGGTCGGCGGGACGCACCGGCTACCTCATGGGCTACGTGCGCTTCATCCACTTCGTCGCCGGGTTCGCCTGGCTGCTCGTCGGCGCCACCCGGATCGTGTCGGCCTTCACCTCGCCTGACCGGTACCTGCGCTGGCCGACGCTGTGGCCGCTCAAGTCGAAGAAGGACGTGCGCAACCTGGGTCGCGTGGTCAAGCACTACGTGTTCCTGCGCGACGAGGGCCCGCTGTACGTGGCCCACAACCCGCTCCAGCAGCTCGCCTACAGCTCGATCTACGTGGTCGGGGTCCTGCAGATGCTCGTCGGGCTCTCGCTCTACGCGCTGTACAAGCAGTCCAGCCCGTTCTGGCAGGTCGTGGCCACACCCGTGCAGTGGATCGGGATCGGGCCGATGCGGCTGGTGCACACCATGCTCATGTTCGCCCTGTGGTCGTTCGCCATCGGGCACATCTACCTCGCGGTGCGCGCCGACTCCCTCGACCGGCACGGCGGTGTGTCGTCGATGATCAACGGCGGCGTGTGGCTGCGGCGGGGCTCCAAGCCCGTCGACAGCCCCAAGGTCGGATGAGCGGCGCCGGCACGGTGCCGGACGCCCCCGTGCTCACCGTGCTGGGCGTCGGCAACACGATCATGGCCGACGACGGCGCGGGCCTCGAGCTGCTCACGCGGCTCAGCCAGGCACGCCCGGACGTCCGGGTGGAGTACGTCGACGGCTGGACCGGCGGGATGGAGCTGGTCCCGGTCGTGCAGGACGCCGGACGACTGCTCATCCTCGACGCGGTCGCCGGGGCGGTCCCGGGCACCGTCGTGCACCTCACGGGTGACCAGATCCCCCGGATGCTCGCCACCAAGCTCTCACCGCACCAGGTCGGTCTGCTCGACGTGCTCACCGCCGCCCGGATGCTGGGCCGTGAGCCGGACCAGGTCGAGGTCGTCGGGATCGTGCCCGAGCTGGTGGACCTGCGGGTGGGGCTCAGCGACTCGGTCGCCACGGCCCTGCCGGCGGCCGTCGAGGCAGCCGTCGAGGTCGTCGACCGCTGGTTGGCCGAGCTGACCGCGGCAGGACCGACCGCGGGCGGGTCGGCACGTCAGCCGTGACCGGGGGTCTCCAGATCGGCGTAGGCCACGGCGAACTCCCGCCCTCGGACCAGCGTGCCCGACGGGGTGCCGCAGGCCGGGCACACGAGGGCGTAGAACTCGTCGACCGGCTGGTCGCACCCGCAGCCGGGGCACCAGACGGCCGCCTGCACCTGCTCGATCTCCAGCCGCGCGCCGTCCACCACGGTGCCGGCCGTGGCGATCGGCCAGGCGCCGTCCAGGGCCTGCGGCTCCGCGCCGCTGAGGGTGCCGACGCGCAGCCCCACCGCCTCGACGCCCGTGGCGCCGGCGGTGGTCGCAGCCCGCTCGACGGCCGTGACCACCGAGCGCAGGAGTCCGAGCTCGTGCACCGGACCATCGTGGCATGTCCGGCGCGAGGGAGGATGTCCGCATGACCCGGCGCCTCATGCTCGACGAGATCGTGGACGCCGCGGGCGCCCGGGTCGTCGTGGAACGGGACGGGCAGGGCCGCGCGCTCGCCGCCCGGTTCGACCTCGCCGGGCTGCCGCGGGTCGACCCGCTGCTGGTCGGGCGCCCGGTGACCGGGGTGCCCTCGCTCGTCGAGAAGCTGTGCGGCATCTGCCCGGCCGCCCACCACCTCGCCGGGGTGCAGGCGCTCGAGGCGCTGGCCGGGGTGGGCACGCTGCCGGCCACGGCCACCACGGTGCGCCGGTTGCTGCACCACGGCTCGGCGGTGGAGACGCACGCCGTGCGGATGCTCACCACCGACCCCGCCGACGCGGTGCTGCTGCGCCGGTTCGGCCGTGCCGCGCTCGCCGCCGCCGGCTCCCCGGGCCACTTCCCTGTGACCGCCGTCCCGGGTGGCGTGGCCGGC
>NZ_VWSD01000128.1 GCF_009829685.1 Cellulomonas citrea
GGCCCGGCGCCGTCGGGCCCGGTGCCGTCGAGCGCCGTGACGTCGATCCGCCACACCCACAGGTCGCCGTCCGGCCCGAGGGCCAGCGTCACCGACCAGCGCACCCCCAGCCCGCTGCCCGTCCAGCGCGCGCTGCGGTCGGTGAGCGCGAACCGGGCCGACGAGCGTGCGCCGAGGAGCGGCATCGGCTCGACCCGGCCGTCACGGTGCCGGCGCAGCCACAGCCCGCCGGTGGCGGCGTCGTGCGGACCGGGCAGGTACTGCGAGACCAGCAGCTCGCCGTACCGGATCGCGTGCACGTCGCCGGTGCGGGTGAGCTCGACCCGCAGGTCACCGGACACCAGCGCACCCGCGGTCGGGGCCGGCGCGGTGAACCGCAGCCCGGCCGGGACGGCCGCCCGGTCGCCGGTCGAGGGCATGGCAAAGGTCTGCTCGGTGCTCGTCACGTGGAGTCCTTGGTGAGGTGTCAGGCGGGCCGGCGGGGCCGGCGCCGGGGTCAGTCGGGCAGCGCGTTGGCGCGGGCGACCTCGCCGAGCCAGCGGGCGCTGGGCTTGACGGTGCGTTCGAAGGTGCTGCGGTCGACCCCGACCAGGCCGAACGTGGGCGTGTAGGAGCCCCACTCGTAGTTGTCGAGCAGGCTCCAGTACAGGTAGCCGAGCACCGGCACGCCCTCGGCCATGACGTCGTGCAGCCCGGCGAGGGCACCGCGCACGTAGTCGATGCGGCGGGTGTCGTCGGCGGTGGCGATGCCGTTCTCGGTGACGAACACCGGGGTGCCCGGCGCCATCTCGTGCGCCAGCCGCACACCGTCGGCCAGCGCGAGCGGGTAGTACTCCCAGCCGGTGAGGGTGCGTTCGGCCTCGGCGGCGATCGGCTTCGGGCCGTCCAGCCCGACGACGGTGCGGGTGTAGGCCTGCACACCCACCCAGTCGTCACCGGCGGCCTGCTCGAGGAACCACGCGTCGCGCGGGTAGCCGTAGTCGCGGGTCACCTGCTCGGCACCGGGCTCGGCCTGGAAGTCCTGCGTCGCGACGGTCCAGCCGGAGCGGATCGGGTGGTCGGCCCCGGCGAGCACCGCACGCGAGGCCCGGTGCGCCTGCGCGAGCACCTGCGAGACACGGCGGCTCGGCGCCGGCTGGCCGAAGGCCTGCAACGTGGCGCCCTCGGTCGCGTCGTCGCCGGCGAACATCGCCACCATGTTGGGCTCGTTGATGGTGCAGACCCACGTGACGTCGGCCAGCACGGGCAGCACGGTGCGGGTGTACTGCTCGAACCGCTCGACGGCGTCGGGCGCCAACCAGCCGCCCTCGCGGGCGAACCAGCGCGGGTTGGTGAAGTGGTGCAGCGTCACCATGGGCTCGATGCCCAGGTCACGGGCGGTGTCGATCATCCGCCGGTAGTGGTCGAGGCTGGCCTGCGAGACGAACCCCTTCTCCGGTTCGATGCGCGCCCACTCGACGGAGAAGCGGTAGGTGCTCAGCCCGGCCTCGGCCAGGATCGCCATGTCGTGGGCGAACCGGTGGTAGGAGTCGCAGGCGTCACCGCTCGGCTCGGCGATGGTGGTGCCGGGCATGTGCTCGCGCTCCCACCAGTCGGAGTTCACGTTGTTGCCCTCGATCTGGTGCGCGGCCGTGGCCGAGCCCCACAGGAAGCCGTCGGGGAAGGTGCGCATGGATGTCCTCGCAGGTCAGGGAGTCGGGAGCGACGCCCAGAAGGCGTCGAGGGCGGCGGCCGTCGCGGCCGGGTTCTCTTCGTTGGGCAGGTGACCGGCGTCCGGGACGATGACGAGCGGCGCACCGAGCCGTGCGGCGGTGCGGCGCTGCCAGTCCTGCGGCCAGGCGTCGTCGCGCGCACCGTGCACGACGAGCACCGGCACCCCGGCAGCACCCACGGCGTCCGTGGTGTCGGTCGGGTCGGCGAGCACCTCGAGGGCCCCGAGTAGGTGCTCGGTGCTGGTGCGCTCGGCACGGAGCCGCCAGAACAGGTCGGCCGGGTCCAGGTCCTCGTCCGGCACCCCGGCGCGGTCGGGGTGGTCCAGCCGCCACAGGTCGACACCGTCCGAGGCGAGCAGCCGCGCGCGCAACGCGTCCTCCCGGCCGGGCCAGCCGTGCGGTCCGGAGCACAGCAGCGTGAGGCTGGCGAACGGCACCGGGTCGCGGACCACCGCGGCCTGGGCGACCGTGCCGCCGAAGCTGTGCCCCAGCAGGTGCACGGCCGCGACCCCCGTGACGTCGGCGACGGTCCGGGCGACCTCGACGGCATCGGCCGCGAAGTCCTGCGCCCGGTAGGCCTCGACCCCGGCGGGGGCGACCGAGTCGGCCTGACCGCGCTGGGAGTACGCCCAGGTGTCCCAGCCGCGCTCGGCGAGCAGCGGCAGCAGCAGCCGGAAGTCCTCCTTGGACCCGGTGAACCCGGGCACCAGCAGCGCGACCCCGCGGGCCGCCCCGGCCGGACGTGCGCGCAGCGCGGTGAGCGGGCCGACGGACGCGTCGACGACGAGCGGCTGCACCCCGTCGGCCAGCGGCAGCGGACCGAACGCCTGACCTGGTCGCACGCTCATGCTGCGTCCCCCGCCCGGCCGGGCTGCGGGACGGCGTCGAGCAGCGCGACCGTGTACGGGTCGGCCGGGAAGCGCAGCACCTGGGCCGTCTCGCCGGCCTCGACCACCCGGCCGTCGTGCAGCACCATGATGCGGTCGGTGACCACCCGGGCCGAGAGCAGGTCGTGGGTGATGTAGAGCATCGACATGCCGAGCTGGACGCGCAGGTCCTCGAGCAGCGCGAGCACCCCGGCGCGCAGCGACACGTCGAGCATCGAGACGGGTTCGTCGGCGATGAGCACCTGCGGGTCGCACGCGAGCGCCCGGGCGATGACGACGCGCTGGCGCTGCCCGCCGGAGAGCTGGTGCGGCAGCTTGGCGGCGAACTGCTCGACGGGGCTGAGCCCGACGAGGTCGAGCAGGTCGAGCACCCGGCGCCGGGCGTCCCGGCCGCGCAGGTCGGAGAAGTTCACCACCGGGCGGGTGAGCGTGTACTCGACCGAGTGCAGCGGGTTGAGCGCGGAGTACGGGTCCTGGAACACCATCTGCACCTGGCGGCGCAGGTCGCGCAGCCCGCGTCGGCGCAGCGTGTCGACCCGCACGTCGCCGACGTGCACCGTGCCCGACGTGGGCCGTTCGACGCCCGTGACGAGCTTGGCGATGGTCGACTTCCCGGAGCCGGACTGGCCGACGAGCGCCATCGACTGCCCCGGTTCGAGCCGGAACGACACGTCGTCGACGGCGACCACCCGGGCCTGGCCGCGGCGCGGGGCCGGGTAGACCTTCGACACGTGGTCGACGACCACCGGTTCGCGGGCGGCGGACCGGTGGGCCCCGGCGCGCACCGCCGAGGGCCGGGCCGCGGGCGCGACCGCACCATCCTGACCTGCGTCGTCGCTACGCGTGCTCGCCGTGCTGATCGTGCCGCCGCGCACCGCGAGCCCGGGCAGCTCGACCACCTCGGCGCGCGGGTCCGCGTAGTGCGAGAGCAGCATCTGGGTGTACGGGTGCTCCGGGGCGTGCAGGATCTGCTGCGACGTCCCGTCCTCGACGATCGCGCCGTCGTGCATCACCATGACGCGCGACGTCGACTCCAGGACGACGCCCAGGTCGTGGCTGATGAGCAGGGCCGTGAACCCCTCCTCGCGCTGCAGGTCCCGGATGGTGCGCATGACGGCGTGCTGCACGAGCACGTCGAGGGCCGTGGTCGGCTCGTCGAACACCATGAGCTGCGGTTCGAGGGACAGCGCGAGCGCGATCGAGACCCGCTGGCGCATACCGCCGGACAGCTCCCCGGGATACCGGTCGAGCACGAGGTCCGGCAGCTCGACCTTGGCGACGAGCTCCCGGGCCCGGGCCTCGCGCCGGCGCCGGTCGACGTGGCCGTGCGCGGCGAAGATGTCGAAGAAGTGGTGCCGGACGGTGCGCACCGGGTTGAGCGCGTTCATCCCGGACTGCAGCACCATGGCGAACCCGCCCTGGCGCTGGCGGCGCAGCTCCTCGTCGGCCAGGCCGGCGATGTCCCGCCCGCCCACGACGATGCGACCGTGGCTGATCCGGGCCGGCGGCTTGGACAGCCGGGTGACCGCGAAGCCGAGCGTGGACTTGCCCGACCCGGACTCCCCCACGAGCCCGACGAACTCGCCGCGCTCCAGGGCGAACGAGACGTCCTTGACGGCGTACGTCGGCTCGGCACCCTTGGGCTCGTAGACGACGGACAGGTCGGTGACCTCGAGGAGGCTCATCGGCCCTTCCCTTCCCGCAGGCGCGGGTTGGACAACCCGTCGACGCCGAAGTTGATGAGGGTGAGCGACGTGGCGAGCAGCGCGATGCACAGACCGGGCGCCAGCAGCAGCAGCCACTGGCCGGTGAGCAGGGCGTTGGAGTTCTGCGCCCAGAAGAGCATCGAGCCCCAGCTCACGACGCTGGTGTCGCCGATGCCGAGGAACGACAGCCCCGACTCGGCGAGGATCGCGGCGGTCGCCGCGCCGAAGTAGCTCCCCGTGATGAGGGAGGTCATGTTCGGCAGGATCTCCCGGAAGACGATCCGCCAGGACCCCTCACCGCTGAACTGCGCGGCGGTGACGAAGTCCCGGCTGCGCAGCGACTGGGTCTGCGAGCGCAGCACGCGCGCACCCCACGCCCAGCCGGTGATCGCGATGACGATCGAGATCATCGCGAGCCCGGAGTTCTGCAGGTAGGTCGCGATGACGATCATCAGCGGCAGGCTGGGGATGACGAGGAACAGGTTGACGACGAAGTTCGCGACATCGGCCAGGAAGCCGCGGGCGTACCCCCAGGACAGCCCGACGAGCACCGCGACGGCGGTGGCCAGCGCCCCGGCGACGAAGCCGACGACCACCGAGATCCGCGAGCCGAAGATGACCTGGGAGAGCACGTCCTCCCCGGCGGCGGTGGTGCCGAGCCAGTGCGCGGCGCTCGCGGCCTCGTTGCGCCCGAAGCTGTTGTCGGTGGCGCCGTACGGCGCGAGGAGCGGGGCGAAGAGAGCGGTGAGCAGGAACACCGCGAGGATCACCAGGCCGAGCCGCGCCTTGGGCACCGCCCAGATGGTGGCCAGGCCGCGGACGGCGGTGCGCCACAGCGGGGCGGGTCCGCTCGGGGCGTGGTCGGGCACGGCTGCGGTGCTCGCAGGAGCGGGGGCGGGGGTCGGGTTCATCGCCGGGTCCTCGGGTCCAGGAAGCCGTACAGCACGTCGACGACGAAGTTGGCCGCGAGCACGCTGATCGTGATCATGAGGAAGAGCGCCTGCATGAGCGGGTAGTCCTGGTTGACCACCGCGTTGTAGAGCAGGTAGCCGACGCCCGGGTAGTGGAAGACCTGCTCGACGAGGAGCGACCCGCCCACCACGCCGCCGAGCGCGAGGCCGAACCCGGTGAGGTTGGGCAGGATCGCGTTGCGTGCGGCGTACCGGATGGCGACGGTGCGGCTGCGCAGGCCGTTGGCCTCGGCGAACGTCACGTAGTCCTCGCCGAGGGTGTTGATCATCGTGTTGCGCATGCCCAGGATCCAGCCGCCGAGCGAGGTGATGAGGATCGTGAGGGCGGGCAGCACGGCGTGCGCGAGCACGTCGGAGACGAAGGCGCCGTTCCACCCGGGCAGGGTCCGGGCGCCGTACGCGCCGGACGTCGGGAACCAGCGCAGCTGGTAGCCGAGGAAGAACAGCAGCAGCAGCCCGGTCCAGAAGTACGGGAACGCGGACAGGAACGAGCCGGACAGCGTCGGCAGGCTGTCCATCCAGGTGCCGCGCTTCCACGCGGCCCCGATGCCGATGAGCGTGCCGAGCACGAAGGCGAGCACGGTGACGGTGCCGACCAGGATCACGGTGTACGGCAGGGCCTTGGTGACCAGCTCGGAGACCGGCTGGGGGAAGAACGTGTACGAGAGGCCGAAGTCGAACCGGCGGATCGAGTCCAGGTAGGACACGTACTGGTGCCACAGGCTGCCGCCGGGCACCCCGAGCTGGGCCTCGATGGCGGCGCGGGTGGCCGGCGAGACCGTGCCGTTGCGGGACAGCTTGGCGATCGCCGCATCGGCCGGCGACCCGGGCATCATCCGCGGCAGCAGGAAGTTGACCGTGATCGCGGCCCACGCGGTGAGCAGCAGCAGACCGATCTTGCTCAGGACATACCGCACGAGAGCACCTTCGACTCGGGGGGTGTGCCGGTCCGCCGGCCGACGCTGGGGGGTCGGCCGGCGGACCGGGTGCGGTCAGTGCGCCGCGGTGATGGTGGTGAGGATGAGCAGCGGGTTGGAGCCCCACGTGGCCGGGGTGGCGTACGGGTTGTCCGCGCTGGGCCAGTTGGTGAAGTGGGTGCTGGAGAACAGCCCCCACAGCCCGCCGTAGAACAGCGGCACGACCGGCAGGTCCTTCGTCATGAGCTGCTGCAGCTGGTAGCCGTCCTTCTTCTGGGCGGCCGGGTCGACGGCGACCTTGAGGGAGGCGAGCGCCGCGTCGGCGGCCGGTGAGGAGTACCGCTCGAAGTTGGCCGAGGCGGTCTGCCCGACCGGGACGCTGAACTCCGAGCCCATGAGCTGGTTGAAGTCGTTGTAGAGCGACCCGGTGCCGCCGAACGAGCCCATCGCCAGGTCGAAGTCACCCTGGGCGCGGGCCTGCTCGAACGCCGCCTGCTGCGGCTGGTCGACCGTGACCGCCATCCCGACGGCCTCGAGCTGACGCTGCACCTCCTGGACACCGCGCAGCCAGTCGGACCAGCCGTTGACGGTGGAGATGGTGACGGCGAACTGGGCGCCGGAGGAGTCCACGAGCTTGCCCGAGGCATCCTTGGTGTACCCGGCCTTGGCGAAGGCGGCGAGCGCCGCCGTGGTGTCCTGGGTGACCTCGCCACCGTTGGGCAGCGACGGGTCGAGCCAGTCCTTCTGGTTGGGCAGCAGCAGCCCGGACGTACCAGCCGCCTTGACGTAGCCCTCCTCGGCGACGTCCGCGATCTTGGTGCGGTCGAGCGCGAGCGAGAGGCCCTGGCGGAAGTCGACGTTGTTGTACGGCGCCTTGGTGAGGTTGGGCAGCAGGGCGATGGTGCCGCCCGGCGGGAACCAGTAGGTGTTGGCCTTGCCAGCCTTGACCCACGTGTTCTCCACGTCGGACATGTAGGCGTAGGCCCAGTCGTAGCCGTTGTTGACGACGTCGAGCTGGGTGTTCGACGCGGGGAGGACGACCTCGCTCGCGGCGACCTTGTCGGCCTGCCAGTAGTCGGCGTACTTGGTGAGCGTGTACTGGTTCTCGTTGAAGTCGCCGAGCTTGTAGGGCCCGGTGCCGACGGGGTTCTCGTCGGTGTAGGTCACCGGGTCGGTGACCTTGGACCACAGGTGCTTGGAGACGATCGGCACGTTGAGCACGACGGCCGCGGCGGGCACGTTGGCCGACGACAGGTGGAACGTGACGGTCTGGCCCTCGACGTCCACGGAGGCCAGGTCCTGCCAGGCGCCGGTGGTGTCGAGCGCCGGGAAGTCCTTGAGGAGCTGGTAGGTGAAGGCGACGTCGTCGGCGCTGAACGCGGTGCCGTCCTGCCAGGTCACACCGGTGCGCACGTCGACCACGATGGTGCTGGCGTCCGGCTGGGTGTACTTCGTGCCGAGGAACGGCACGAGCGTGCCGTCGAGCACGTTGGGCACGAACAGCGGTTCGTAGATGACGTTGGCGGTGGTGCGCTTGCTCGCCGAGAACGGGTTGAAGTTCCGGGTGAAGGTGGGCGAGCCGTTGTCCATCGCGGCCAGCAGGCTGGTGCCCCCGGCGCTGGTCGAGGACCCGCCGGCCTGGCCGGCGCAGCCCGTCGCGAGCAGGGCGAGCGTCATGCCCGCCCCGACGGCGAGGGCGAGGCGCCTGCGCGTCGCCCTGGTGTGCAGTGTCATGACCTGGAAGCTCCTTCGTGTCGTCTTCGTCACGCGGCCACCGCGCCTGCGGTGCCGTGCGGGGCGGTCGGTGCCCTGCGCTCGCGCCAATGTATGCGCATACATCGCTGCGGGCAAACGCGCTGGTGCGCCCGTGGATCGCGCCCCGGACGGGGCTGTATGCGCATACATCCGGCCGGCCGACAGGCTCCGGGACCCCGGTCCCACGCCTCAGCGACCGCAGCCGCAGGACTCGCGCAGGAGCACCTCGACCGCGAGCAGCTCGGCGCGCGGCGCCCGGGTCGGGTCGGCCATCCGCTCGCGCAGCAGCTCGACCGCCGCCCGGCCGAGGTCGAGCATCGGCTGGCGGACCGTGGTGAGCCGCGGCCGGGACAGCTCGGTGGGCTCGATCCCGTCGAAACCGGTGACGATGACGTCCTGCGGCACCCGGTGACCGGCCTCGGCCAGCACGTCGAGCACCCCGAGCGCCATCTGGTCGTTGCCGCACACGATCGCGCGCGGCGGCGGCCCGGCCGCGAGCAGGGCGCGGGTGGCCTCCCGTCCTCCGCCCCGGGTGAAGGCGCCCCGCACCGCAGGACCGT
>NZ_VWSD01000129.1 GCF_009829685.1 Cellulomonas citrea
CCGTCGTCCGAGGCCCCGCCCGCGGCCGCCACCGACGCGGCGACGTGCCGGGCGTCGACGAGCATGACGACGCCGAGCACCGCGACCGCGAGCGCGATCGCCGCGACCACGTCGGTGAGGAAGTGGTAGCCGAGGTAGAGCCGGGACAGCGCGACGGCCGACGTCCCGACCACGGCCGCACCGGCCCAGCCCAGCACACGCGCGCGCGTCGGCCGGGCACGGACCACGAGGTATCCGGCGACCAGCAGCAGGGTCGCGGTGCCGAGCGTGTGGCCGGACGGGAACGATGCCGTGGTCTCCAGCCCGGGGACGTCCATCGTGGCGACCGGCGGGCGCGGGCGGTCGACGAGCCCCTTGAGCGTGAGCCCGAGCAGCGTCGAGCCGACCATCGCGCCGACCAGCAGCAGCGGCCGCCACCACTCCCGCCGCCGCAGCCCCCAGACCAGGGCCGCGACCGCCACGAGGACCGGCAGCACCGTCGGCCCGGTGACCAGGGAGATCGTGCGCATGGTGGCCGTGAGCGCCGGCCCGCGGGCCAGCACGAGGGCGTGCAGCACCGGGTTGTCGAGCCGGGCCAGGTCCTCGTGCTCGCGCACGCCGTCGAGCACGACGAGGAAGCCGGCGACGCCCACGAGGACCGCCACCGCACCGGGCAGCAGCCCGCGGGCCCACCACACCACCGGCCGCGGGTCCGTCACGGGGTGCCGCTGCTCACAGGGTCGCGCAGTTCGCGCAGGTGCCGAACAGCTCGAGGGTGTGCTCGATGTCGACGAACCCGTGCTCGGCGCCGATCGCGCGGACCATGGTCTCCAGGTTGGGGCCCTGCACCTCGACGGTGCGCCCGCAGGTGCGGCAGACCAGGTGGTGGTGGTGCCGGTCGGGGCGCTCGCAGCGGCGGAACAGCGACTCACCGGACTCGGTGCGCAACGTGTCGAGCTCACCGGCCGACGCCATCGCGCCGAGCGTGCGGTAGACGGTGGCCAGGCCGATGTCCTGCCCCTTCTCACGCAGCAGCACATGCACCTGCTGCGCGCTGCGGAAGTCGTCGAGGTCGTCGAGCAGCGAGGTGATGGCGGTGCGCTGGCGGGTGGTGCGCTGGCCGACCACGGGTCCTCCGAGGGTGGGGTGCGTGCACGGCGGTCGCCGTTCTCAACACGACCAGTCTAGTTGAGAACCGCTCCCGCCGTTTGGTCCTATCGCTAATGAGAACTACTCTCCCTATCGATCCCATCCCGTCGGCGGCACCCCGCCGACGAGTCCTGCTCGAACCGGAGAGCCCATGTCCTCCCTGCTCCGCCGCCTGCCGCTGGTCGCCGTCCCGCTCGCCGTCCTGCTGACCGCCGGGTGCTCCTCGTCTTCTTCGACCGCGGGCTCCTCCGCCTCGGCCTCGGCCCCGGCCGGTGCCGTCGTCGTCGTCGCCTCGACCAACGTGTGGGGGGACGTCGTCCAGCAGGTCGGCGGCGACCTCGTCGACGTCACCTCGCTCATGACGGACCCGAACGCCGACCCGCACTCCTTCGAGGCCAACGCCCAGTCCCAGCTCGCGGTCTCCAAGGCGTCCCTCGTCGTGGAGAACGGCGGCGGCTACGACGACTACATGGACACCATGCTGTCGTCGCTGTCCAGCAAGCCCGCCGTGATCAACGCCGTCGACGTCTCCGGCAAGACGGCCCCCGCGGGCGGCGAGCTCAACGAGCACGTCTGGTACGACTTCGCGACCGTCACCAAGGTCGCCGACACCATCGCCACCCAGCTGTCCACGGTCGACCCGAGCCACGCCGACACCTACGCCGCCAACGCCAAGACGTTCGACGCCAAGGTCGCCACGCTCACCCAGTCGACGGCCGACCTCAAGACCACCGTGGCCGGCAAGGGCGTCGCGATCACCGAGCCGGTGCCGGGCTACCTGCTGGGCAACCTCGGCCTGGTGAACAAGACGCCGGCCGAGTTCTCCGAGGCGATCGAGAACGAGACCGACGTGCCGGCGACGGTCCTGTCCGACACCCTCGCGCTCTTCAGCTCCCACGAGGTGGCCGCCCTGGTGTACAACGAGCAGACCACCGGTCCGCAGACGGAGCAGGTGCTCGCCGCCGCCAAGGCGGCCGGCGTGGCGGTGGTGCCCGTCACCGAGACCCTCCCCGCCGGCAAGGACTACATCACGTGGATGACCGCGAACCTCGACGCGCTGCGGACCGCGCTGACCGCGTGACCGGCGTCTTCGAGCTGGAGCACGCCGGCCTGGCCTTCGGTGACCGCATCCTGTGGTCCGGGATCGACCTGTCGGTCCAGGCCGGCGAGTTCCTCACGGTGCTCGGCCCCAACGGATCGGGCAAGACGACGCTGCTGCGCGTCGCCCTCGGGCTGCTGCCGCTGACCTCGGGGTCGGTGCGGGTGCTCGGGCACCCGCCGCGCCGGGGCAGCCGCGCCCTGGGCTACGTCCCGCAGCAGCGCATCGTCGACCCGGCCACCCCGGTGCGGGCCCGCGACCTCGTGCGGATGGGGATCGACGGCGACCGGTGGGGGCCTGGGCGCCACTCGCACCGGGCCCGGGTCGACGAGCTGCTCGAGTCGGTGGGTGCCGCCCCCTACGGCGACGTCCCGGTCGGGATGCTCTCGGGCGGTGAGCAGCAGCGCGTGCGGATCGCCCAGGCCCTGGCCTCCGAACCGGCGATCCTGCTGTGCGACGAACCGCTGCTGTCCCTGGACCTGCGGCGTCAGCACGAGGTCACCGCGCTCATCCACGCCACCCGCGAGGCCACCGGCACCGCGGTGATCTTCGTGACGCACGAGATCAACCCCGTGCTGCCGTACACCGACCGGGTGCTCTACCTGGGACCCGGCGGGCACGCGATCGGCGCCCCCGACGACGTGCTCACGTCGGCCGCCCTCACCGCGCTCTACGACAGCCCGATCGAGGTGGTCCGGGCCCAGGGCCGGGTGCTCATCGTCGGGGACGACCAGCACGTGCACCACGCCGACGACGAGCACCACCCGCACCCCGCGCACCAGGAGAACTCGTGACCGCCGCCCTGTCCGCCGTGCTGCAGGCCGCGGCCACCGACCCCTGGTGGAACCGGATGTTCAACTTCTCGCACTACGGCGAGCTGCTCGTGCTCGTGCGCGGGTCGCTCATCGCAGGCGCCCTGCTCGGGCTCGTCGGCGGGCTCGTCGGGGTCTTCGTCATGCAGCGCGACCTGGCGTTCGCCGTGCACGGCGTGAGCGAGCTGTCCTTCGCCGGGGCGGCCGCCGCGCTGCTCATCGGGGTCGACGTCGTCGTCGGGTCGGTGGCCGGCTCGCTCGTGGCCGCCGTGCTCATCGGCCTGCTCGGGGCGCGGGCCCGGGACCGCAACTCGATCATCGGCGTGCTCATGCCGTTCGGGCTGGGTCTGGGCGTGCTGTTCCTCGCGCTCTACCCAGGCCGGGCCGCCAACAAGTTCGGCCTGCTCACCGGGCAGATCGTCTCGGTGGACTCCGCGCGCGTGCAGGTGATGGCGGTGATCACGGTCGTCGTGGTCGGCGGGCTGGCGCTGCTGTGGCGCCCGCTCACCTTCGCCGGCGTGGACCCCGAGGTGGCCACCGCCCGCGGGGTGCCGGTGCGCGCCCTGTCGATCGCGTTCATGGTGCTGCTGGGCCTGGCCGTCGCGATGGCCGTGCAGATCGTGGGCGCGCTGCTCGTGCTCTCGCTGCTCATCACCCCGGCCGCGGCCGCCACCCGGGTGAGCGCGTCGCCGATCTGGGTGCCGGTGCTCGCGGTCGTGTTCGCGGAGGTCTCGGCGGTCGGCGGGATCCTGCTGGCGCTGGGCGCCTCGGTGCCGATCAGCCCGTACATCACCACCATCTCGTTCCTCATCTACGTCGTGGCGCGCCAGGTCGGCAACGCCCGGAACCGCCGCGGCTGGGTGCGGCGCCCGGCGGCCGCCGCGGTTCCGGCCGCCGGAGGTGGCACGCTGGGTTGATGTGAGCCACGACGCCGCCTCGACCCCGGACTCCCCCGGTCCGCGCCGCACCCGCAGGGGCGCGGCAACGCCGCCACGACGCGGTTCACGACGCACCGCCCAGGCACTCGTCGCCGCGGTGCTGCTGCTCGCGGTGGCCGCCGTCGTGACGATGGTGGCCACCTGGCCCGGGTCGGTGCACGAGGTCGCCGACAAGGCCGGTCTGGTGGACACCGGGGTGCAGTACGTCTCGGCGACCGTGACCGGCCGCACGACGAGCACGTGCGACGCCACCGTGGAGGACACCCGGGCCGACGGCTCGCAGCCCACCTCGGTGAGCTGTCTCAAGGTCGCCGCGCACGTGACGTCCGGCCCCCGGGCCGGGGCCGACATCTCGGTGATCGCGACCGCCTCGGTCACCGCCGACGAGGTGCCGGTGGGCACCCGGATCATCGTGGAGTACTACCCGGCGGCCGACGGCCAGGCCGAGACCTGGGCCTGGTCGGACTTTCGCCGCAGCGTGCCGCTGGGGGCGCTCTCGCTCGCGTTCGTCCTGGTGGCGGGGCTGGTCGGCGGCTGGCGGGGGTTGCGCTCGGTGCTCGGGCTGGCGATCGCGCTCGCCGTGCTGTGGGTCTACCTGCTGCCCGCGCTCATCACCGGCCGGCCGGCTGTGGTCACGTCCCTGGCGGCCAGCGTCGCGATCATGGTGGTGGTCGCCTACCTCACGCACGGGCCCACCCTGCGCACCACGACCGCCCTCATCGGCACCGTCGCGGGGCTGGTGATGATCGCCGGGATCGGGGTGCTCGCCGCGCATGCCGCGCACCTGAGCCCCGTGGCCGGTGAGGAGGACTTCCGGCTCGCCGGCATGCTCGGCGACGACGGTGTGGCGCGGCTGCGCGGGGTGTTCCTCGCCTCGATCGTGCTGGCCGGGCTCGGTGTGCTCAACGACGTGACGATCACGCAGGCCTCGGCGGTGGGCGAGCTGGCCGAGGTGGCACCGCGGGCCGGGTTCACCGCCCTGTTCACCGGGGGGATGCGGATCGGCCGCGACCACCTGGCCTCGACGGTGTACACCATCGCGTTCGCCTACGCCGGGGCCGCGCTCCCGGTGCTGCTCATGGTGCAGCTCTACGAGCTGCCGCTGGCCCAGACGCTCACGCAGGGCGTGTTCGCCCAGGAGATCGTGCGCACGCTGGCGGGTGCGATCGGGCTGCTGCTAGCCATCCCGGCGACCACCGCGATCGCCGCGGCCGTCGAGGTGCGCACCCGGCCGCACCCGGTCTGACCTGCGGCCTCCGGGCCGAACCGAGCCCCGAGGCAGGACATCGGTCCTGGTCAGCCTCCTGCTGGCGGCCATCCGGCGCAGATTGATGGGAGGAAAGGACCATCTGCCCATTCGTCCCATGAAGGCCCTCCGTAGCGTCGAGACATCAACCAACGCGAAGGAGAGTCCGGTGGCCGTCGCCGAACCCCGCACCAACCGCAAGGGTGCTGCCGCACCCGCAGCGCCCGCAGCCCCCGCCCCCGCGGCCGGGCCTGATCTCGCGGTCGCAGCCGCCATCGACGAGCTCGTGGCCAACGCCACCAAGGCGCTCGCCCAGTACGCCTCGTTCGACCAGGAGCAGGTCGACCGCCTCGTCAAGAAGGCCGCCGTCGCCGCCCTCGACCAGCACGGCTCGCTGGCCAAGCTCGCCGTCGAGGAGACCGGCCGCGGCGTCTTCGAGGACAAGGCCGTGAAGAACATCTTCGCGTGCGAGCACGTCACGCACTCGATGGCCAACGTCAAGACCGCCGGCGTCGTCTACCACGACGAGCTGCAGGGCATCACCGAGATCGCCGAGCCCGTCGGGGTCATCTGCGGCGTCACGCCCGTGACCAACCCGACCTCGACCGCGATCTTCAAGTCGCTGCTCGCGATCAAGACCCGCAACCCGATCATCTTCGCGTTCCACCCCGCCGCGCAGAAGTCCTCGGTCGCCGCCGCCAAGATCGTGCGCGACGCGGCCGTGGCCGCCGGCGCCCCCGAGCACTGCGTGCAGTGGGTCGCCGCACCGTCGATCGAGGCCACCAACCAGCTGATGAAGCACCCGGGTGTCGCGATCATCCTGGCCACCGGCGGCAACGCGATGGTCCGGGCCGCGTACTCCTCCGGCAAGCCCGCCCTCGGCGTCGGCGCCGGCAACGTGCCCGCCTACATCGAGAAGACCGCCAAGCTCAAGCGGGCCGTCAACGACGTCGTGCTGTCCAAGGCGTTCGACAACGGCATGATCTGCGCCTCCGAGCAGGCCGTCATCCTCGACGACGAGATCTACGACGCGGCGATGGTCGAGTTCCGCGCGCTGCACGCCTACGTCGCGAACGCCTCGGAGAAGGCCAAGCTCGAGGAGTTCATCTTCGGCGTCACCGCGGGCGGCACCAACTGCGCCGGTGCCAAGCTCAACCCGACCGTCGTCGGCAAGTCGCCGGTCTGGATCGCCGAGCAGGCCGGCTTCACCGTGCCCGCCGACACCTCGATCATCATGGCCGAGGTCTCCGGCGTCGGACCGGCCGAGCCGCTCACCCGCGAGAAGCTCGGCCCCGTGCTGGCCGTGCTGCGTGCGACGAGCACCGAGGAGGGCATCACCCTCGCCGAGAAGATGGTCGAGTTCGACGGTCTGGGCCACTCCGCCGCGATCCACACCCAGGACGAGGCGCTCACCATCGAGTTCGGCAAGCGGATCAAGGCCGTGCGCATCATCTGCAACGCGCCCAGCTCGCTCGGTGGCATCGGTGACATCTACAACGCGTTCCTGCCGTCGCTGACCCTGGGCTGCGGCTCGTACGGAGGCAACTCGGTGTCCAACAACGTCTCGGCGATCAACCTGGTGAACATCAAGCGGGTCGGCCGGCGCAACAACAACCTGCAGTGGTTCAAGGTCCCGGCCAAGACCTACTTCGAGCCGAACGCCATCCGCTACCTCGAGGACATGGCCGGTATCGAGCGGGTCACCATCGTCACCGACTCGACGATGACCACCCTGGGCTTCGTCGACAAGATCATCGACGTGCTCAACCGGCGCCCCAACACCATCGCGCTGCAGATCATCGACCAGGTCGAGCCCGAGCCGTCGGTGCGCACCGTGCAGGCCGGCGCCAAGCAGATGCGGCACTTCCGCCCCGACACGATCATCGCGCTCGGCGGTGGCTCGCCGATGGACGCCGCCAAGGTCATGTGGCTGCTGTACGAGCACCCCGAGATCGAGTTCTCGGACCTCAAGCAGAAGTTCTTCGACGTCCGCAAGCGTGCGTTCAAGTTCCCGGTGCTCGGCGACCTGGCCAAGCTGGTCTGCATCCCGACCACCTCGGGCACGGGCGCCGAGGTCACGCCGTTCGCCGTGATCTCCGACCCCGACGCGGGCAAGAAGTACCCGCTCGCGGACTACGCGCTGACCCCGTCGGTCGCGATCATCGACCCGGTGCTCACCGCGAAGATGCCGCGCTCGCTGGCCGCCGACTCCGGCTTCGACGCCCTCACGCACGCCACCGAGGCGTACGTGTCCGTCTACGCCAACGACTTCACCGACGGCATGGCGCTGCAGGCGATCCGCCTCATCTTCGACAACCTGGCGCAGTCGGTGAACGGCGACCCGGCCGACCCGGCCACCAAGGACGCCCGCGAGAAGATGCACAACGCCGGCACCATCGCCGGGATGGCGTTCGGCAACGCGTTCCTGGGGATCGTGCACGCGATGGCGCACGTCATCGGCTCGACGTACCACCTGGTGCACGGCAGGACGAACGCGACCCTGCTGCCGCACGTCATCCGCTACAACGGCAGCGTGCCGACCAAGCTCACGAGCTGGCCGAAGTACGAGCACTACGTCGCCCCGGAGCGGTTCGCGCAGATCGCGCGGTCGCTGGGCCTGCCGGCCGAGACGCCGGAGCAGGGTGTGGAGTCGTACGCCCTGGCCGTCGAGGCGCTGCGCTCGAAGGTGGGCATCCCCGCCTCCTTCGCCGCGCAGGGGGTCGACGAGGTGGAGTTCATCTCCCGGCTCGACGAGGTCGCCATGGGTGCCTACGAGGACCAGTGCGCCCCCGCCAACCCGCGGATGCCGATGATCGACGACATGAAGGACCTCATGACGGCGGCCTTCTACGGCACATCGGTCGAGCAGGTCCGCGCCGGCCGCGAGCCCGCCGCGGCCCCGGTCGCCCCGGTGGCCGAGGTCACCGAGGAGGCAGCCCCCGCGCAGGAGACCGCGGCCGTCGAGGGCTGACGACCGCACCGACGCACGCGGCCCCTGCCCGGCACGTCCGGGCAGGGGCCTCGTGCCGTCTCGGGGCACCGTCTCCGGGACCGCCTCTCGGGACCCCCGTCCGGGTGAAGTGCGCGACGCGTCGCGCGCGGTCCCTCCACGACGGGGTCAAGGCGCCGATCGTGCAGGTATGAGCAGCCGCGGCGCACCACGCCCGCTGGTCCGCCACCGGGTCGCCTGGTGGGTGGTCGCAGCGTGGGGGTCGCTCGCCCTGCTCGTGCTCGCCGGGCTCGCCGCCGCCGCC
>NZ_VWSD01000012.1 GCF_009829685.1 Cellulomonas citrea
GGCTCTGCCGCTGCAGGCGCGTCCTCGGCGGGCACGTCCTGCGCCGGCGCGGGCACGGCGGCCTCGTCGGCGTCGGGCTGGGTGTCGGCGGCGCCGTCGGGCGCGGTCGAGGTCTCGTCCGTCGTCGGGTCGGTCACCACGGTGTCCGTGGCGGCCTCGTCCGGGTCGGCGGGCGCGGGCGGGGTGTGGGTCACTTCGTCTCCACGTTCTCGATCGTCACCGGCGACGCCGGGGTCTGCGTGCCGCTGGTCGTCCCGGCGGCTGCGATGGCCCGGACGACGTCCAGGCCGGAGGTCACGTGACCGAAGACGGTGTAGCCGCCCGCGCTGTCGGCCGGGATGGTCGTGTCGTCGTACACGATGAAGAACTGGCTGCCCTGGGACGCAGCCTGGCCGCTCACCCGGGCCATCGCGATCGTGCCGGCGGGATAGACGCCGTCGGCCGGGGCGTTCTCGATCGGGCCGAAGCTGTAGCCGGGCCCACCGCTGCCGGTGCCCGTCGGGTCACCGCACTGCAGGATGTGCATGCCGGTGTCGAGCCGGTGGCACGTGGTGCCGTCGAAGAAGCCCTGGGCGGCCAGCTGGGTGAAGCTCGCCACCGCCTGCGGGGCGGCGGCGCCGTCGAGGCTGAGGCCGATCGTTCCCTGGCCGAACGTGAGGGTCCCCGTCCACTGCCGGTTCTCGGACAGGGCCGCTGCTGGCACGGTCGCGGTGGGCTGCGGCGAGGACCCGAGGTCGGATGCGCTCAGGCTCGGCGACGGGGTGGTCGCCTGCGCCGTGGACCGGGACCGGACCGCCACGACGACGACCGCGCCCAGCACGACGACGACCCCGAGAACCATCGCGACGACGCGGCGCCGGCGGCGGCGCCGCTCGGCCGCCTCGGCCAACCGTGCGGCCCGCTTCTCGTAGCGACGGCGCTCGTACTCGCGCTCGCGCTCCCGCTTGGTCGTCACTGCACTCCTCGAGGGTGTCCGGTTGGCCCGGGACAGTCTAGGCAGCGCAGCGGCGCAGTCCCACCACCTGGGAGGTCACAGTCCGCGTAACGTCGGTGCGATGGAGCTGCTCGAGGTCCTGTCACCCGTGCTCGGCGCGCGCTGCACGCTGATCGGTGGTGCGTCGGGTGCGCTCGTGGTCGACCCGGGCGTCGGTGTCGCCCCGCGGGTCCGCGAGCTGCTCGCGGCGCGCGGCTGGACCGTATGTGCGGTGCTGCTCACGCACGGGCACCTGGACCACACCTGGGATGCCGGGGTGCTGTCCGACGAGCTCGACGTGCCCGTGCTGGTGCACCCGGGGGACCGCTACCGCCTCGCTGACCCGTTCGGCACGTTGGGCATCGACCCGGCGCTGCTCGGGCTGGACCCGTCGACGTACCGGGCGCCGGGCCGGGTGCTCGGGCTCGACGACGAGGTCGTCGCCGGACTCCTCGAGCTCGGGTCCGGGTGGGTGGAGCCGTGGCACGCACCCGGGCACACCGAAGGCTCGACGGTGTACCTCGTGCACGTCGACGACGGCCCCCCGGTGGTGCTGTCCGGCGACGTGCTGTTCGCGGGCACGATCGGACGCACCGACCTGCCCGGCGGTGACGAGGGCGCGATGGCCCGGACGTTGACGCAGCTGGCCCAGCGGCTCGACCCGGGCAGCCCGGTCCACCCGGGCCACGGCCCGCGCACGCAGATGGCCCGCGAGCTGGCGACCAACGGGTACCTGCGGCGCAGCTGACTCCCGCAGCCCGCCGGTTCTGGGAGGATCGGGGCATGGCACGCCCACGACCCCTGTCCGGTTTCCCCGAGTGGCTCCCGGAGGGTCGGCTCGTCGAACGCCATGTGCTCGACGTGCTGCGCCGCACCTTCGAGCTGCACGGCTTCGCCGAGATCGAGACCCGCGCGGTCGAGCCGCTCGACCAGCTGCTGCGCAAGGGGGAGACCTCGAAGGAGGTCTACGTCCTGCGCCGGCTGCAGGCGGACCCGGACGCGGTCGACAAGGACCCCCTCGGGCTGCACTTCGACCTCACGGTGCCGTTCGCCCGGTACGTGCTGGAGAACGCCGGTCACCTGCACTTCCCGTTCCGCCGCTACCAGATCCAGAAGGTCTGGCGCGGTGAGCGCCCCCAGGACGGCCGGTTCCGGGAGTTCACCCAGGCCGACATCGACGTGGTCGGTGCCGACACGCTCGGCTACCACGACGAGGTCGAGATCCCGCTGGTGATCGCCGACGCGTTCGCCGCGCTGCGCGAGATCGGCGTGCCCCCGGTGCAGATCCTGGTGAACAACCGCCGGGTCGTCGAGGGCTTCGCCCGCGGTATCGGGCTGGAGGACGTCGACGCGGTGCTGCGCGCGGTCGACAAGCTCGACAAGATCGGGCCGGCGAAGGTGGCCCAGCTGCTCGTCGACGAGGCGGGGGCGAGCCCGCAGCAGGCCCAGGCGTGCCTCGACCTGGCGGCCGTGCGTGGGCAGGACGAGTCCGTCGTCGAGCGCGTCCGGGAGCTGGCCGAGGGCCTCGGTGCGACGAACGACCTGCTCGAGACCGGGCTGACCGAGCTCGGCACGCTCATGGCCGAGGCCGCGCGGCGTGCCCCGGGCGTCGTGGTCGCCGACCTGAAGATCGCCCGCGGCCTCGACTACTACACGGGCTCGGTCTACGAGACGGTGCTCGTGGGCCACGAGGGGCTCGGCTCGATCTGCTCGGGCGGGCGGTACGACACCCTGGCGACCGACGGCGCCCGGACCTACCCGGGGGTGGGCCTGTCGGTCGGCGTCACCCGGTTGGTGTCCCGGCTGCTGTCCGGCGGTCTGGTGCGTGCCACGCGCTCGGTGCCCAGCGCCGTCCTGGTGGCGGTCACCGACGAGGAGCACCGGGGGCAGGCGCTCGAGGTCGCGGCGGCGCTGCGTGCGCGTGGGGTGCCGACCGAGGTCGCCCCGACCGCCGCCCGGTTCGGCAAGCAGATCCAGCACGCCGACCGCCGCGGCATCCCGTACGTGTGGTTCAGCACACCCGACGGCGACGAGGTCAAGGACATCCGTTCGGGGGTCCAGGTGAGCGCCGACCGGGCGGCCTGGACCCCGCCGGAGGCTGATCTGCACCCCCGGGTCGTCCCGGCCGACGCAGGCTGAGCGACCGGGCGGACTAAGATCGACGCCGCGCCCGGAGCGGGCGCGGCCACCGCGAGCGAAGGACTATTCGTGCTGCGCACCCACACCGCCGGCTCGTTGCGGGCCGAGCACATCGGCTCCACCGTCACCCTCACCGGGTGGGTGGACCGTCGTCGCGATCACGGCGGGGTGGCGTTCGTCGACCTGCGGGATGCCTCCGGCATCGCCCAGGTGGTGGTGCGCGACGAGGCCGTGGCGCACGGTCTGCGCGCCGAGTACGTGCTGCAGGTGACCGGCCAGGTCTCGCGTCGTCCCGCCGGCAACGAGAACCCGCACCTGCCGACCGGTGAGGTCGAGCTGCTCGCCGACCAGGTGGTCGTGCTCAACGAGGCCGCACCGCTGCCGTTCCAGGTCTCGTCCTCGCTCGACGAGCCGGTGGGCGAGGAGGCGCGTCTGAAGTACCGCTACCTCGACCTGCGCCGGCCCGCGCCGGCCCGTGCGCTGCGGCTGCGGGCCAAGGCCAACCAGGCGGCCCGCGCCGTGCTGGACGCCCAGGAGTTCGTCGAGATCGAGACGCCGACGCTCACGCACTCCACGCCGGAGGGCGCCCGGGACTTCGTCGTGCCGGCCCGGCTGTCGCCCGGCTCGTGGTACGCCCTGCCGCAGTCGCCGCAGCTGTTCAAGCAGCTGCTCATGGTCGCCGGGATGGAGCGGTACTACCAGATCGCCCGCTGCTACCGCGACGAGGACTTCCGCGCCGACCGGCAGCCCGAGTTCACCCAGCTCGACATCGAGATGAGCTTCGTCGAGCAGGACGACGTCATCGCCGTCGGCGAGCAGATCGTGCAGGCGCTGTGGCGTCTCATCGACGTGGAGATCCCGACGCCGATCCGGCGGATGACGTACGGCGAGGCGATGGCCCGGTACGGCTCCGACAAGCCCGACCTGCGCTTCGGGCTCGAGCTGACCGAGCTCACCGACTACTTCGCGAACACGCCGTTCCGGGTGTTCCAGGCGCCCTACGTCGGCGCCGTCGTGCAGCCCGGTGGCGCGAGCACACCGCGTCGCGGGTTCGACGCCTGGCAGGAGTGGGCCAAGCAGCGCGGCGCCAAGGGGCTGGCCTACGTCACCGTGGGCGAGGACGGCACGCTCGGTGGCCCGGTGGCCAAGAACATCTCCGAGACCGAGCGTGACGGCCTGGCCGCGGCCGTGGGTGCCCAGCCGGGTGACGCGGTCTTCTTCGCCGCCGGCAAGGTCTCCGAGGCTCGTGCGCTGCTGGGTGCGGCCCGGCTGGAGATCGGCAAGCGGGGCGCTCTCATCGACGAGGACGCGTGGTCGTTCCTGTGGGTGGTCGACGCCCCGTTGTTCAAGCCGACCGGCGAGGACGACGACGTGGCGGTCGGCGAGGGCGCCTGGACCGCGGTGCACCACGCCTTCACCTCGCCCAACCCGGACTGGATCGACCGGTTCGAGTCCGACCCGGGCAACGCGCTGGCCTACGCCTACGACATCGTGTGCAACGGCAACGAGATCGGCGGCGGCTCCATCCGTATCCACCGCCGGGACGTGCAGGAGCGCGTCTTCGACGTGATGGGCATCGACGCCGAGCAGGCCCAGGAGCAGTTCGGGTTCCTGCTCAACGCGTTCGCGTTCGGCGCCCCGCCGCACGGCGGCATCGCGTTCGGCTGGGACCGGATCGTGGCGCTGCTCACCAAGGCCGAGTCGATCCGGGACGTCATCGCGTTCCCGAAGTCCGGCGGCGGCTACGACCCGCTCACCGGCGCGCCGGCGCCGATCAGCGACCAGCAGCGCCGTGAGGCCGGTGTGGACGCCAAGCCGAAGCCACCGACGCCCGGCGCCTGAGCTCCGAGCGCACCCGCCACCGCCCATCCGCTCCTCGTGACCGGGTGGGCGGTGGCTGTTCTCCCGTGAGCACGGGCCCGGGCACGGCGGCTCGACGAGCTCGGGCCGCCGTGCCCGCCGCGGTCGAGCCACGGGCGGGGTCGAGTCGTCGACCTAGTGCAGCAGCACTGAAGCGCGCTCGTGCCAGCGGCGCAGCGGCCCCGGGGCCCACCAGTTGGCCCGTCCCAGCAGTGTCATCGTGGCCGGCACGAGGATCATCCGGACCAGCGTCGCATCGATGAGGACGGCGACCGCGAGGGCGAACCCCACCTCCTTGATCACCAGCAGCCGGCCGGCGACGAAGCCTCCGAACACGACGATGACGATGGTGGCGGCCGAGGTGATGATCCGCGCCGACCGCTGCAGGCCGAGACGTACGGCGGTCGCGTCGTCGCGCCCCTCGCGGTGCAGGTCGAGGATGCGCGAGAGCAGGAACATCTCGTAGTCCATCGCGAGGCCGAAGGCGAACGCGACCACGAGCACGAGCACGTAGGTCTCGATGCCCCCGGTCGAGGTGAAGCCGAGCAGCCCGGCGAGGTGACCGTCCTGGAACCCCCACACGAGCACCCCGAGCGACGCGCCGAGCGACAGCGCGTTGGTGAGCAGGGCCTTGATGCCGATGACGACCGAGCCGGTCATCACGAACAGCAGCACGAGCGTGGTGAGCGCCACGATGCCCACGGCCCACCAGACCCCGGAGCGGACGGCGTCGACGAAGTCGATCTGGTTGGCGGCCTGCCCGGTGACCCAGGTCTCGAACCCGGGCTGCATCGCACGCACCTGACGAACCACGCCTGCGGCGACCTGGTCCCCGGGGTCCTGGGTGGCGGCGCGGACGCCGATCGCGACGTAGTCGCCGACGGCTACCGGGGGCTCGACACCGGCCACCCCGTCGAGCTGGCCGAGCTGGGCGCTCCAGGCGGTCGCCTCCTCGACGGAGGTGCGTGCCACGACGGTGACGGCCGGTGAGGTGGTGGCCGGGAAGTCCGCGGCGAGCAGGTCGACGAACTCGCGCTGGTTGCTGTCCTGCGGCAGCAGCTCGATCCCGGAGTTGCGCACCTGCAGGTGCCCCAGGGGCAGCGCGAGCAGGACGAGGACGGCGAGCACGCCGCCGAACCAGAACCAGGGCCGGCGCTGCACCCTGGTCGCCAGCCGGTTGAACACCCCGTCGTCGTTCGCGACGTCGGCGGTACGGGCGAGCACGGCCCGCAGCCCGGGCACCCGCGACAGCACGCCCGGGCGGTGCAGGCGGCGTCCGCTGAGCGCGAGCAGCGCCGGGACGAGGGTGAGGGCGGTGGCCAGTGCCACGAGCACGACCCCGACGCCGGCGGCACCGACGGCGCGCAGGATCGCCGGCCGGAACACGAGCAGACCGCTGATGGAGACCGCGACCGTGATCGCCGAGAAGGTCACGGTGCGCCCCGCGGTGGCCACCGTCGTCTCGACCGCCCGGGCGACGGCGCCGTCGCCGCGTCGTCGGCGCGCACCCCGTCCGCCGTCGTCGAGCAGCGCGTGCAGCTCCTCGCGGTACCGGGACACGATGAGCAGCCCGTAGTCGATCGACAGCCCGAGACCGAGCACGGTGACCACGTTGACGACGGCGGCGTCGACGTCCATCAGGTAGGTGAGGCCGAGCAGGGTCGCCAGCCCGCCCGCGATCGAGGCCAGCGCTCCGGCCATCGGCATCGCGGCCGCGAGGAATCCGCCGAACACCGCGACCATGACGAGCAGCGCGATCGGCAGCGCGATCCGTTCCCCTACGGTGAGGTCCTCGCGGACCTGGTCGGTGATGGCCGCCACGATGAGGGAGGACGAGCCGACGACGCCGGTGACCTTCGGCGCCAGCGGGCGCAGCTCGTCCGGTACGGCGGCCAGGCGCGTGGTGACCGCATCGAGCGCCGTCTGGTGCTCGACCTCGGTGAGCGAGGGGTCGAGCTCGACGACGAGCAGGAACCCGTCGCCGGACGTCGCGAGCAGAGGCGGTGCCGCCGGGTTCGCGGTGCCACCGGGCAGCGCCAACGGGTCGACGACCGAGAGCACGCCGGGGATGCCTGCGAGGTCGCTGCGGACCGGGAGCAGCGTCTCGTCGAGCCCCTCGGTGCCGGGGTCGATGCCGGTGAGCGCGATCGTCACGCTCTCGCCGACGTTGCGCGACGAGCGCAGGATCTGCTCGCCGGTCTGGCTCTGCGAGCCCGGCACCTCGAGCTGACCGGTGGTCACCCGGTCGAAGACGCTCTGTCCGTGCACCCCGAGCACAGCCAGGGCGTACCCGGCGGCGACCAGCACCACCCACACGCCGACGACAGCGAGGGGCCGACGTGCCGCCAGACGGCCGAGCGATCGGAACACGCGCGCATCGTCGCACGTCCGGGCCCTGGTCCGCGCCCCCGGTCTGGCATGCGTAGGCTCGTGGTCGTGGACCTGTTCGACGCCCTGGGTGCGACCGACCGGGGCACACCGGCCCCCGTCGAGGGCGCCCCGCTCGCGGTGCGGATGCGGCCGCGCACCCTCGCGGAGGTCACGGGGCAGGACCACCTGCTCGGCCCAGGCTCCCCGCTGCGCCGGCTGGTCGAACCGCCGGAGGGGGCCGGTGTGCCTCCCTCGTCCGTCGTGCTGTGGGGTCCGCCGGGCACCGGGAAGACGACGTTGGCGTACCTGGTCGCGACGAGCTCGCGGCGTCGGTTCGTCGAGCTCTCCGCGGTGACTGCCGGTGTCAAGGAGGTGCGGGCGGCGATCGAGGACGCGCGGCGACGGCTGGCCTCGGGCGGGCAGGAGACCGTCCTGTTCATCGACGAGGTGCACCGCTTCAGCCGCACCCAGCAGGACGCCCTGCTCCCGGCGGTGGAGAACAGGTGGGTCACCCTGGTCGCGGCGACGACCGAGAACCCGTCCTTCTCGGTGAACGCGCCGCTGCTGTCCCGTTCGCTGCTGGCGACCTTGCACCCGCTGTCGGAGGACGACGTGGCACGGCTCGTGCTGCGCGCCGCGGCTGACGAGCGTGGTCTGGGGGGTGCGCCCGCGCCGTCCGACGAGGCTGTCGCGGCGATCGTCCGGCTGGCGGGGGGCGATGCGCGCAAGGCCCTCACGCTGCTGGAGGCGGCCGCCGGTGTGGTGCAGGACGAAGCGTCCGCCTCCGGCGAGCCGGCGGTGATCGGTCCGCAGGACGTCGAACGTGCCGCCGACACGGCCGTCGTGCGCTACGACCGGGCCGGTGACCAGCACTACGACGTGATCAGCGCCTTCATCAAGTCGATGCGCGGATCGGACGTGGACGCCTCGCTGCACTACCTGGCGCGGATGGTCGCGGCGGGGGAGGACCCGCGGTTCATCGCGCGCCGGATCGTCATCGCCGCGGCCGAGGACGTCGGGATGGCCGACCCGTCGGCGCTGCAGACGGCGGTGGCCGCGGCCCAGGCGGTGGCGTTCATCGGGATGCCAGAGGCGCGCATCGTGCTGGCCGAGGCCGTGGTGCACCTGGCGACGGCACCGAAGTCCAACGCGGCGTACGTCGGGATCGACCGGGCGCTGGCCGATGTGCGCGCCGGCCGGATCGGCACCGTGCCGGCGCATCTGCGCGACGCCCACTACGCGGGTGCGCAGGGCCTCGGGCACGGTGCCGGCTACCGCTACGCGCACGACGAACCGGCCGGCGTCGCGGCCCAGCAGTACCTGCCGGACGAGCTGCTCGGGACGCGGTACTACGAGCCGACGGGCCGCGGGTTCGAGCACCAGGTGGCCGAGCGCCTCGAGCGCATCCGGGCCCTGCTGGCGGGCCGTCCGGGCCCCGGCGCGGGGGCGGCGCGCTGATCCGGTAGGATGGACCGGTTCGCCGACGGGCAGCTGCCCTGCGATCTCATGGCACGTGCTCATGGGTCGCGGTGCATCTCGTCCGGCCGGCGCCACCTGGGGTCCTAGCCGCGCGGTCCCGCGCATCCATGGTCGGCCCCACGCCCAGCCGCAGCATGCGGTCCGGGTGTGACGTGAACACGACAGGAAGAGAAGCACACAGATGACGAGTGTCACCCGCTCGCGCCGCCAGGTCCGCCTGAGCCGCGCGCTGGGCCTGGCCCTGACGCCCAAGGCCGTCAAGCACTTCGAGAAGCGGCCGTACCCGCCCGGTGAGCACGGCCGTGCCCGTCGTCGCACCGAGTCCGACTACGCCGTCCGGCTGCGCGAGAAGCAGCGTCTGCGCGCCCAGTACGCGCTGCGCGAGAAGCAGCTCGCCCGGGCCTACGAGTCCGCCCGCAAGGCCCCGGGCCTCACCGGTGAGGCTCTCGTCGAGGACCTCGAGACGCGTCTGGACGCCCTGGTGCTGCGCGCCGGGTTCGCCCGCACCATCCTGCAGGCCCGCCAGGCCGTGACCCACCGTCACGTGCTGGTCGACGGCAAGATCGTGGACCGCCCGTCGTTCCGCGTCGGCGAGGGCCAGACGCTGCAGATCAAGCCGAAGAGCCAGGCGACCACGCCGTTCCAGGTCGCCGCCGCCGGCGCCCACCGCGACGTGCTGCCGACCGTCCCGGGCTACCTGGACGTGCAGCTCGAGAAGCTGTCCGCCGTGCTCGTGCGTCGCCCGAAGCGCGCCGAGGTGCCGATCACGTGCGAGGTCCAGCTGGTCGTCGAGTTCTACGCCCGCTGATCCACGCGCCGAACGCCCCGTCGCACCCGTGCGGCGGGGCGTTCGTGCTCGTCGGCTGCTTGTAGGGTCGTGGGGTGCCCGTCGAGGGCGCACCCGAGGAGACAGGAGGACGCCCATGTCCGGTGGCGACATCGCGGGGCTGATCGCAGCCGTCGCCTTCGTGCTGCTCGTGGGTGTGCTCGCGGTCCCGCTGGTCAAGCTCGGCCGGGTGCTGGACGAGGCCCGGGTCTCGGTGCACGACCTCACGGAGCACACGCTGCCGGTGATCGACGAGGCCGCGGCGCTGGTCGCCTCGTCCAACGGTCAGCTGGAGAAGGTCGACCAGGTGACCACGGCCGCTGCCGAGGTCACCGAGAACGTCTCCGCGCTCACCGCGCTCTTCGCGGCGACCGTCGGACGTCCGATGCTCAAGGTCGCCGCGTTCAGCGCGGGGGTGCGTCGGGTCCTGGGCGGTGCCCGCTGATGCGCCGCCTGCTCTGGATCGGCGTCGGCGTGGGCCTCACCGTCCTGGTCGCCCGTCGCGGCCGGGCGTGGCTGGCCGAGGTGGTCCCCGAGCCCGCGACCGGCACGGTCGACACCGCGATCTCCGTGGCGAAGGTGCTGCGGCACGCCCGCTCCGAGTTCGACGCCGGCTGGGCCGCCAAGGAGACCGAGCTCATGACCGCCCTGGTCGGCGACCGCGACCCGAGCACGCTCGCCGCTGACGGCGCGGCCGCCCGTGAGGCGTTGCGCGCCCGCCGTGCGCACGAGGACCGCTGGTCCCGGCGCATCTCGGAGGACTGGGCCGACCAGCCCACCGAGGACCCCGACGACGACGACGGCTACGCCTTCTAGCCACCCCCTGCCCCGCGCCCACCGCGAACCACGAGGACCCCCGATGCGTACCGCCGACATCCGCCAGCGCTGGCTGGACTACTTCGCGAGCAAGGACCACGCGCTCGTCCCGTCCGTGCCGCTGATCTCCCCGGACCCGTCGATCCTGTTCACGATCGCCGGCATGGTGCCGTTCATCCCGTACATCCTGGGCACCCAGACGGCACCGTGGCCGCGCGTGGCCAGCGTGCAGAAGTGCATCCGGACCAACGACATCGAGAACGTCGGGCGCACGACGCGGCACGGCACGTTCTTCCAGATGAACGGCAACTTCTCGTTCGGCGACTACTTCAAGACCGGTGCCATCGAGTTCGCCTGGGACCTGCTCACCACCGCTCAGGCGGACGGCGGCTACGGCCTGGACGGCGACAAGCTCTGGGTGACCATCTGGGACCAGGACGCCGAGTCGCTCGACGCGCTGGCGAACGTCGGCATCGACCGGCGGCAGATCGTGCGGCTGCCACGTGAGCAGATCTTCTGGGACACGGGCCAGCCGGGTCCGGCGGGGCCCTGCGCGGAGTTCCACATCGACCGCGGACCGGAGTACGGCCCCGAGGCGGTCGGCGGCACCACCGACCCCGGCGGCGACCGCTACCTGGAGATCTGGAACCTGGTGTTCGACCAGTTCCTGCGCGGCGAGGGCACCGGCAAGGACTACCCGCTGCTGCACGAGCTGGAGCAGAAGGCGATCGACACCGGCGCCGGCCTCGAGCGGCTGGCGTTCGTGCTGCAGGACAAGCCGAACTTCTACGAGATCGACGAGGTGTTCCCGGTCATCGCGGCCGCGGAGGAGGCCTCGGGCCGGCGCTACGGCGCCGACGGCGAGGACGATGTGCGCTTCCGGGTGGTCGCGGACCACGTGCGCAGCGCGCTCATGCTCATCGGTGACGGCGTGACGCCGGGCAACGAGGGTCGCGGGTACGTGCTGCGCCGGCTGCTGCGCCGCTCGGTGCGCTCGATGCGGCTGCTCGGCGTCGGCGAGGCCGTGCTGCCGCACCTGCTGCCGGCGAGCCGGGACGCGATGAGCGCGTCCTACCCGAACGTGGCGGACGACTTCGACCGGATCTCCCAGGTGGCGTACGGCGAGGAGGAGTCCTTCCTGCACACGCTGGCCGCGGGCACGACGATCCTGGACACCGCGGTGCGCAAGGCCCGCGAGCAGGTCGGGCCGCAGGGCGGCGCGGTGCTCGGCGGGTCCGAGGCGTTCGCACTGCACGACACCTACGGCTTCCCGATCGACCTCACCCTGGAGATGGCCGCCGAGCAGGGCGTGACCGTCGACGAGGCGGAGTTCCGCCGGCTCATGGGGGAGCAGAAGGCCCGGGCCCGCGCCGACGCGCTCACCAAGAAGACCGGCCACGCCGACATCACGGCCTACGAGGCGCTGCGCGCCGACCTGGTCGCACCGGTCGAGTTCCTCGGCTACCGGCAGACGTCCAGCCCCGCGACGGTGGTGGGTCTGCTCGTGGACGGGGTCCCCGTACCTGCGGCCACTGCGCCGGCGAACGTCGAGGTGATCCTCGACCGCACGCCCTTCTACGCCGAGGCGGGCGGCCAGCTCGCCGACCAGGGCGAGATCCTCGCCTCGGGCGGCGCCCGGGTCGAGGTCGACGACGTGCAGGCGCCGATCAAGGGCATGAACGTCCAGCGCGGGCGCCTGGTGGACGGCACGCTCACGGTCGGCGAGCCGACCGTCGCGACGATCGACACCGAGCGCCGTGGGCAGATCGCCCGGGCGCACACCGCGACGCACCTGCTGCACAAGGCGCTGCAGGAGTCGCTCGGCAAGGACGCGACGCAGGCCGGGTCGGAGAACGCCCCGAGCCGGTTGCGCTTCGACTTCCGGCGCGGCCAGGCGGTGCCGGTGTCGGCGATGGCCGAGATCGAGGAGCGGGTCAACCTGCGGTTGCAGGACGACCTCGAGGTGACCGACACGATCATGGCGCTGGACAAGGCGCGTGAGCTCGGTGCGATGGCGCTGTTCGGCGAGAAGTACGGCAACCAGGTGCGTGTCGTGTCGATCGGTGACGGCTGGTCGCTCGAGCTGTGCGCGGGCACGCATGTGAAGCGGTCGGGCGAGATCGGCCTGGTCACCGTGCTCGGTGAGGCGTCGATCGGCTCCGGCGTGCGCCGGGTGGACGCCCTCGTCGGCGAGGGCGCCTACGCCGAGCACGCCCGTGAGCGGGTGCTGGTCGGACAGCTCTCCGGTCTGCTCGGGGCCCGTCCGGACGAGCTGGGTGACCGGGTCTCGACCCTGCTCGGCCGGCTCAAGGACGCCGAGCGCGAGCTCGCCGCGCTGCGCCAGGGGCGGCTGCTCGCTCTCGCACCGCAGCTCGCGGCCGCTACGGTCGACCGTGCGGGCACCCGGGTCGTGGCGTACGAGGCGGCCGACGTCGCGTCCGGCGACGACCTGCGGGCGCTGGCCCTCGACGTGCGGGCGAGGCTCGGCGAGTCGGTCCCGGCCGTCGTCGTGGTGGCCGGTGCCGTCAACGACCGGGTCGCCCTCGTGGTCGCCACGAACGGCGCCGCGCGCGCCGCTGGTCTGGCCGCCGGTGCGCTGGTCCGCACCGCCTCGGCCGTGCTCGGCGGCGGTGGCGGTGGCAAGGACGACGTCGCGCAGGGCGGTGGCACCCGTCTGGAGGCGGTGCAGGAGGCGCTCGACGCCGTGACGGCGGCGGTGGCGCGCTGAGCGACGACCCGATGCTCGACGCCGAGCCCGGACCGCAGATGCGGCACGTCCGGCTCGGCGTCGATGTCGGCACCGTGCGGGTGGGACTGGCCTGCTCCGACCCGGACGGGCTGCTCGCCACCCCGGTCGCAACGCTCGAACGGCCACGCTCGATCGACCTGATCGTGCACGAGGTGCGCGAGCGAGGCGCGGGTTGTGTGTACGTGGGGCTGCCGCGGCACCTGTCGGGCCGGGAGGGTGCATCGGCCTCGGCGGTGCGCGCGTACGCTGATCAGCTGGCGCTCGCCGTGACGCCTGTCATGGTGAGGCTCGTCGACGAGCGGCTGTCCACCGTGAGCGCCCACCAGGCGCTGCGGTCGGCCGGTCGGTCGACGAAGAAGCACCGTGCGGTCGTCGACCAGGCGGCCGCGGTGGTGATTCTGCAGGATGCGTTGGACGCGGAACGTGCGTCGGGCTCCCGGCCCGGCGAGGTGGTCGAGACCGACCCGCCACGTCGCCGCACCGGGCGGGGGAGCGCGCAGGAGGTTTCGGACGACACAGGAGTGACACCGACGTGAGCGACGAGCAGACGCCCGGATGGCCGCCCCGCGGACCGTCCGGTGGCTTCGGCGACGATGGCAACGAGCCCGAGACGATGACCTCGGCCACCCGACGAGTCACTCGTCGCGAGCTGCGTGAGGCCGAGGCGCGGCGTGCCGCGGCGGCAGCGACACCGTCGGCTGCGCCACCCTCGAACGGCCCGGTCCCGCCGGCCACTCCCGAGGCACGGCAGCCGGTGCTGCCCGCGCCGGGCGCCTCCCCGTGGGGCCAGGCCGCCCCGTCCCGTCCGGCAGAGGCGCCGTCGCTTCCGCCGGCCCGTCCCCGCTGGACGCAGCCTCCGAGCAGCGGCGGCGCGGGGTCGTTGCCCCCGGTCACCCCATCGGTCGGCCCGTTCCCCCCGGTGACCGGGTCGGCAGGTCCGGCCGCCGACGCCGACCTCCCGGCGCACCCGCCGGTGCAGCACCAGCAGACCGGCCAGCCTCCTGCGCCCGCGGCGGGGCCCGGTCGCTTCCCCTCACGCGCCGAGGTGCCCACGACGGGGATCCCGGCCGCCGGCACCTGGCCCACGGAGGAGTCCCGGACACCCGGCGCGCCCGCGGCGGGCCCGTCCTGGCCGGCGCAGCCGGTGGGTGTCGAACCGACTCACACTGCGGTCGATGTCGCCGACGACTCGCCCCTCGCGCTGCTGGGCGGCGGGTCGGAGCCGCCCGTGGAGCACCACGAGTCCACCAGGCGGCGCGGTCACCGCGCGCGGTCCCTGCTCGTCCTCGTGGTGGCGATCGCGATGGTGGCCGGGGTCGGCTACGTCGCGAAGATGGTGTTCTGGCCCAGCGGCGGATCGACCTCCTCGGTCGAGGACTACCCCGGGCCGGGCGGGCCGACGGTGCAGGTCGTCGTCAACGCCGGCGACACCGGCGCGGAGATGGCCAAGACTCTCCAGCAGGCCGGTGTGGTGGCCACGACGAGTGCGTTCACCAAGGCCTACAAGGCGAACCCCGATGCCGCCAAGATCCAGCCGGGCACGTACAACCTGCTGCTCAAGATGAAGGCGTCGGACGCGGTGGCCGCGCTCCTGGACCCGGCGAGCAAGGCTTCGCTCAAGGTGACCATCCCCGAGGGCCTCACCGCGGCGCAGATCCTGCAGAAGATCTCCGAGAAGACGACGATCCCGCTCGCCGACCTGCAGGCTGCTGCCGCAGACCCCGCGGCGATCGGGCTGCCCCAGCAGGCCGGCGGCAAGGTCGAGGGCTGGCTCTTCCCGGCCACCTACGAGGTCGACCCGAAGGCCACGGCCGCGTCGGTGCTCTCGCAGATGGTCGCCAAGACGACCCAGGTGCTCGCTGCCAAGGGTGTGGCCGCCGATCAGCAGGAGGCCGTGCTCATCAAGGCCTCGCTCATCGAGAAGGAGGCGAGCCGCGACGAGGACCGCGCCACGATGGCCCGCGTGATCGAGAACCGGCTGGCGAAGAACATGCCGCTGCAGATCGACTCGGCGACGGCGTACGGACTGAACAAGTCGGGGCTGGACCTGACCGCGAGCGAGCTGGCGGACACGTCGAACCCGTACAACCTGCGAGTGCTCACGGGGCTCCCGCCCACGCCCATCGCCTCGCCCGGCGAGGCGTCGATCGACGCGGTGCTGGCACCGGCGGACGGCAGCTGGCTGTTCTGGGTGACGGTCAACCTCGACACGGGGGAGACCGTGTTCACGGACAACTACTCCGACTTCCAGGCCGCGAAGAAGCAGTACAACGACTGGCGGGCGGCCCAGCAGAGCGCGACGGCGACCCCGTGAGCGGACGTCGCTCACCGCTGCGTGCAGCGGTCTACGGGCATCCGATCGCGCACTCGTTGTCGCCGGTGCTGCACCGTGCCGCCTACGCCGCGCTTGGGCTGGACGGCTGGACGTACGACGCGTTCGACGTGACGATCCCGCAGCTGCCCGAGCACATCGCCCGGCTCGACGCGGGGTGGGCCGGGCTCTCGCTCACGATGCCGCTCAAGGCGGCGGTGCTCGACCTGGTGGACCACGTCGAACCGCTCGCCCAGGTCGTCGGCGGTGCCAACACCGTCGTCGTCGATGCCCAGGGGCGTCCGTCCGTGGCGGCGAACACGGACGTCTACGGCATCGTGCAGGCCTTCCGAGAAGCGGGCGTGACCACGGCCAGCACGGCCGCGGTGCTCGGCGGCGGTGCGACGGCGTCCGCGTCCCTGGCAGCGCTGGCCCAGCTCGGGGTCGCTGCGCCGGTCGTGTACGTGCGGTCGGTCGCACGCGCCGCCTCGCTCATGCCCGCCGCGCACCGGATGGGCATCGACATCACGCTGCGTCCGCTGCACGAGGCGCACCGGGGCGTCACCCAGGTGGACCTCGTCGTCTCGACCGTCCCGGAGGACGGCGCCGACGTCGTGGCGGCCGAGCTCGGCCCGCTGTCCGGGGTGCTGCTCGACGCCCGGTACGACGTGCGGCCCACGCCGTTGCTGCACGCCTGGCAGCGTTCCGGCGGTGTCGGCATCACCGGTGAGCGGATGCTGCTGCACCAGGCGTGCGAGCAGGTGCGCCTCATGACAGGGCACGACGCACCGCTGGCGCAGATGGACGCCGCCCTGGAGGCCGCGCTCGCCCTGACCTGATCACTCCTCAGTTCCACGGGTCCGGCTGCCGATGAGGCAGATGGACCGTGGGCGAGGCGTGGGAGGCACCGGGGTGAAGCAGCTGGGCGAGATCCTGCTGGACGAAGGACTGGTCACCGAGAGCCAGCTGTTGGCGGCGCTCGACGCGCAGGTCTCCATGGGTCAGTCGTTGGGACGCACGCTCGTCGAGCTGGGCATCCTCACGGAGGACCAGCTCGTGCGCGCGCTGGCCGCGCAGGTCGGCATGCAGTTCATCGACCTCGACGACTACCCGGTGGACCGCGCCGCGGTGAGCGTGGTGCCCCCGTCGCTGTGCCGGCGGTACACGGTGCTGCCGGTGGCCTTCGTCAGCGGTCAGCTGGTGATGGCCACGTCCGACCCGGGCAACGTGGTCGCCGTCGATGACGTGCGGACGGCGTCGGGGATGTCCGTGGTGCCGGTGGTCGCCACCCGGGACAACCTGCTGCGTGCCCTCGACCGGTTCTGCCGCGCCGACGAGGAGATGGGCGACCTCTCCTCGGCCTTCGAGGACTCGCAGCTGCCGCAGGACACCGACCTGTCGCGGATGGGCGACATCGTCGAGGACGACGCCCCGATCGTCCGCTACGTCAACCTCATGGTCACCCAGGCGATCACCGACCGGGCCTCGGACATCCACGTCGAACCAGCCGAGCACGACCTGCGGGTGCGGTACCGGATCGACGGCGTGCTGCACGAGATGCAGCGCTCGCCCAAGCAGATCCAGGGTGCCGTGATCAGCCGGATCAAGATCCTGTCCGACATCGACATCGCCGAGAAGCGCAAGCCCCAGGACGGCCGGATGTCGGTCGTGCACAACGGCCGCAAGATCGACCTGCGCGTCGCGACCCTGCCCACGGTGTGGGGCGAGAAGGTCGTCATGCGCATCCTCGACAACTCCACCGCGAGCCTCGACCTGCGGGACCTGTCCTTCCTCGACGACAACTACGCGACCTACCAGGCGGCCTACTCCAAGCCCTACGGGATGATCCTGGTGACCGGGCCCACCGGCTCGGGCAAGTCGACCACCCTGTACGCGACCCTCAACGCGGTGTCCCGCCCGGAGATCAACGTCATCACGGTCGAAGACCCCGTCGAGTACCGCCTGCCCGGGATCAACCAGGTGCAGGTCAACCCGAAGGCGGGGCTGACCTTCGCCGGTGCGCTGCGGTCGATCCTGCGGTCTGACCCGGACGTGGTGCTCCTCGGTGAGATCCGCGACCACGAGACCGCCCAGATCGCGATCGAGGCGGCGCTCACCGGGCACCTCGTGCTCTCGACGCTGCACACGAACGATGCGCCGTCGGCGGTCACCCGGCTCGTCGAGATGGGCATCGAGCCGTTCCTCGTGGGCTCGGCGCTCGACTGTGTCGTCGCCCAACGTCTGGCGCGGCGCCTGTGCGAACGGTGCAAGGTCGCGTACCGGCCGGATCCTGCCGAGCTCGTCTCCGCGAGGTTCCCGTGGAACCCGGGGGAGCCGCTTCCCGAGCTGTACCGTCCCGGCGGCTGCCCTGCCTGCTCGCGCACCGGGTACCACGGCCGGTTGGCGCTGCACGAGGTGATGCCGGTGACGGAGGCGATCGAACGGCACGCAGTGACGCACTCGTCCAGCTCGGACATCGCCGAGACGGCGGCCGCCGAGGGGATGGTCGGTCTGCGTGACGACGGCTGGCGCAAGGTGGCGCTCGGTCGCACGTCCGTCGAGGAGATCCTGAGGGTGGTCGCGTGAGCACCATGTCGCAGCAGCCCGGGCCTGCACGTCCAGCCTCGTACGAGGGTGCGCGAACAGTCGTCACGCCTCGAGCGGGTTCCGCCCCCGAGGCCGGTGACCTCGACCTGGACGCCACGCTGCGAGCGATGGTCGCGGCCGGGGCGTCCGACCTGCACCTGACGACCTTCGCCCCGCCGATGATGCGCGTGTCCGGTGCGCTGACCCCGGTGGAGGGCTTCGGGCCGCAGACGCCCGACTCCTTGCGCCGCGCACTGTTCGCGATCCTCACCCAGAAGCAGCGTGAGCGGTTCGAGTCCGAGCTCGAGCTGGACCTTTCCTACTCGGTGCGCGGCCTGGCCCGGTTCCGCGTCAACATGTACCTGCAGCGGACGTCGGTCGGGGCGGCCTTCCGTCTCATCCCCTACGAGATCAAGCCGCTGGAGAAGCTCGGGATGCCGCCGATCCTGGCGTCGTTCGCCGGGCTGCCGCGGGGGCTCGTCCTGGTGTCCGGTCCCACCGGTTCCGGCAAGACCACGACGCTCGCCGCGCTGATCGACCTGGCGAACCGCACCCGCGCCGACCACATCATGACCGTCGAGGACCCGATCGAGTTCCTGCACCGGCACAACAAGGCGATCATCAACCAGCGCGAGGTCGGCCAGGACACGCTCTCGTTCGCCGCGGCGCTCAAGCACGTGCTCCGGCAGGACCCGGACATCATCCTGGTCGGTGAGATGCGGGACCTGGAGACCATCTCGGTGGCCCTCACAGCCGCCGAGACCGGGCACCTCGTGTTCGCGACCCTGCACACCCAGGACGCCGCGCAGACGATCGACCGCATCATCGACGTGTTCCCGTCGGCGCAGCAGGAGCAGGTGCGCACCCAGCTGGCGGGTGCGCTGCAGGCCGTCGTCTGCCAGAACCTGTGCCGACGTTCCGACGCGCCCGGCCGGGTCGCCGCGACCGAGGTGATGATCGCCACCCCGGCCATCCGCAACCTCATCCGCGAGGGGAAGACCCACCAGGTCTACTCGATGCTCCAGGCAGGAGCCAGCCAGGGCATGCACACGATGGACCAGCACCTGGCGCACCTGGTGCGCGACGGTCACATCAGCTACGAGACCGGCATCGAGGCCTGCCACAACCTCGAGGACTTCACCCGGCTCGTCGGGCGACCGACCGGGTACAGCCAGGGCGCGGTGCGGGTCCAGCAGGGAGGCATGTGATGTCGAACGAGACGAAGACCTTCGAGTACTCGGTCCGCGACCAGGGCGGCAAGGTCGTCAAGGGGCGGGTCCAGGCCTCCGACCAGGTGGCCGTCGCCCACCGGCTGCAGGAGATGGGTCTGGCCGCGGTGGCGATCACCGAGGTCAAGACGAGCGGTCTCAACGCCGAGATCCACATCCCCGGGATGACCGACAAGATCGGTCTCAAGGACCTGTCGGTGATGGCCCGTCAGCTGGCGACGATGATCAACGCCGGCCTGTCGCTGCTGCGGGCGCTGGCGATCCTCGCCGAGCAGACGCCGAACCCGGCCCTCGCGAAGGTCGTCGCGCAGGTCCGCAACGACGTCGAGGTGGGGCTGTCGCTGTCGGTGGCGCTGAGCAAGCACCCCAAGGTGTTCCCACCACTCATGGTGAACATGCTGCGGGCCGGCGAGGTCGGCGGGTTCCTCGACCAGGCGCTCCTGGCCATCGCCGACAACTTCGAGGCCGAGGTCAAGCTGCGCGGCAAGATCAAGAGCGCGATGGCCTACCCCGTGATCGTGCTCATCATCGCGCTGCTGGCGGTCATCGGGATGATGCTGTTCATCCTGCCCACGTTCGCCAAGATGTACGACGGCTTCGGTGCGCAGCTGCCGTTCTTCACGCGGGTCCTGGTCGCGATCTCGAACGGGATGAAGATCGGGATCCTGCCGACCATCGTCGTGGTGGTGCTGTTCAGCGTGTGGTGGTCCCGGCACAAGCACGACGAGGGGGTGCGCCGCCGGCTCGACCCGCTCAAGCTCAAGCTGCCGATCTTCGGCGAGCTCAACCGCAAGATCGCGGTGTCCCGGTTCACCCGGAACCTCGGCACCATGCTGCACGCCGGCGTCCCGTTGCTGCAGGCCCTGGACATCGTCGGCCAGACCAGCGGCAACGTGGTGGTCGAGGACGCCGTCAAGGACATCGGAGAGTCGGTGCGCCAGGGGCGCTCCCTCACCCAGCCGCTGTCGCACCACGACGTCTTCCCGCCGATGGTGGTGCAGATGATGTCCGTCGGCGAGGACACCGGTGCGCTGGACGTCATGCTGGCGAAGATCTCGGAGTTCTACGACCAGGAGGTCGAGGCCACGACGGACTCCCTCACGAGCCTCATCGAGCCACTCATGATCGTCGTCATCGGCGCGATCGTGGGCGCGATGGTCGTCGGGATGTACCTGCCGATCTTCCAGGTCTTCGACGTCATCAAGTAGGGGTGTGCCGTGTCATCGGCCCAGGTGACAGGCCATGCGTCCGTCGGGGTGACACTGCTCTCGCGGTCTCAGGTCTCACCAGTCGATGCCGATGGTGACTGGTGTCAGGCCTCCTTCGGGCGGTCTGGTCACGAACCCCGTACCGACGGACTGGAGTTGACTGTGATCGCACGAATTCGCAAGTCCATGGACGAGCGCGACGGGGGCTTCACCCTCGTCGAGCTGCTCGTCGTCATGATCATCATCGGCATCCTGGCGGCCATCGCCATCCCCGTGTTCCTCAACCAGCAGAAGAAGGCGCGGGAGACGTCGGCCAAGGCTGATGTGTCGACCATCGGCAAGGAGATCGCGGCGTACTACGTCGACGGGACCGGAGCGCTCACGGTCAGCACGAGCTCCGGCAGCTGGACTCTGAAGGACACTGCCGCAGTGACCGACGGGAAGCTCTCCGCCGGCAACACGGCCGCCGGTTCCGGTACCAGCAACACCTCGTACTGCGCCTACGTCTACACGAGCGACAAGGTCTCGTGGCAGTACAGCCAGGACGGGCTGGCCAAGGGCAGCTGCGGCGCCACGATTCCGTGATAGGGGTCTAGGGCTCGGCACGGGGGTGTGCCGGCCGACAACGGTCGGCACACCCCCGTTCCACGGTGATCGAGAACCATCCGGGGGAGTGAGCATGGCAGCGCACCAGCGTCAAGGAGCACCACTCCCTGCACGTGGCGACGACTCCGGCTTCAGCCTCATCGAGGTGGTCGTCGCGATGGTGCTGTTCGCCGGCTTCGCCGCTGCGCTGCTCACCCTTCTGCTCGCGAGCCAGGCGATGGGCGTGTCGAACCGCAACCGGATCGCCGCCGCGAACCTCGCCGCGCGTGAGGTCGACACCGTCCGGTCCACCTTCTTCGCCTCGACGACCGCGGCACAGGACCTGGTGAACCAGGGCACCGTCACCAACCCGGACCCCCTGGCGGGCGGCACCGTGGGCTCCCCGCTCGTCGTGGACGGCACCGCGTACACGGTGGTGCGCACGTCGGTCTGGAACCCCGTCCTCGGCGCCACGTCCGCATGCGACGGCGGGTCCCTCTTCAGCAACGCGGCCGTGCTCGTCACGGTCACCGTGACGTGGCCAGGCATGGGATCGGTCGAGCCGGTCAAGAACTCAGCGCTCCTGTCGCCCGGCAAGGGCAACGGGCTGTCAGGCACCGCTGCGTTCGCGGCAGTCAAGGTGGTCGACTCCACGGGAGCGGCCAACCCGGGGCGCGGCGTCAAGGTCGTGGGCGACAACGGTGACACCCGGTCCGGCCTGACCGACGACGCGGGGTGTGCCGTCGTCCAGCTCGCCCCCGGATCCGGCGGTGCGCAGTACCGGGCCGTGCTCACCGACACCGGGTACATGGACATCGTCGGCGGTGTGACCAACCCGGACCGTTCGTTGGGCCTGGTACTTCCCGGCACGCTCAACACGGCAGCCGGCACGACCCCCTTCACCTACGACCGGCCCGGTCACCTCGCGCTGGCGGTGGTGGACGCCGGGGGCGCCCCCGTGGACGACGCCGCGGTGGCGGCACTCGGTCTGCGCGCTCAGGTGCGGAGCACCGGGTCGGGACCGGCCATCGACCAGACCGTCACCCTCATCGGCTCCTCGACCGCCGTGCCGACCGACCTGTGGCCGACCACCTATGCCGTCGACTTCAACCCGACCGGTGCGACCCCCGCACCGGCCCCGGTGGCGACGAAGGTCAGCCCCGGGCAGACGACGACCGTCACCCTTCAGCTGCCCGCCGCGAAGGTCCAGGTGACCGGTGGTCCGCCGGCGCTCACCTCCGTCGTCGTCGTGGCCGCCGGGACCCCCTGCGGGCCCACCTCCAGGCGGGTCAACCCGGCAGGGTTCTCGGTGCTGCCCGGGACCTGGGACCTGTACGCCGACGGCACGGGGTACAGCTGCTCGCCCGGTCCCACGTCGATCAAGGTCGCGGCCGGTGACACGACCACGGTCGCGTGGAGCGCGACGACGCTCATGGTGACCGGGTCGACCGACCCGCGGGTTCTGCGGGCCGTCCCGTCCGACGCGGTGACCGCACCGGCGTGCCCGGCGAGTGCAGCCCAGAGCACGGCCCTCGTGCTCACCGACGCCCGCACCGCCGCGCAGCAGGTGCCGGCCGGCAGCTGGTACCTCTACTGGGCCAACGCCGCCGGAGCGTGCCAGGCCCTCGTCGGGACGGGGCCCGTCGCCGTGCCGTACGGACAGGCGACGACCGTGGCGGTGACCCCATGAGGCAACAGAGACCGGTCCGCGTGAAGGACGACAACGGGACCAGCATGGTCGAGCTGCTCGTCACGATGATCGTCGCCGCGATCGTCCTGGCGGCGACGGTCGCCACCAGCAGCGGGCTGCAGCGGTCGGCCGCACAGGTCGTCGCCCGCCAGGACCAGACCGACATCGGGCGTCAGGCCGCCGACCGGATCAGCACCACCCTGCGCTCGGCCGCAGCGCCCGGTCAGCTCTCGATGTCGTGCACCGCGGGGTGCGGCGCCGGAACCGCCTTCCTCAGCGCGTCGGGAACGTCGGTGTCGTTCCTCTCGAACTTCGGCAACGAGAACGGCGCGACCGGCCCGATCAAGGTGACCTACTCCGTGCCGGCGACGGGGACCACCGCGGGCCACCTCGTCGAGACGGTCCAGAAGGCGACCCTGGCCGGCGGCGCGTACTCCTTCTGCGACGCGACGAAGGCGAGCTGCCTGTCGACGACGGTCACCACCACCGACCTGACGCCCGGGGCCACGGTGAAGACCAGCCCGGTCGTCTTCGGCTACCTGAGCTCGACCGGCACCCAGCTGCAGAGCGCCGGGGGCGCGCTCACCGCGACCGAGCTGCCCAGCGTCATGGTGGTCGACCTGAGGATCTCGGTGCAGCGCACGGGTGCGACGCAGGCCAAGCCGACCACGTACCTCGGGCGCATCGACCTGCCGAACCAGCAGACAGTCCTGACACCACGATGATGAGGAGCACGCGGATGAGCCGCCGTGGAGCGTTGCGCCGTCTGCGCGGCGGTGACGAGGGGTCGACGCTCGTCCTGGTGGTGGGCACGATGGTCGTGCTCTCGCTGGTGCTCCTCACGACGCTGGGCTACGTGGTCCGATCCCAGAAGTACGCCAGGAACGACCAGGACCAGGCGTCCGCGATGTCCGCTGCGCAGTCGGGTGTCGAGGAGCTGCTGTCGCGTCTCAACGCGAACTCGGCGTACGGGTCGACGCTCGACTGCAGCAACACGGCGCTGCAGGGGCCGACGGTCCCCGGCGGGACCGCATGCGGGTGGGGCTCGACCACCGCGGTGGGATGGGTGCCGGTGGTCCCCGGAAGTACCGACCCGACGGCGGCCGCGTTCCACTACTCGCTCGACCTGTCCACCAGGCTGGCCCAGGGGCGCATCACGGTGACCGCGACGGGTCGGTCCAACGGCGTCTACCAGACGGTGCAGTCGATCGTCGGGGAGCAAGGTGCGTCCGACTACGTGTACTACACGGACTTCGAGTCCGCCGACCCGACGAACACCGCGGTGTATCCCTCGAGCTGGAGCGGGTACAGCTCGGCCGCCAAGACCGCCTGCGGAGGCAACGGCTACGACAAGGCGTACCACTGGTGGCGCGACTCGAGCGGGCACGCCCGGTCGGACTACAGCTGCAAGGAGATCACGTTCATCGGTGGCGACGTCATCGACGGGAAGGTGTTCACCAACGACACCATCTGGGGCAGTGCCTCGGGCGGCGTCAAGCCGTCGTTTCTCTCGCAGGTGACGACCGCGAACCCCAGCTGTGTCAAGCTCGGCGCGACCAACTCCGACTGGGAGCAGAAGTGCCTGCGCAGCGGGTCCGTGGCGAACTTCAACTCGATCGCCCCCCAGTACCACGCCCCCGACTACCTGTCGGACACGTCGGACGCGTTCGCCGCCTACCCCGGCTGCCACTATGTCGGCGCGACCAGGATCATCTTCAACGGCACCCAGATGAAGGTGTGGAACCGGTCGACCGCGAACGGCGGGACCGCACCGGTCGCGGTTGCCAAGTCCGGTGGCTCGGCACCCAGCTGCGGGACCGGGACGGACATCAACGGCCAGACGGTCGCGATCCCGAGCGGTCTGGTGATCTACGTCGGTGACTCGACGAAGGCGACACCCGGGGCGTGCAGCACCGGCCAGATCGACGGGACCCTGCCCCTCGCCAACGACGTGACGATGACCACGACGAACAAGCGCTGCGAGAAGGGCAACCTCTACGTCGAAGGGGCCTTCGACGGGCAGGTGACCCTGGCCACGTCGCAGTCCATCGTCGTGACCGGCGACCTCGTGCGGTCGGGCGGCCCCACGGGTGACGACCTCCTGGGACTCGTCGCGCAGAACTCGGTGGAGATCTTCCACCCCGTGAAGGCCGACGGCTCCGAGATCGACACGGCGACCTGGCCGCACCGCATCACCGACCCTGCCGTCGGCGCGCTCAACCCGACCAAGGGGATTCAGGTCGCGGCTGCCATCCAGACCCTGCAGCACTCGTTCTACGTGCAGGAGTACGACGAGGGGTACGGCGGTGGCAAGAAGCTCTATGTCGCCGGGTCGATCGCTCAGCGTTGGCGTGGTGCCGTCGGTACGGGGTCGGGGTCGACCGGGTACCTGAAGAACTACAGCTACGACCAGCGGCTCACCTACGTGCTTCCGCCCTACCTGCCCCGCTGGAAGGACTCGCGCTGGTCGCTGCGCTCCCTCGGTGAGATCCCGACCCCCGGCAGTCTGAAAGGCTGAGGCGTGCTCGTCGCCCTCGCCGCCCTCGTCGGCCTGCTGATCGGGTCGTTCCTCAACGTCGTGGTCTACCGCGTGCCCGCGGGTCTGTCCGTCGTCCGGCCGCCGAGCGCCTGCCCGAGGTGCGAGCACCCGATCCGCCCGTACGACAACATCCCGGTGGTGTCCTGGCTGGTCCTGCGTGGCCGGTGCCGCGACTGCCGGGAACCCATCTCGGTGCGCTACCCGATGGTCGAGGCAGGGACCGCGCTGGTGTTCGCGGTCGCGACCGCGCTCACGGGACCGACATGGGCGTTGCCCGTCGTCCTCTACCTGTGCGGGCTCGGGGTCGCGTTGGCGCTCATCGACCTCGACGTCCACCGGCTGCCCGATGCGCTCGTGCTGCCCTCGTACCCCGTCGTTGCCGTGCTCCTGGTGCTCGCGGCCGCCGCCCCCGGAGGTAGCGCCCACTGGTCGATGCTCCTGCGGGCGCTGCTCGGCGGGCTGCTGCTCGGTGGGATCTACTTCCTGCTCGCCGTGGTCAAGCCCGGCGGCATGGGGATGGGCGACGTCAAGCTCGCCGGCCTGCTCGGGGCGGCGCTGGCCGCGGTCGGGTGGGGAGCGTTCGCGGTCGGCAGCTTCGCCGCGTTCCTCCTGGGTGGCGTCGCCGGGATCGTGCTCATCGTCGTCGGTCGCGCCGGGCGGCGCACGGCGATCCCGTTCGGTCCCTGGATGCTCCTCGGCGCAGCCGTGGGCGCCGTCTGGGGCGAGCCGCTGTGGGCGGCGTACCTCGGAGCGTTCTGAGGGCGAAGCCCCAGTTCAACCGCACGGGGGTCGAGTGCGGCAGGTCGCTCAAGGTCGGCCCTCTCAGGCCGATACACCGGGGGAGACCAGTTCCGGGAGGGGCAGCGGTGGGAGCGACACGCGTCATCGGTTTGGACATCGGCACCACGACGCTGCGAGCCGTCGAGCTCCAGTTCGGCAACGGCGGACCCGGTGCAACCGCGCACCCGGCGCTGCTGCACCACGCGCAGACGCAGCTCCCGCCGGGCGCGGTGCGCGACGGCGAGGTCGTCGAGGCGTCGATCGTGGCCGGGGCGCTCAAGGAGCTCTGGGCGCGCGGACACTTCACGTCGAAGGACGTCGTGCTGGGCGTGGGCAACCAGCGAGTGCTCGTCCGTGACCTCGAGATGCCGTGGATCCCACCGGCGGACCGCCGCACCGCGCTGCCCTTCCATGTCGCCGACGCGCTCCCGATGCCGCTCGACGACGCGATCCTCGACTTCCTGCCGACCTTCGAGGGGGATGACGGTGCCGGCGGCCACGTGATGCGCGGGATGCTCGTCGCAGCCCAGCGGCGCACGGTCGAGACCAACGTCGAGGCGGCCGAGGCCGCGGGGTTGCGGCCGGTGATGGTCGACCTCAACGGGTTCGCGCTCACCCGTGCGGTCTCGCACGACGAGCTCGCCGACCAGGTCGTGGCGATCGTCGACTTCGGGGCCTCGGGCACCACCGTGGTGATCGCCGATCGCGGGACGCCGCGACTGGTCCGGATGCTGCCCATGGGTGGTCAGGCGATCACGAGCACGCTGGCCTCCACCCTCCAGGTCTCGCCCGCCCAGGCCGAGGCCATCAAGCAGGAGCAGGGCATGCTCTCCGAGAACGGCCCCGCCCGGGACACCCTCGCCGGGATGGTGCGTCAGCTCATCGAGTCCGTCCGCAACACCTTCGTGTACTACCAGGGCAACCATCCGGGCGCCGGTATCGCCACGACGGTCGTCACAGGTGGTGGCGTCGCGCTTCCCGGCCTGGGCCAGTACCTGGCGAGCGCGACGCGCGTCCCGGTGGTGCTCGGCGACCCCCTGGCGCGGCTCCGCCCGGAGAAGCACGTCGACGGCGCGGCCCTCAGGGCCCGCTCCGCCTCGCTCGCACTCTCGATCGGACTCGCACACGGAGCTGCCGCATGAGCACCACGACACTGCGGCGCACGAAGCCCGGGGCGACGCCCCCCCATGCGCCGTTGCCGCTCGCCCAGGTCAACCTGCTGCCCCAGCACGTGCGAGACGCGCGCAAGGTGCGCGCCGTCCGGCGCCTGCTCGGGCTCGGGCTCATCGGTCTTCTCGCACTCGGCGCCGTCAGCTACGGGGCCGTGATGTACGAGGGTCACGACGCCCAGGAGCAGCTCACCACCGCCCAGACCGAGTCCGCGAGGCTGGCGACCGAGGAAGCCAAGTACGCCGAGGTGCCGCAGGTCAAGGCCAAGGCAGCGCAGGTGAAGGCCGCGCGAGTCGCAGCGACCACCCAGACCGAGATCCTCTGGCAGCCGGTGCTCGCATCGTTCACGGCCTCCTTGCCGTCCGGAACGACCGTCCAGACCCTCACCTCCAAGCTCACCGAGCCGACGACCACGAAGGCCGACCCGCTGGCCGTCGCCGGCGTCGCCTCGTTGCAGTTCACCGCACGTTCGGACACCGTCCCCGACGTCGCCGCCTGGATGGACAGCCTCGCCGCCATCCCGGGCTTCACCGACGTGCGGATCTCAGCCGCGACGCAGACCGACGACAAGGGGCGCACCTCCTACGACGTGCAGGGCACTCTCCAGCTCTCGGACGCGTTGCTGGCCCACCGGTTCGACAAGGCAGGGAGCAAGTGATGGGGCTGACCAAGCTGCGCACCTGGGTCATCGGTGCCGTCCTGCTCGCTCTCGTCCTGGTGGCGGGTCTGTGGTTCCTGCTGCTGTCGCCGGCTCTTGATGCCGCCGCGAGCGTGCGGGCCGAGGCCGAGGCGACGTCCTCGGCGAACGAGGTCCGGTCGATCGGCCTCACCGCGCTCAAGACCCAGAGCGAGCAGCTTCCGCAGATGCGGGCCGACCTGCAGGCTCTGCAGGCCGCGGTACCGTCCTCCGCCCAGATCCCCGAGCTGCTGCGTCAGCTCCAGGACACGGCGGCGGCCCACCAGGTGACCCTGCAGAGCGTCCAGGTGCAGACGCCGACGACCGCGACCGCCGCGCCGTCACCGGCCGCCACACCGTCGCCCAGCGCGTCGGCGACACCGACGGCAGCGCCCGCGCCAGCGCCCGCGTCCGGCCTCGTGCTCATCCCGGTGGTCATCCAGACGGCTGGGGAGCGCGGCAACCTCGATGCCTTCCTGAGCGACCTGCAGACTGCGATGGCCCGTCTGGTCGTCGTCACCGGGGTGAACGAGACCCGGTCGGACGCGGCGAGCGGACCGCCCTTCACCGACCAGATCACCGGCGCCCTCCTCGTCCTGCCCGATCCGAACGCCTCCGCGACGCCGAGCCCGACGGCGACGGCCGCTGGCTGACCGCCCCACCTCCGGGCCGTGAAAGGATCGGCCCATGCTGCGTTGGTTGACCGCGGGTGAGTCGCACGGCCCGGCCCTGGTGGGCATCCTCGAGGGGATGCCGGCCGGGGTCGGTGTCGTCTCCGGTGACGTGCAGGCCGCGCTGGCCCGCCGTCGGCTCGGGTACGGGCGTGGTGCCCGGATGTCCTTCGAGCAGGACGAGGTGCGTCTGCTCGGGGGCGTCCGGCACGGTCTGACCCAGGGCGGGCCGGTCGCCGTCGAGGTGGCGAACACCGAGTGGCCGAAGTGGTCGCAGGTGATGGCCTCCGACCCGGTGGACGACGTCGAGGCGCTGTCGCGGGCCCGCAACGCCCCGCTCACCCGGCCGCGTCCGGGTCACGCCGACCTCGTGGGGATGCGCAAGTACGGGTTCGAGGACGCCCGCCCGGTGCTCGAGCGGGCCAGTGCGCGCGAGACCGCGATGCGGGTCGCGCTCGGCACGGTCGCGGCCAAGCTCCTCGAGCAGGCCGCCGGGGTGCGCCTGGTGTCGCACGTCGTGGCGATCGGCCCGGTCGCCGTGCCCGAGGGCGCGCCGCTGCCGGTGCCCGACGACGTCGACCGGCTGGACGAGGACCCGGTGCGCTGCCTGCACGCCGAGACGAGCGCGGCGATGGTGGCCGAGATCGACGCGTGCCGCAAGGACGGTGACACGCTCGGCGGTGTGGTCGAGGTGCTCGCCTACGGCCTGCCGTCGGGGCTGGGCAGCTACGTGCACGCCGACCGGCGGCTGGACGCCCGGATCGCTGGTGAGCTCATGGGGATCCAGGCCATCAAGGGGGTCGAGGTCGGCGACGGTTTCACCACGGCGACCCGGCGCGGTTCTGCCGCGCACGACGAGATCGACCGGGTCGACGGTCACCTGGTGCGGGCCACCAACCGGGCCGGCGGCATCGAGGGCGGCATGTCCACCGGTGAGGTGCTGCGGGTCCGCGCCGCCATGAAGCCCATCTCGACGGTGCCCCGCGCGCTGCGCACGGTCGACGTCGCGACCGGCGAACCGGCCCAGGCCCAGCACCAGCGCTCGGACGTGTGCGCGGTGCCGCCGGCGGCCGTCGTGGCCGAGGCGATGGTGGCCCTCGTGCTGGCACAGGCGCTGCTGGAGAAGACCGGCGGCGACAGCCTCGCGGAGGTGCGGCGCAACCTGGCCGCCTACCTGGACTCCGTGCCCGAGCTGCTGCGGTGAGCCCGCAGGTCGCGCTGGTCCTTGTCGGCCCGCCCGGCGCGCCGGTCGCGGAGGTGGCCGCGGTGCTCGCCGAACGCTGGGGCTCGCCTCTGGCCGACACCGACGTCCTGGTGACCGGTCGCACGGGCCGCACCCCCGCCGACCTGCTGGTGCAGGACGGCGAGGAGGCGCTGCGCGAGGTCGAGCGGGCCGTCGCCCTGCCGGTGCTGGCCGCCGGCACCGGTGTGGTGGCGTTGGGCAGCGGCGCGGTGGAGGACGAGCAGGTCCGCGCCGTGCTGGCCGCCTGGTCGGCCGGCGGGGGTCATGTCGTGCTGCTGGACCTGGCGCCCACGACGGCCGCTCGCCGGGCCGGGTTGCACGCGGGCAGCACCGCCCTCGTGGGGACCAGGGCCCGCTGGCGCGCACTGTTCGACGCCCGGCACCCGCGCTATCTCGAGGTGGCGACGGGCGTGGTCGCCGTCGACGAGCTCGACGTGGCCGGTGCGGCCGATGCAGTGGAGGCCTCGCTCGTCGGTCCGCACGACTGAGCGCCGATCCGACCGACGACCGTTCTGCGTCCTGACCGCGGGCGGGCCGCCGCCCGCGGTCAGGACCAGTCTCAGCGCCGCTGGGCGGCGGCGACGTCGGGGGAGAGCAGCCCCTCGCGTTCGAGCGCGAGCAGCACGTCACGCCCGCCCGCGGTGGCGTCGATGATCCGGCCGACCCGGGCCGAGTCGCCGATGTTGAGCACCTCGACGCCGCTTCCCGCGAAGTGCGCGACGAGGTCGCGGTACGGCTCGTCGACGGCGCGCATCCCCAGGCACACGAACGCGAGGTCGAAGCCGTGCTCGACCGTCGCGCCGTCGGGCGCCTCGAGCACGAGGTGGTCGTCCTTGACCTCGAGCAGCGAGGTCGAGGTCCGCACGTCGACGTCGTGCTTCTCCAGCATCTCCACCATCTGCATGCGCGTGATGAGGTCGAGGTCCGCACCCACGGTGCCCAATCGCTCGACGAGAGTCACGCGGGCCCCCCGGGCGGTCACGTGCTCGACCACATCGAGCCCGACGGCCCCGGCGCCGACCACAACGACCTGGCGTCCGTCCAGGTCGAGGTCCTCGGCGTGCGCGGTGGCGCCGAGGATGGAGTAGACGGCGCTGCCGGGCTGGTCGATCCGCTCGCGCAGACCGGGCACGGGTGGCACGAGCGGTGCCGACCCGGTCGCGTTGACGACGAGGTCGGGGGACAGGGACGCCACGACCGACGGGGTGCCCCAGGTGCCGGTGCGCACGTCGACGCCGACCCGCGCGGCCCGCCGGGCCAGGTGGTGCAGGAACCCGGCGATGCGCCGCTTGGCGGGCAGGTGCACGGCGTCACCCACGACACCGCCCACCACGTCGCGCCCCTCGAGCAGCACGACGTCGCAGCCGACCTCGGCCGCGGTGCACGCGGCCTCGAACCCGCCGACCCCGCCGCCCACGACGACGACCTTCGCCGGCCGGGTGACCCGCCGATCCTGGTACGCCTCGTGGCCGATGATGTCGGGGTTGACGGTGCAGCGGATCGGACGGTCGAGCCGGATGCGGTGGTCGGCGCAGCCGATGTTGCACGAGATGCACGCCAAGATCGTGTTGGCGGCCCCGTCGGCGACCTTGCGCACCCACCACGGGTCGGCGATGAGCCCGCGGCCGATGGCGACGAGGTCGGACTGCCCGTCGGCGACGATCCGCTCGGCGACCTTGGGGTCGCGGATGTTGCCGCTGATGATCGTGGGCCGGCCGAACTCCTCGCGGAACCGGCGGGCCATGTCGGCGCGCCAGCCGTCGGGCAGGTCCATGGAGTCGATCTGGTACTGCAGGTTGAAGGCGAGGGCGGCGGAGACGTCGATGACGTCGATCTCGTCGACCATGTACCGCATGAGCTCGACGGACTCGGCGAGCGTGTTCCCGCCGGCCACCAGGTCGTCCGCGCTGATGCGCACGAGCACCGGGTAGCGCGGCCCGACCTGCGCGCGCACGGCGGCGAGCACCTCGCGCACGATCCGGGCCCGGTTCTGCGGGCTGCCGCCGTAGGAGTCGGTGCGGGTGTTGTAGTACGGCGACAGGAACTGGCACAGCAGGTAGGAGTGCCCGGCGTGGATCTCGACCGCGTCGAACCCGGCCCGCTGCGCACGGCGTGCGGCGGCGGCGAAGTCGGCGACGACCTGGGCGATCTGCTCGACGTCCATCGGGACGGGGGAGGTGCCGCCCGGCTTGGACGGCCGCTCTCCGGAGGACTGTGCGGGCACCCCGGTGCGCGCGGGGTTCGCCGAGGCACCGGCGTGGTTGAGCTGGATGGCGACCTTGGACCCGTGCCGGTGCAGCTGCTCGGTGAGCTCCCACAGCCGCGGGACGTACCGGTCGTGGTCGATGCGCAGCTGCGTCGTGCCGTTCGACCCGGCGGGATAGCTCACGCAGATGTTCTCTACGATGATGAGCCCGACGCCGCCGCGGGCCCGCTGGGCGTAGTAGGCGATCTGGGTGTCGGAGACGGTGCCGTCGGGCAGCGCGAAGTTCGTGCCCATGGGGGGCATCACCACGCGGTTGCGCAGGGTCATGCCGCGCACCGAGAACGGCGACAGCAGCGCAGGCGTCCGGGGGTGCGGGTCGCACGGTGCGACCGGCACGGCGACCGGGGCCACGTCCAGACGACGGGGCCGGGCCAGGCCTGGGGCGGACGGGATCCCTCCGGTGACGGTCACGTCATCTCCTCGCTAATGAACCATGCGGTTAGTTCATTGTGGCGAGCACGCCCGTCCGGCGAGTGAGCACTAGGTCCTGAGGACTGCGGGGCTCAGCGACCCGGGTCGGCGAGCACGAGGCGAAGCACCGTGGTCTCGATGAGCGCGAGCACGTGCTCCCGCTCGTCGCCGGCCACCATGTCGCGCCCGAACAGCTCGCGGAACGTGGCACGGTTGCCGACCCGGAAGAACGACAACGAGCTGATCACCTGGTGCAGGTCGAGCGCCGTGGGGGCGTCGGGGCCGCCGCGGAAGTCGCCGGAGCGTCGGCCCCGCTCGAGCAGGTCCTCCAGGATGAGCACCGCGGACCGGTTGAGCGCACGCACGTCGTCGTCCATGAGGTGGATCGCGCCACCGGCGAGCGTGTTCTCGAACATGACGAGCCGGATGAAGCCGGCGTTGTGCTCCTGGTGGTCGAGCGTCGCCCTCACCAGTGCGCGCAGCCCGTCGGCGGGGGCAAGTGCCGCCAGGTCGAGGGCGCCCTCGGTCTGCCGGATCCGTCGGTAGGACTCGATGAGCGCGGCCTGGTACAACCGCTCCTTGGACTCGAAGTAGTAGTAGACCATCCGCTTCGTCGTGGCCGTCCGCTCGACGATGGCGTCGACCCGCCCGCCCAGCAGCCCCCGCTCGGAGAACTCCTCGATGGCTGCGTCGAGGATCGCGGCCCGGGTGCGCTCGGCGTCCCGCCGCGGGGTCGGGCCCGTCGGGTCCGGTGCGGTGGAGTCCTGCTCGTGGGTCATGCGTCCTCCTCGGGTGCGGGCGTCGACGTGCGCCGGCGGCCGCCGTGGGTCGTGCGGATGTGGTCAGGACCTAGGACCCCGCGTGGTCGGGCATCGGCAGCGTCAGACTGTGGACTACCAAGTGAGTTCATAAGCGCTCCGCACAGGTGCGCCGCCGACGGAGGGTGAGGTCATGTCGGACGAAGTAGCCCAGCGGATCACCGGGCACACCGAGCTGCTGGGGCTGATCGCCTCCCCGATCCGGCACAGCCAGTCGCCGCGCATGCACAACCTCGCCCTCGCCACGCTGGGGCTCGACTACGCCTACCTCGCGTTCGAGGTGGACGACGGTGAGCTCGCAGGCGCGGTCGCCGGGCTCAAGGCGCTCAAGGTCCGCGGCTGGAACGTGTCGATGCCGAACAAGATCGCCATCCTGCCCCTGCTCGACCACCTGTCCCCGGCGGTCCGCATGGTGGGCGCGTGCAACACCGTCGTCAACGACGACGGCGTGCTCACCGGCCACGTCACCGACGGCATCGGCTACGTCGCCGCGCTGCGCGAGAACGGGATCGAGCCCGCCGGTGCGCACCTCACGCTCATCGGAGCCGGGGGAGCGGGCACCGCCATCGCCATCCAGGCCGCGCTCGACGGAGTGGCCCGGCTCGACATCTTCAACCGCCGTGACGCCGTCTGGGCGATCGGCGAGAAGACCGTGGCCACCATCCGCGAGAACACCGGCACCCAGGTCGAGCTGCACGACCTCGACGACGTCGCCGCGTTCCGCACGGCCGTCGCCGACTCCGCGGTGCTCGCCAACGCCACGAACGTCGGCATGGGAAAGCTGCTGGGGGTCTCCCCGCTGCCGGACACGGCGGTCCTTCGTCCCGACCTGTTCGTGTCGGACGTCGTCTACGCTCCGCCGCGGACGGCCTTCCTCGACCAGGCGGAGGCCGCCGGCTGCCGGACCATGAACGGCCTCGGCATGATGCTCCACCAGGGCGCAGCGGCATTCGAGCTGTGGACCGGCACACCGATGCCCCTGGACTACGTGCGCGAGCACCTGCTCGCCTGACACCCCTGCCGGGCACGCGAGAAGGACCTCGTGCACCCGACGCCCCCGAGAGGAGCACCACATGAGCTCGGTCACCGTCCGTGGGGTCGAGATCGGTTCTGGTCTGCCGAAGGTCATCGTGCCGTTGGTCGGCACGGACGTCGAGGCGGTGCTCGCCCAGGCGGCTGCCGCCGTGGCGGCCGCGCCGGACCTCATCGAGTGGCGGCTGGACTTCCTGGCCGACCGGTCCCCGCGGGCCGTCGTGGCCGTGGCCCGTGCGCTCGCGCCGGTGCTCGGCGGACGCCCGCTGCTGGCCACCTTCCGCACCGCCGACGAGGGCGGGCAGCACCCGATCGCACCCGACCTGTACGTCGAGCTGTACGGGGCCCTCGTCGAGGCAGGTCTGGTCGACCTGGTCGATGTCGAGATCGAGCGGGAGGCCACCGCGGTGGACGCCGTGATCTCCCAGGCCCGCGCGGCGGGGGTCGCCGTCGTCGGCTCGTACCACGACTTCGGTGGCACGCCGAGCGTGCCGGTCATGGTCGCCAAGCTGCGCACCATGGTCGACCGGGGCGTCGACATCGCCAAGATCGCCGTCATGCCGCACGACGCGGGTGACGTGCTCGCGCTGCTGCAGGCCACCTGGACGGCCCGCCAGGAGCTGCCGCGCCCGCTCATCACGATGTCGATGGCCGGCACGGGCGTCGTGTCCCGGCTGGCCGGTGAGGTGTTCGGCTCCGCCGCGACGTTCGGCACCGTCGGCCAGGCGTCCGCGCCCGGCCAGGTCGAGGTGCCCGCGCTGCGCGCGACGCTGCAGCTCATCCACAGCGCAGTCTGACGACGGTGACCAGCACCCCCGGCACGACGGCCGTGCCCCTGCCCGGGACGAACGCGCCCGCGGCCCGGTACACCGGCCCGCGACTGCGCTACCTCGTCCTCGTCCTGCTCGCGTTCGGGACGTTCGTCAACTACCTCGACCGGATCAACCTCACGGTCGGCGCCACGCACATCCAGGCCGAGTTCGGCATCTCGGACGCGGCGTGGGGCATCGCACTGTCGGCCTTCGGCTGGACGTACGCGCTCATGCAGGTGCCCGGCGGTCTGGTGATGGACCGGTTCGGGGTCACCTGGGTGGGCCGGGTCTGCTCGTGGGCCTGGGTGGTGGCGACCTTCCTCACCGCGACCGTCTCGGGCTTCCTGCCGCTGCTCGCGCTGCGCCTGCTGCTCGGCGTGGCCGAGGCCCCGGCCTTCCCCATGGCGTCGACGGCGACGAGCTACTGGTTCCCGGTGCGCGAACGTGGGTTGGCCACCGCCTCGTTCGACATGACCTCCAAGCTCTCCAACGCGATCGGCGTCCCGCTCGTGGCCGTCGTCGTGGCGACGTGGGGCTGGCGTGCCGCGTTCATCGCGACCGGGGCGCTGTCCGTCGTCTACGCGGTGGCGTTCTGGGTGATCTACCGCAACCCCGACCGGCACCCGCGGCTGACGCCGGTCGAGGCGCAGTACATCGCGGAAGGTGGCGCCCAGCAGTCCGAGACCCAGGTGAGCCAGCCGAGCCCGATGTCGTACCTGGTGCGCCAGCGCAAGCTGTGGGCGATCGCGCTCACGCTCGCCGCGTACAACTACACGTTCTTCCTCTACCTCACCTGGCTGCCCACCTACCTCGAGCGCGAGATGGGCCTGGACGTCAAGGGCTCCGGGCTCTACTCGGCGATCCCGTGGCTGGTCGGGACGGTCACCGCCGTGCTGATCGGCGGCGTGGCGATCGACCGGCTGATCCGCGACGGGCGCGACCCCTCACGCGTCCGCAAGACGTTCCTCGCGGTCGGTCTGCTGCTCGGGATGGCCGTCATCGGCGCGACGACGGCGACGACCGCGGCGGTCGCCGTCGTGTGGATCTCGGTGTCGCTCGGTGGGGTCTGCATCGCCTCGGCGGTGATCTGGTCGCTGCCCGGGCTCATCGCACCTCCGGGGGCGGTCGGGCGGGTGAGCTCGATGATGGCCTTCGTGGGCAACCTGTCCTCGATCGCAGCGCCCATGGTGACCGGGTTCGTCGTGCAGGCCACGGGCTCGTTCACCTGGGCCTTCGTCACGGCCGGCGGGGTGGTGGGCCTCGGTCTGCTGTCCGCCCTCGTGATGCTCGGGCGCATCGAGCAGCTGCCGGCCGCGGGCGCGCAGGCCTGATCGGGGCGTTGCTAGGGTGGCCGCCGTGTACATCCCGCCCAAGCCCGTCCGAGGGCCCCTGCTCGTGCTGTGCGGCCCGATGGGCTCGGGCAAGACGAGCGTCGGGTCGGCCCTGTCCACCCGGTGGGGGGTGCCGATCCTCGACACCGACGACGCGGTCGAGGAGACCGCCCAGCGCACCATCGCCGACATCTTCCTGCAGGACGGCGAGGCTCGGTTCCGCGAGCTGGAGCACGAGGCGGTGGCGGCCGCGCTGGCCCAGCACGACGGGATCGTCGCGCTCGGGGGCGGCGCGGTGCTGCGCGAGGACACCCAGCGCGAGCTCGCCGCGTACGTGGCAGGCGGCGGGGTCGTCGCCTTCCTCGACGTGAGCATCGAGTACGCCGGCCCGCGGGTCGGCCTCGACGACTCGCGCCCGCTGCTCATGGGCAACCCGCGCCAGCGCTGGATCGAGATCATGGGCGCCCGCCGGCCGGTCTACGACGAGGTCTCGACGCTGCGCATCCTCACCGACGGGGTGACCCCGGCCGAGGCGGCCCGTGAGCTCGAGCGACGGCTTCGCACCGCCGCACGTCCGGCCGCGGGGACGCCGGTGCACGGCGTGCACCACAGCGCATGAGCGCGTCGGCCCCCACCCGGATCACGGTGCAGGGGGAGCGCCCGTACGACGTGCTCGTCGGGCGCAACCTGCTCGGCGAGCTCGACGGGCTCGTGGGTGCGGCGACGTCCGTGCTCGTCGTGCACCCGCGTGCCCTGGCCGCCAGTGCCGAGACGGTCCGCGCGGACCTGGCCGCGGCCGGCCGCCGCGTCGTGCTGGCCGAGGTGCCCGACGCCGAGGAGGCCAAGACCGCCCAGGTCGCAGCCTTCTGCTGGCAGGTGCTGGGGGAGTCGGGGTTCACCCGGTCCGACGTCGTCGTCGGGCTGGGTGGCGGGGCGACCACCGACCTGGCGGGGTTCGTGGCGGCGACCTGGCTGCGCGGGGTGCGGCTCGTGCAGGTGCCCACCACGCTGCTCGGGATGGTCGACGCGGCCGTCGGCGGCAAGACCGGGATCAACACCGCGCAGGGCAAGAACCTCGTGGGGGCGTTCCACCCGCCGGTCGGGGTGCTGTGCGACCTGGCGGCCCTGGACACCCTCCCGCGGCACGAGCTGGTCGCCGGCCTGGCCGAGGTGGTCAAGTGCGGGTTCATCGCCGACCCGACGATCCTGCAGCTCGTCGAGCAGGACCCGCAGGCGAGCGCCGACCCGACCTCGGCGGTGCTGCGTGAGCTGGTCGAGCGCGCGGTCCGGGTGAAGGCCGACGTCGTCGGGGCGGATCTGCGCGAGGCCGGGCTGCGCGAGATCCTCAACTACGGGCACACGTTCGCGCATGCGATCGAGCAGGTCGAGCGCTACCAGTGGCGGCACGGCGCCGCGGTGTCGGTCGGCATGGTCTACGCGGCCGAGCTCGCCGCGCTGGCCGGACGGCTGGACGAGCCTGTCGTGGCCCGCCACCGGGCGGTGCTCACCAGCCTGGGACTGCCGACCAGCTACCGCCAGGACCGGTGGGACCAGCTGCTCGTCGCGATGCGCCGGGACAAGAAGGCGCGCGGGGACCTGCTGCGTTTCGTCGTGCTCGAGGACGTGGCCCGGCCGACGCGGCTCGAGGGGCCGGACCCGGCGCTGCTCGTCGCGGCCTACGGGCAGCTCGCGCCCGACGCCGACTGACGTCGCCGTCGGCCAGAGCGTCCGCAGGCGTCGGACGGACGACGTCCCGGCCACGTGTTCGCAGGAAAACAACCTCCAGGGCTTGTTCTAGAGCGAACAACCCCGCACACTCGTGCTGTGCTCGTGCTCACCATCGACCAGCGCGGATCGCGACGCGACCGAGACAAGGTCCCGGAGCTGCTCGACCGGCTCGCGGCCGCCACGACGCTCGTCGCCTTCGAACGGACGGTCGGCGACGAGGTCCAGGGCGTGCTCGACTCGGTCGAGGCGGCCCTCGACATCGTCCTCGACGTGCTGCGGCACGGCGGGTGGAGCATCGGTCTGGGGGCCGGCGCCGTCCGGCTGCCGCTGCCCGCCTCACCGCGCGAGGGGGCGGGGGAGGCGTTCGTCCTCGCACGTGAGGCGGTCGAGGCGGCCAAGAGCCGGCAACGCCCGCACCCCGTCGCGGTCCGCGGTGCGCAGCCGGCGGCCGGTGACGCCGACGGGCTGCTGCAG
>NZ_VWSD01000130.1 GCF_009829685.1 Cellulomonas citrea
GGCCGCCCTCGGGGCGCTCGACGGGCTGGCGCACCTGCACGGGCTCGGGCTGGCCCACCACGACGTGTCGCCCGGCAACCTGCTCGTCCCCGACCAGGGCGGGCGCCCCTGCTGGGCGCAGGTGCGGCTCACCGACCTGGGCGCACCGGTCGAGGTCGAGGGCCACGTCGTCGTCAGCCCGCACTACGTGGCCCCCGAGGTGGCCCGCGGGCTGGCCGGTGACGCCCGCGCCGACCTGTACGCCCTCGCCGCGACCCTCGTGCACCTGCTCACCGGTGCCCCGCCCTACGAGCACGACGACCCGGACCTGGTGCTCGCCGCCCATGTGAACGACCCCGTCGTCACCCCCTCGGCGCGGGTGCCAGGACTACCGCCGGCGCTCGACGAGGTCGTGCGCACCGCCCTGGCCAAGCATCCCGCCGACCGGTTCCCGGACGCCGAGGCGATGCGCGCCGCGCTGCGCGCCGTGCGGTTCGAGCCGGGGCCGGGCGGCCTCGCCGTCCCGGCGCCGCGGCGCCTCGTCCGCGTGGCCGACGGGCGCACCCGACCGCTGCGCTCGACCGCGGCCGAACCGGGTGTCGCACGCACCGAACCGGCGGTCACGACCGCCCCGACCCACCTCTCCGGCGGTGCGGACCGGGCGGTGCACCCGGTCCCGCCGGCGCCCGCACGCGCCGTACCGGTCGGCGCGCTGCTGCTCGTGCTCGTCGCCGTGGGCGCCGCGACGGGGGTGGCGCTCATCCGACCCGCGGCGCCTGCCGTCGTGCCCACCGTCCTGGTGAGCAGCCCGGCGGCACCCAGCGCGGTCGCCTCGCCGTCCGCTCCGACCGTCGGCCCACCGGTGTCCGTGGCCGTCGTGCCCGACGTCGTCGGGGCGGTGCTGGCGGATGCGGGCGCGCGGCTGGCCGCGGTCGGTCTCGTCACCGGTGACGTGCAGGTGCAGGACGGTCCGGCGACGGCCGGGACGGTCCTGGCCAGCCGACCGGCCGCCGGCAGCACCGCCCCCGTCGGCAGCGCCGTGCAGCTCGACGTCGCCTCCGGGTGGACGGCGGTGCCGTCGCTCGAAGGCCTGGACCCGGCCACGGCCGCCGCGCGGCTGGCCGCAGCCGGACTGCTCGCCGATGGCATGCCGGCGACGGCGACGGAGACGACGACGGTCACGGGGTCGTGGCCGGCCGCGACCAGCAGGGTGGAGGTCGGGACGGTGGTCCGGGTCGTCCTCGCGCGGGCCTTGGTCGATCCGCCGACGCCCACCCCCTCGGCCAGCCCACCGGCCGGCCCCTCGCTCGCACCGACCGCAGGACCGAGCCCGACCCTCGCGCCGACCCCGGGGCCGTCGACCCGCTGACCCGGGCGCCGCGACCGGTGTCGCGGGCAGGACATCCCCACGCGTGAGGGTTCGAGCCGATCGTTCGCCGAGCCGCAAGCCGTACGTCGTCTGGCGGTCGTCACGACGACGTCCGTCAACCCTTGAGTTCGCTGTGACCCGACCAGGTGACTGCGCAACGGCCCGACGTGGCAGGGAGGAGCAGACGTGTCCGAGCGGCCGACGCCCATGTTCCAGCTCTACCGGCTGGCCGGCTCCGGCACCGCGACCGGCGCCGGCGGCGTCTGGTGGCGCGTGGTGAGCCCCAACGGGCGCGCCCTGGGCCGCAGCGCGCACGAGCTGGTCGACGTGGCCGCCGCCACCGCGCACCTGGCCCGCGTGATCGCCGAACGCGAGCGGCTGGAACCGACCGTGCGCGTCACCACCTCCCACCGGTGGCGCTGGCAGCTGGCGCTGGACGGCGACATCGTCGTGCACGGGTCCGCCGAGCAGGACCGGCGGGTGCGCTGCGATGCGGCGTGGCGAGCATTCGTGCAGGTGGCAGGCCAGGCGCAGATCGACCCGGCGGTGCACACGTTCCACCGTGGGTACGCGCCGGCCCCGCTCGCACCAGCCGGCGGCTGAGCGGCACCACGGCGCCCCGCGGCGACCCGCGGGCGGCGGCCGGAACTGGCCCGGTGCGTTCGTCCCCTGTTCACCGGCCCGGGGCCGCGCGGTCATCGGTGCCGGGTTGCATCGGGCCGGACGAAACGGGCCAACCGGACGACATGGGCAGGAGGAGCGGTGACCAGCACCTACGTGCCGACGCGGCCGGCCGACCGGCTCCCGGACGAGCCCCGACCGGTGAACCGGGCGGCCACCGGCGGTGACCGGGCGTTCGTGCTCGGCTCCGGTGCCATCGGGGCGAGCGTGCTCGTCATCACCAGCGGGATCGGGCTGTTCCTGGCCCTCCAGGCCGTGCCGACCATCGCCCGCTACGGACCGACCTTCTTCACCCAGAACGAGTGGGCGCCGGACGAGGGCAAGGTGGGCATCGCCGGCGTGCTGCTCGGCACCTTCACCGTCGCGGTGGTCGCGATGGCGTTCGCGTTCCCGCTGGCCCTGGCCACGGCGCTGTTCATCAGCGAGTACGCGCCGGTGCGGCTCAAGAGCTTCCTGGTCTCCATGGTCGACCTCATGGCCGCGGTGCCCTCGATCATCTACGGGCTGTGGGGCTTCCTGCTCCTGCAGCCGCAGGCCAGCCGGCTCGCCCGCTGGTTGCACCAGTACCTGGGGTGGCTGCCCTTCTTCCACGTGGACACCGACCCGAATGCCGCCCAGTGGGACCAGACCGAGTACACGGCCTCGGCCTTCGTGGCCGGGATCGCCGTGGCGATGATGGTGCTGCCGATGGCCTCGTCGGTCATGCGGGAGGTCTTCAGCCAGGCCCCGGCCGGTGAACGCGAAGGTGCGCTCGCCCTCGGGTCGACCCGGTGGGGCGTCATCCGCTCGGTGGTGCTGCCGTTCGGCAAGGGCGGGATCATCGGCGGCACGATGCTGGGGCTCGGCAGGGCGCTCGGCGAGACGATCGCCGTGCTGCTCATCATCTCCCCGTCGTTCGACCTGAAGTTCCGGCCGCTGGAGATCGGGACCAACACGGTGTCGGCCCTCATCGCGGGGCGGTTCGGCGAGGCGTCCCCCGGTCAGCTCCGGGCCCTGCTCACGGCCGGGTTCGTGCTCTTCCTCATCACCCTGGTGATCAACACCCTCGCAGCGATGGTGGTGGCGCGTTCACGCTCCGGCGCCGGGACGGACCTGTGATGACGACCGTCGACCTGGACCGCCCGCCCGCCGAGGACGCCACAGCCGGCCGCACCTACGTCCGCCACGTCGACGGGCCGCGGCCGGCGCCCTCACGCGGGCGCCGCCAGCTCAGCGCCGTCACCGCGAGCGAGCGCGCGATCGGCGTCGGCTCGGGGTTCGCCGCGCTGGCCCTGGCCTGGTTGCTGTGCTTCCAGCTGCTGCCGTGGGGCAGCCCGCTCGGGTTCGTCGTGGTCGCCTTCGTGCTCTACCTGGCGATCGTCACCGTGACCACGAGCGTCGTGAGCCCGGGTCCCGCCGTGGCCGACCGGGTGGCTGCCGCCGCCATCACCGGTGGTGCCGCCGTCGTCGCGATCGGGCTCGTCTCGACCATCGTCTTCATCTTCGTGCGGGCGGCACCCGCGCTGCCGCACCTGAGCATGTACACCCACGACATGGCCGGGGTCGGCCCCCGCGACCCGCTCACCCAGGGTGGTCTGCTGCACGCGATCGTCGGCTCGGTCATCCAGGTGGGGATCGCGATCGTGGTGACCGTGCCTCTCGCGCTCGGCGCGGCGGTCTACATGACGGAGGTCGGCGGGAGGTTCGCGCGGGTGATCCGGACCGTCGTCGAGGCCATGACCGCGCTGCCGTCGATCGTCGCCGGCCTGTTCATCTACACCGTGCTGCTGCTACAGCTCGGGATGAGCAAGTCGGGGTTCGCCGCCGCGATGGCGCTGTCGGTCATGATGCTGCCGATCATCGCCCGCGCCGCCGACGTCGTGCTGCGGGTGGTGCCCTCCGGGCTGCGGGAGGCGAGCCTGGCGCTCGGCGCCTCGCGCTGGCGCACCGTCTGGCACGTCGTGCTCCCGACGGCCCGGCCGGGGCTCGCCACGGCGCTCATCCTCGGGGTCGCCCGCGGCGTCGGTGAGACCTCGCCCGTGCTGCTGACCTCGGGGGCCTCGACCTTCCTGGTGACCAACCCGTTCGGGCAGCAGATGAACTCCCTGCCGCTGTTCGTGTTCAGCACCGTGCGCAGCGGTGAGCCCCTCTTCATCCAGCGCGGGTTCGCCGCAGCGGCCGTGCTGCTCGCCCTCGTGCTGGTGCTCTTCGCCCTCGCCCGTTTCCTCGCGCGTCCGCGTGGGCGACGCTGACCGACTGGAGAGCTCGATGACCGTGCGCATCTGGCAGTGGCCCACCAGGGTGGTCCTGCTGCTCGCGATGGGGCTGGCCGTGCTGACCCTGCAGGCCACGAACGCGCGCGCCGACTACGCGCTGCTCGAGGGCGACGGCTCCACGTGGAGCCAGGGCATCGTCAACCAGTGGATCGCCGACGCCAAGCCCATGGGCATGCAGGTCGTCTACTCCGGGATCGGCTCGTCCGGCGGGCGCAAGAGCTTCGCCAACTTCCAGGACGACTTCGCCATCTCCGAGATCCCCTACCAGGGCGTCGACCCGATCACGAAGGAGGAGGACGCGTCCAACATCCGGCAGTACGCGTACCTGCCGATCGTCGCCGGGGGCACGTCGTTCACGTACCACGTGACCCAGGCCGGGGCGTTGATGCGCGACGTGCGGCTGTCCGGCGAGACGATCGCGAAGATCTTCACCGGGCAGATCACCAACTGGAACGACCCGGCGATCGCCGCGGACAACAACGGGCGCACCTTCCCCGACCTGACGATCCGACCGGTCTACCGCTCCGACGGCTCCGGCACGACGGCGCAGTTCACCACGTGGCTGGACAAGCAGTACCCGGCCATCTGGCGCACGCTGTGGTCGCAGGGCGGCCTGACCTCGAACTACCCGTCGTTCGGCAAGGCGATCGGGGCCAACGGCTCGGACCAGGTGATGAACACGATCGCCGCCGACTCCGGCAACGGCACGATCGGCTACGTCGAGTACTCCTACGCCCTCAACAAGGGCTACCCGGTGGTCAAGGTGCTCAACGCCGCCGGCTACTACGTGGAGCCGACGGCCTACAACGTCGCGGTGGCGCTCACCAAGGCGCGGATCGACATGCAGGACCCGTCGTCGCTCAGCTACCTCACCCAGATCCTCGACGACGTCTACACCAACCCCGACCCGCGCACCTACCCGCTGTCGTCCTACTCCTACATGATCCTGCCGGTCGGCTCGGTCGACCGCCGCATGACGACGGCCAAGCGCCAGACGCTCGTCGACTTCATGACCTACGGCCTGTGCACCGGGCAGGGGCAGGCGGGTCCCTACGGGTACTCGCCGCTGCCGCTCAACCTGGTGCAGGCCGGGATGACGCAGCTGGCGAAGATCAAGGCCGCGGACCCGGCGGTGAGCATCGACAACGTCGACCCGACCAAGTGCGGCAACCCGACGTTCGTGGCCGGTGACCTCACCCGCAACCACCTGGCGGAGATCGCCCCGCAGCCCGCGGACTGCGACAAGCAGGGGGCCGGTCCGTGCCTGGGCGGGGCCACCGTCGTGGTGGGGGCCGACGGGAAGCCGACGACGTCGGGAGCCCCGGGTCAGCAGGCCGGTGCCTCGAAGCCGGGGGCGAGCGCAGGCGCGAGCGCCGCGGCGGCCGCGGCCGGCGGGGGGCAGATCGACCCGGAGACCGGGCAGGTCCTGGGCAGCGGCTCGGCCGACGGGTCGACGACCGCCTCCGGTCCGGTCGCCACCACCATCGCGGCACGCCCCGCCGTGGGCACGACCCTGTTCGCCGGGCTCACCGCGCTCGAGCTCGTCGGGCTCATGGTGGTGCCCGGTGTGCTGTACGCGCGCACCCGGCGCCCCGAGGAGGACGTCCAGTGAGCGCGCGTCGGGCGCTCGCGGTCGGGCTCACGACGCTCGTGCTCGCGGCGGTCGTCGGGGTGGGCCCGGACGGCCGGTCCGCGCGCGCGGCGGCGGCCGGTGACGAACCGGCCTTCACGGCCTCCAAGGTGGTCACCCGCGACCTGCTCGCCCCCGACGGCACGGTGGCCTCCACCGACAGCCGGACCGTCACCGTCACGGCGGACGTCACGCAGGACCTGCGCGGGCGTCAGGTGATGACCGTGCACTGGTCGGGTGCCCACCCGTCGGGCGGCATCGTCGGGAACGTCCTCGACCTCAGCGCGTGGACGAGCACCGAGTACCCGATGGTGGTCATGCAGTGCCGGGGCGACGACTCCGCGGCCGACCCGGCGGCGCACATCAGCCCGCAGACCTGCTGGACCACGGTCGGTGCCAATGAGCGGCGGCTCGGCGGCCTCGCGGCCGGCGGCGGCGACATCTACCGGCACGACAAGTACTCCTCGCCCGACGAGACGGCGGCCTCGGTCCCGTCGCAGGCCGACTGGCCGTCGGTCTGCGGTGACGGCGAGGCGGTCGGGACCGACCTGTGGCCCAAGCGGATCATCCCGTTCGTCGCCGCCAACGGCACCGCCTACTGGCGGTGCGGCGCCGAGGGCCAGGGCTTCGCCCCCGAGATGGGCACCTCGTCCGCACTCGGCCCGAACGAGAAGGCCGAGATCACCCGGACCGACGGCTCCGGCGTCACGCACGTCGAGGTGCGCACGGCTGCGGAGAACGCGTCGCTGGGCTGCTCGGCCACCGTGCCCTGTGCGATCGTGCTCATCCCGATCATGGGCATCAGCTGCGACTCCCCGACCCCCACCTGCAACCAGGACGGTCTGCGGCCCGCGGGCTCGCTCTACAGCGACCAGCTCCCCGCAGCCACGGCGGTCACCGGGCAGCTGTGGGCCTCGGCGTCGAACTGGCGCAACCGGATCACCATCCCCCTCACCATCGCGGCCACGGACGCCCGGTGCGCCGAGTCCGTCGCGCGGCCCACCGTCCAGCTCTACGGGTCGCCCCTCATGCTCGAGGCCGCCGAGCAGTGGCGCCCCGCCTACTGCGGACGGGCGGACCGCTTCGTGCTCAACGTGAACGACAAGAGCGAGCCCTCCGGGTTCGAGGCCCTGCGCGACGGGTACGGGACCGGTGTGCTGTCCACCTACAAGGACGTCGGGACCCCGGCGATGCCGCTGGGGTACGCGCCGGTGGCGGTGAGCGGGTTCGCGATCGCCTTCGTCGTCGACATCCCCGACGGCGGCGGCCAGCTCGACCACCTCAACCTGAGCCCGCGGCTGCTGGCCAAGCTGATGACGGCGTCGTACTGGGGCGGGAACTTCTCGGCGGACGCCGTGGCCCAGCGGCCCGACCTGGCGCACAACCCGCGCTCGCTGCAGTTCGACCCCGAGTTCCGTGAGCTCAACCCGGCCCTGACCTCCTCGTCGTTCGCGTGGAACCAGAGCCTGCTCTACTTCTCCCAGCTCATGGGGCTCAACGCCCCGTCGGACATGATGCGGGCGCTCACGTCCTACATCGCGGCCGACCCGGAGGCGATGGCCTTCATCGACGGGACCCCGGACCCCTGGGGCATGACGGTGAACCGGGCCTACAAGGGCACGGCGCTGCCGGTGTCGGACTGGCAGCTGGCGGACCCGTGGACCGTGCCGGGGGCCACCGGGTGCGACGCGTCCCAGTCGATGCCGTGGTTCAGCAAGGTCCTGGCGCCGGTCTCCGACCCGCACCGCATCGCCCAGGACCTGCTCACGGCGAGCCCGGAGGCGATCTACCTCAACGCCGTCGTGCCCAACACCGATGCGTGCCGCACCTACCGCCAGCCGGCGCTGCCGCAGGGCGTGCGCGCGATGATCGGCCTGGTCACGCTGGCCGACGCGGAGCGGTACGCGCTGCCGGTCGCCTCGTTGCGCACCACCGGGACCGGGCCCCGGGCCACCTACGTCGCCCCGACGCCGGCCTCGCTCGCGGCCGGGGCCGCCCTCATGACGTCGGCCGGGCCGGGGGAGCCGTTCGTGCCCGACGCCGACCGGATGCACCAGTCCGCCGTCGCCTACCCGGGCACCATGGTCGTGCACGCGGCGATCCCGCTCACCGGGCTCGACGCCAGCACCGCGGTGAACGCCGCGGCGTTCGTCGCGATCGCGCTCACCGAGGGGCAGGTCCAGGGCACCGGCACCGGTGAGCTCCCGGCGGGCTACCTGCCGATCACCTCGACCGGTCCCACTGCGGGCCTCATGACGGCGGGGGCCTCCGTCGTACGTGCCGTCGCCGTGCAGAGCGGTCCCATGACACCCGCGCCGACCTCGGCCCCGGCCAGCACGCCCGCGGCAGCGCCCCCACCGGCGCAGTCCACCGGGACGACCGGCGGTGCCGTGCAGTCCCAGGTGCTGGCCGCCCAGGCGACCCCGGTGCCCGGCCTGCCCGCCCCGACCGCGCCG
>NZ_VWSD01000131.1 GCF_009829685.1 Cellulomonas citrea
CGGGGACCGCCCAGCGCAGCGCGCGGCGAGGTGCTCGGGACGGGACGGGAGTGCTCATGGCACCTACCGTGCCGCACCGGGGCTGAGCGGGTGCTGAGAGCCGGCACGCCGCGCCGGTCGGCAGCGGGGGGCGCGCGGGTGCGACGATGCGCGGGTGCGGGTGCTGCTGGTCGACGACGAGGTCGCGCTCACCCGTGCCCTCGTGCGCGGGCTGGGTGCCGAGGGCTTTGCCGTCGACGTCGCGCACGACGGGCTCGGCGCGCTCGAGCTGGCCGGTGACCGGGACTACGACGTCATCGTGCTCGACATCATGCTGCCGCGGCGCAACGGCTACGACGTCGTGGCCGACCTGCGCGCCCGCGGTGACGACACACCGGTGCTGCTGCTGTCCGCCAAGGACGGTGAGCACGACGTGGCCGACGGGCTGGACCTGGGCGCCGACGACTACCTCACCAAACCGTTCAGCTTCGTCGTCCTGGTGGCCCGGCTGCGGGCCCTGCTGCGCCGTCCGCCGACCACCGCCGCGCCGGTGCTGGTGGCCGGAGGGGTGAGCCTGGACCCCGCCGCCCGGCAGGTGCGCCGCGACGGGCAGGTGGTCGACCTCACGGCCCGTGAGCTGGCGCTGCTGGAGTACCTCATGCGCAACCCGGGGCGGGCCGTGGGCAAGGTGGAGCTGCTCGACCACGTGTGGGACAACGGCGGGGAGGACGTCAACCTCGTCGAGGTCTACGTCGGCTACCTGCGGCGCAAGCTCGGCCGGGACGTGGTGGCCACGGTGCGCGGGGCCGGCTACCGCATCGGGGCCTGAGCCGTGCGGCAGCGGCTGCGCACCCGGCTCACGCTGGTGGCCACCGGGCTGCTCGCGGTCGCGCTGGTCGCTGGTGCGGTGCTGCTCGCCGGTGTGCTGTCCAGCAGTCGGCTGTCGGCCATCGACCAGGTGGTGCGCAACCGCGTCGACCAGCTGACGGCGCTCGCGCTGAGCGACCAGCTGCCGTCGGCGCTGCCGGTGTCCGAGCCGGGGGAGATGGCCCAGGTGCTCGACGCGGACGGCCGGGTGCTGGCCACCTCGCCGAACGCCAGCCGGACGCTGCCGCTGCTCGCGCCGGACCAGCTGGCCTCCCTCGCCCGGCAGGCGGGTGGCGGCACCCTGCTGCGCACGTCGGACCAGGGCAGCTACGACGCCCAGGTCCGGGTCGCGGTGCGCGTCGTACCCGCCGGCGACCAGCGGCTCGTCGTGGTCGCGAGCATGCCGCTGGCCGAGGTGCAGGGGCTGCTGCGTGCGCTGCGGGTGGCCCTCGTGGGCATCGTGCCGGTGTGCACCGCGCTGTTCGGGCTGGCGCTGTGGCTGGCCCTGGGGCGGGCCCTGGCCCCGGTGGAGCAGCTGCGATCCGCTGCCGCCCAGGTGGTGGACGCCGGCGGCCCGGGGGAGCTGCCGGTGCCCGAGCACGGTGGTGAGCTGGCCGCCCTGGCACGCACGCTCAACGAGATGCTCGACCGGTTGCAGGCGGCGGCGGCGCGGCAGCAGGCGTTCGTGGCCGATGCGGCGCATGAGCTGCGCTCGCCGCTCGCCTCGATCAGGACCGGTGTCGAGGTCGCGCAGGCGCATCCGGACGTGTTCGAGGCCGGTGAGCTGGCCGAGGAGCTGGCACCCCAGGTGCTGCGGATGCAGCGTCTGGTGGACGACCTGCTGCTGCTCGCCAAGGTCGGTGCGCGGCCGCGGGAGGCCACCGGGCTCGACCTGGCCGGGCTCGTGCGCGAGGTGGCCGAGGGCCTGCCCGCCCGGGCCGAGGTGCGGCTGGACATCGGCGGGGAAGGGACGGGTCGGGGCGACCGCGAGGCGGTGGCCCGGGTGCTGCGCAACCTGCTGGAGAACGCGCTGCGGCACGCCGGATCGCAGGTCACGGTCGAGGTCGGTGACGGACGGGTCGTGGTGGACGACGACGGCGCGGGGATCCCGGCCGCCGACCGCGAGCGGGTGTTCGAACGCTTCGTCCGCCTCGACGACGCCCGGGAACGCGATGCGGGCGGCAGCGGGCTCGGGCTGGCCATCGCACGCGAGCTGGCCCGGGAGGGCGGCGGCGACGTGCGCCTCGACCAGGCGCCCGCCGGGGGTCTGCGCGCCGTCCTCACGCTGCCCGGCCCGGCGTCCGTGGCCCCGGCGAGCAGTCGCAGTCCGAACCCGGTGACCACCTGATTCCGGCTCGGGGCGGTGGGCCGCTGGCTACCCTGGCCAGGTGAGCACGCGCGACCCCCGGCGTCGGGCGTCGACCTACCGTGCCGAGCACGAGCAGCCGTCGGCCCCCGGGCGGCCGGGTGCCGCCGACGGTTCCGGTTCCGCCGACGGTCCCGGCGCCCTGGACGGCGACCAGGCGCCGACGCCGGGCGGTCCGCCGCGGGCCACCGGCCAGATGGCGACCCGCGGGGTGTGGGTCGACCACCTCGTGGACGAGGCGATCCGCCGCGGCGAGTTCGACGACCTGCCGCTGGCGGGCAAGCCGATCCCCGGGCTGGGGTCGGTGCACGACCCGGACTGGTGGCTCAAGGGCCTCGTGCGTCGTGAGCACGTGAGCGGGGACGGGGTGCTGCCCGAGGCGCTCGCCCTGCGTGCGCTCGACGAACGCCTCGACGCGCGCCTGGACGCCCTCGCGCACGAGGACCGGGTCCGGGCGGTGCTCGTGGAGTTCAACGCCCGGGTGGTCGCGGCGCGCCGTCAGCTCACCGGCGGCCCGCCCGTGGTGACGCCGTTGCGGGACGTGGAGGAGCAGGTCGCCGCCTGGCGGGAGCGCCGGCTGCCGGCCGCCGCGTCGGTCCCGCAGGTGCCCGCGGCACCGCGCGCCCCCCGCCGCCGGTGGTGGCGGTGGGGTCGTGCGACGTCCGGGGCCGGTGACGGCGAGCCGTCGCAGGCCCCGGACGTCGAGGGCTGAACCCTCAGTCGAGCGTCGCGAGCAGCGCCAGCACGACGTCGGCCGAGCGCTCGGCTGCGTCGTCGACGCGCACCGTGTGGTCCTGCCCGGCGGTGGGGCCGCACAGGTCGCTGACGCCGCGGACCGAGACGTACGGCACGCCGAACAGGTGCGCGACCTGGGCCAGGGCGGCGGACTCCATGTCGACCGACTGCGCCTGCGGGAAGGTGGCGCGCACGGTGGGCAGCGTGCGCCCGTCGATGAACGAGTCGCCGGACAGCACCAGACCGCGGCGCAGCGGACGCCCCGTCGTGGTGGCCAGCGCCGCCTCGACGAGCGCGGGGGTCGAGCTGAACCGCTCGGGCATGCCGGGCACCTGGCCGAGGGCGTAGCCGAAGGTGGTCGCATCGGCCGCGGCGAACAGCAGGTCGTCGGCCACGACGACGTCACCGACGTGCACGTCGAGCCCGACGCCGCCGGAGGACCCGGCGCTCACGAGCATCCGGGGGGCGGAGGCGGTGAGCGCGGAGGCACCCGCGACGGCCGCGTTGACCAGCCCGATGCCGGAGCGCACGAGCAGCACCGTGCGCCCGTCGACGGCGAGCAGGTGCTGCACGGCACCGCCGACCTGCGTCGCGTGCCCCACCACCTGGGCGCGGTCGAGGAACGGCTGGGCCTCGTCGGCCATCGCGACGACGACGACCGCGTCGACGCCGATCATGCGACGGGGACGACGACGGCCCACTCGTCGCGGTGCTCGAGGTACTCGCGGGCGGCGGTCTGGGCGCCGGACAGGGTGTGGTGCGCGCCCCAGCCGCACTGCACCTCGTTGGCGGCCGGCACCTCCTGGGCGACGAGGATGTCGGAGAGCGTGCTGGCGACCAGCTCCATGACGTCCTCGAGGTCGGGGGAGCCGGCGAGCATGAGGTAGAAGCCGGTCTGGCAGCCCATCGGGGAGAAGTCGAGCACGGCGTCCGAGTGGTCGCGCGAGTGCTCGGCGAACAGGTGCTCGAGGGAGTGCACGGTGTCCATCTCCAGGTGCGCGACGTTCGGCTGGGTGAACCGGATGTCGTACTTGGAGATCACGTCGCCGTGCGGCAGCGTCTTGCGGTCGGCGAGGCGCACGTAGGGCGCGGCGACCGTGCGGTGGTCGAGGTTGAACGACTCGACGTTCATGCGCGGGGTCATGGGTCCCAGTGTTCCGCACGCCCCGGTGCGCTGCGCACCTGCCTGTTACTCATCGGTACGAATCCCTCCCCGTGGACGTATTCGTGAGGCAGACTGTGGGCTGCACCACACCTGGGCCCTTGGTCCCGGTCGGGGAGGGCCCGCCGTCCGTCGAAGGAGACACCGTGGTCTTCCGCTCGCCCCTGCCCGACGTCCAGATCCCGGACGTCAGCCTCTACGACTTCCTGTTCGCTACGCTGCGCGAGGACGAGCTGGACCGCATCGCCGTGGTCGACGGCCCCTCGGGGGCCACCACCACCTACCGCGCGCTGCGTGACCAGGTCGACGCCCTCGCCGGTGCGCTCGCCGCCCGCGGGGTCGCCCCCGGCACCGTCGTCGGGCTGCACGCGCCGAACGTGCCGGCCTTCGCCGTGGTGTTCCACGCGATCCTGCGCGCCGGCGCCACCGCCACCACGGTGAACGCCCTGGCCACGGCCGACGACGTGGCGTCCCAGCTCGCCGCGTCGGGCGCCAGCCTGCTGCTCACCGTCAGCCCTCTGCTGCCGGCCGCGGTCAAGGGGGCCGAGGTCGCCGGGCTGGGCGCGTCCCGCGTCGTCGTGCTCGACGGAGCACCCGGCCACGAGTCGCTGCGCGACCTGCTCGGCGAGCGCCGGCCGGCCCCGCAGGTCCAGGTGCGGCCCGACGACCTTGCCGTGCTGCCCTACTCCTCGGGCACCGCCGGCCGTCCCAAGGGCGTCATGCTCACCCACCGCAACCTCGTGGCGAACGTGCTGCAGGCCGCCCCGTACGCGGGGGTGCGCGACGACGACGTCGTGCTTGCGCTGCTGCCGTTCTTCCACATCTACGGGATGACGGTGCTGCTCGACCTCGCGCTGCACAACCGGGCGACGCTCGTGACGATGCCGCGGTTCGACCTCGTCGAGTTCTGCCGGATCGTGGCCGAGCACCAGGTGACCTACGCCCCGATCGCACCCCCGGTCGCGGTCGCGCTGGCCAGGCACCCGCTCATCGACTCCTACGACTTCAGCTCGTTGCGCACCGTGCTGTCCGGCGCCGCACCGCTCGACGAAGGGGTCGGTACCGCGGTGGCCACCCGCCTCGGGGTGCGGATGCTGCAGGGCTACGGGATGACCGAGATGAGCCCGGTCTCGCACCTCACACCGATCGACCGGCCGGACATCCCGGTGGGCAGCATCGGGCTGACCGTGCCGAACCTCGAGTGCATGATCGTCGTCCCCGGCACGCGCGAGGAGGTCGAGGTGCCCGCCGACGGGCCGAGCGAGCCCGGTGAGCTGCTCTGCCGCGGGCCGAACGTCATGGTCGGCTACCTCGGAGACCAGGTCGCGACCTCGGCCGCGCTCGACCCCGACGGGTTCCTGCACACCGGCGACCTGGCGACCGTCGACGCGGCCGGTGTGGTGCGGATCGTCGACCGGCTCAAGGAGCTCATCAAGTACAAGGGCTACCAGGTGGCCCCGGCCGAGCTCGAGGGGCTGCTGCTGTCCCACCCGCAGATCGCCGACGCCGCCGTGGTCGGTGCCCGCGACGACGAAGGCGAGGAGGTGCCCAAGGCGTTCGTCGTGCCGGTCGCGGGCGTCGAGCTGACCGCCGCCGAGGTCATGGACTTCGTGGCGGCCAAGGTCGCGCCGTACAAGAAGGTGCGGCAGGTCGAGTTCGTCGAGGCGATCCCCAAGTCGGCCGCGGGCAAGATCCTGCGCCGCGAGCTGCGGGCGCGCGCCCGGGGGTGAGGCGGCGCCGGGCGACGGCCGGGTGGGGCACGGCCGGGGTCAGCGCCCGCGCAGCCGGTCCGTGAGACGGCGTTCGCGCTTGGTCGGCCGCCCCGCGCCGCGTTCACGCTCGGCGACCGCGACGCGGCGCTCCTTGGGCACGGGTGCCGGTGAGCGGTCGAGGTAGCAGGCGACCGCCACCGGCGCACCGACCCGTTTGACGACGAGCCGCTGCACGAGCACGACACGCTCGCGCTCACCGCCGCGGATCACCACCTCGTCACCGGGCACCACGATGGTCGCAGGTTTGGCGCGTTCGCCGTTGATCCGCACGTGACCGGCGCGGCACGCGGCACCGGCGGCCGACCGGGTCGGGAACAGCCGCACGGCCCAGCACCAGGCGTCGACGCGAGCCCGGGTGACCTCCATGCGCCCGAGCGTACGGCGGCGACGGACCGACCGGTCCGTCGCCGCCGTACCGCCGGGTCAGCCCCGCAGGCGGTGGTAGGCCTCGATGAGCGAGCGGGTCGAGGAGTCCTGGGCGGCCAGCGCCGCCTCGTCACCGGCGACCGCCGGGGCGACCTGCAGCGCGAGCTGCTTGCCGAGCTCGACGCCCCACTGGTCGAACGAGTCGATGCCCCAGACGGCGCCCTGCACGAACGTGATGTGCTCGTACAGCGCGATGAGCTGCCCCACGACCGACGGCGTGAGCGAGGGGGCCAGGATCGAGGTCGTCGGCCGGTTCCCGCTGAACACCCGGGCCGGCACGATCGCCTCGGCGGTGCCCTCGGCGCGCACCTCGTCGGCCGTCTTGCCGAAGGCCAGCGCCTTGGTCTGGGCGAAGAAGTTGGCCAGGAACAGCCCGTGCACATCGGTGCCGCCGTCGACGAGCGGGTGCGCCGGGGTGGCGCACGCGATGAAGTCGGCCGGGATGAGCCGGGTGCCCTGGTGGATGAGCTGGTAGAAGGCGTGCTGGCCGTTGGTGCCGGGCTCGCCCCAGAAGACCTCGCCGGTCGAGGTGGTGACGGGGCTGCCGTCCCAGCGCACCGACTTGCCGTTGGACTCCATCGTGAGCTGCTGCAGGTAGGCCGGGAACCGGTGCAGGTGCTGGTCGTAGGGCAGCACGGCGTGGGTGTGCGCGCCCAGGAAGTTCGTGTACCAGACGTTGAGCAGGCCCATGAGCAGCGGCACGTTCGCCGCGGCCGGGGTGGTGGCCATGTGCTGGTCGACGGCGTGGAAGCCCGCGAGCAGGCCCTCGAACGCCTCGCGGCCCAGGGCGATGACGAGCGAGGTGCCGATCGCCGAGTCCACCGAGTAGCGTCCGCCGACCCAGTCCCAGAAGCCGAACGCGTTGGCCGGGTCGATGCCGAAGGCCGCGACCTTGTCGAGCGCCGTCGAGACCGCGACGAAGTGCGCGGCCACGGCGGCGGCGCGGGCGGTCTCGGTGTCCTCGATCCGGCCCTCGGCCACGAGCGTGTCCAGCAGCCAGGTGCGGGCCAGGCGGGCGTTGGTGAGGGTCTCGAGGGTGCCGAAGGTCTTGGACGCGACGATGAACAGCGTGGTCGTCGGGTCGAGGTCGGCGACCGTCTCGGCCAGGTCCGTCGGGTCGATGTTGGAGACGAACCGGCAGGTCAGCCCGTCCTTGACGTACGGCTTGAGGGCCTCGTAGACCATCACGGGCCCCAGGTCGGACCCGCCGATGCCGATGTTGACGACGGTCCGGATGGCCTCGCCGTTCACCCCGGTCCAGGCGCCCGTGCGCACCTTCTCGGCGAACGCGTAGACCTTCTCCAGCACCTCGTGCACATCGGCGTCGACCTGCTGGCCGTCGACGACGAGCGCGGGCGCGGCACCGGCGGGGCGGCGCAGCGCGGTGTGCAGCACGGCGCGGCCCTCGGTGACGTTGATGTGCTCACCGGCGAGCATGGCGGCGTAGCGGTCGGCCACCCCGGTCTGCGCGGCCAGGTCGAGCAGCAGCTCGACCGTCCGGTCGGTCACGAGGTTCTTGGACAGGTCGACGTGCAGGTCGGCCAGCGGGAAGGTGAGCCGCTCGGCCCGCTGGGGGTCCTGGGCGAACCAGCCCCGCAGGTCGGGGGTGAGGGTGGCCTGGTGCTCGGTGAGCTGCTGCCAGGCGGGCGTGGTCGTGGGATCGATCGGCGTCGTCACGGGTTCACCGTACTTTCCGTCGGCGCAGGTGCACGAGGACGTCGGGCCGGGGTGGCGGTGCCGCCCGCACCGCGCGACCGGCCGGGCGCGGACCGGTCAGGATGGGGGCATGGGTCGCGTGACGTGCATGGGGCTGACCACGCTCGACGTGGTCCAGGTGGTCGACCGGCTGCCAGGGCCCGACGAGAAGCTGGTCGCCTCCGACGGCTGGGTGGCGTTCGGCGGTCCGGCGGCCAACGCGGCGGCGACGAGTGCGGCCCTCGGTGTGCCCACGCGTCTGGTGACGGCTCTGGGGACCGGGCCGGTGGCCGACCTGGCGCGGGCCGGTCTGGCGGCCGCGGGCGTCG
>NZ_VWSD01000132.1 GCF_009829685.1 Cellulomonas citrea
CGCGCTGGCCGGGACCTCGGGTGCGCCGGTCGACCTCCAGCCGACGGCCCCGGCGGTGCGCCAGGCCCGGGCTGTGCCGAAGGCTCCGACGACGGCCGTCGTCGAGGCCCCGGTGGTGGCGGCGACGAAGCCCGCACCGAAGGCCGCCGTGAAGCCTGCGACCAAGGACTCCGCCAAGCCCGCGGGCAAGACGGCCGCGAAGCCGGTCGCCAAGCCCGCCGGCAAGGACGCGGCCAAGGCGAAGGCGAAGGTGAAGCCCGCCAAGGCCGACGCCAAGGCCGCCTCGAAGGGCAAGAAGAAGAAGCACTGACCTGCCGGTCAGGCGTCCGGATGTGAGGGTTGTGCGCACGTGCGGCGCCGACCCGCGCCGCTGAGGCTGCACACAGCCCGCGATAGGGGACGATTGCGGGATGGACGACCTCCTCTACGTCGACGGTGGCAACCCGCTGCACGGTGAGATCACCGTGCGCGGTGCCAAGAACTTCGTCTCCAAGGCCATGGTGGCGGCCCTGCTCGGCGAGGGGCCGAGCGAGCTGCGCAACGTGCCGACCATCCGCGACGTCGCCGTGGTGGGCTCGCTGCTCGAGCTGCACGGGGTCCGGGTGGACGTCGACCAGGACGCCGGGGTGCTGCGCATCGACCCGGCCGACGTCGAGTCGCCCCTGGTGGCCGACATCGACACGCTGGCCGGCGCCAGCCGCATCCCGATCCTGTTCTGCGGCCCGCTGCTGCACCGCCTCGGCGAGGCGTTCATCCCCGATCTGGGCGGCTGCCGGATCGGCGACCGGCCGATCAACTACCACCTGGACATCCTTCGCCAGTTCGGTGCCCAGGTGGACAAGCGCCCCGGCGGTATCCACCTGTCGGCCCCGCGGCGCCTCACCGGGACGAAGATCGCGCTGCCGTACCCGAGCGTCGGTGCCACCGAGCAGCTGCTGCTCACCGCGGTGCGGGCCGAGGGCATCACGGAGCTGTCCAACGCGGCCATCGAGCCCGAGATCATGGACCTCATCAACGTGCTGCAGAAGATGGGCGCGATCATCTCGGTCGACACCGACCGCGTCATCCGGATCGAGGGCGTCGACCGGCTCGTCGGGTTCACCCACACCGCGCTGGCCGACCGCATCGAGGCGGCCTCATGGGCATCGGCGGCCCTCGCGACCGGCGGTGACGTCTACGTGCGCGGCGCGCACCAGGCGGACATGACGACGTTCCTCAACACGTTCCGCAAGGTCGGTGGCGAGTTCACCGTGCACGACGACGGGATCCGCTTCTTCCACCCGGGCGGTGACCTGCGGTCGATCCAGCTCGAGACGGACGTGCACCCCGGCTTCATGACCGACTGGCAGCAGCCGCTCGTCGTGGCGCTCACCCAGGCCCGCGGCCTGTCGATCGTGCACGAGACCGTGTACGAGAACCGGTTCGGGTTCGTCGACGCGCTGCTCGGCATGGGTGCCACGATCCAGGTCTACAAGGAGTGCCTGGGCGGTCGCCCGTGCCGGTTCGGGCAGCGCAACTTCTACCACTCGGCCGTCATCTCCGGGCCGACCCCGCTGTCGGCCGCCGACATCGAGGTGCCTGACCTGCGCGGCGGGTTCAGCCACCTCATCGCGGCGCTCACCGCCAAGGGCCAGTCGTCGGTGCGCGGCATCAGCCTCATCGACCGCGGGTACGAGCAGTTCACCCAGAAGCTGGACGCGCTCGGTGCCCAGTTCTCCCGGGAGCCAGGCGCTCGCTGACGTCGGAGGGCTGCCGGTCCGGTGCGGACCGGTAGCATCGGCTGCCGTGCCATCTCCCGAGCGGTCGAACCTGACCTACCGCACCGTGGCCCGCATCGTGCGCCCGGCGATGTTCTCGATGACCCGGCCGCACTGGGCCGGGACCGAGCACCTGCCGCGTGAGGTCGGGTTCATCGCCGCGGTCAACCACGTGACCACGCTCGACCCGCTCACGTTCGCGCACTTCCTGTGGGACGCCGGGTACGCCCCGCGCATCATGGCCAAGGACTCGCTGTTCCGGGTCCCTGTGCTGGGGTCGGTGATGCGTCGGATCGACCTCATCCCGGTCGCTCGTGGCTCCGCCCAGGCCGCCCAGTCGCTCGACCTGGCGGCCGAGGCGATCGCCGGTGGCGAGTGCCTCGCGGTGTTCCCCGAGGGCACGCTCACCCGGGACCCCGACCTGTGGCCGATGGTCGCCAAGACCGGGGTGGCCCGGCTGGCGCTCGCGACCCGCGCCCCGGTGATCCCGGTCGCGCAGTGGGGTGCGCACCGCGTGCTCGCGCCCTACGGGAAGGTGCTGCACCCGGTGCCCCGCAAGCGGGTCGACGTCGTCGCCGGCCCGCCGGTCGACCTCGCCGACCTGTACGACCGGCCGCGGGACGCCGCCGTGCTGCGGGAGGCGACGTCGCGGATCATGGCCGCCGTGACCGCGCAGCTCGCGCAGCTGCGCGACGAACCGGCACCCGATGCGGTGTTCGACCCGCGCACGGGCGCGCGGACCGCAGCACCGTGAGCATGCGGGCGACCGTCGTCGGCGCGGGCAGCTGGGGGACCACCTTCGCGGCTGTCCTGGCGGACGCCGGGTGCGAGGTGACCGTCTGGGGGCGGGACGAGGCCGTCTGCCGGCAGATCGTCACGGCCCACCGCAACGAGGCCTACCTGCCGGGTGTGCAGCTGCCTGACGCGGTCGGCGCCGAGCCCGACCTGCGGCGCGCGGTCGAGGGAGCCGACCTGGTCGCGGTCGCCGTCCCGGCGCAGAGCGCGCGGGCCACGCTCGCCCCGCTGGCCGGACGGCTGGCACCGGGCGCGCTCGTCGTCTCGCTCATGAAGGGCGTCGAGCTGTCCACCGACGCCCGGATGAGCCAGGTGCTCGGCGAGGTGCTGGGCGTCCCCGATGACCGTCTCGCCGTGGTGTCCGGCCCCAACCTCGCCCACGAGATCGCCGACCGGCAGCCGACGGCGACCGTCGTCGCGTCCACCTGCCGGAGCACCGCCGAGACCGTGGCGGCGGCCTGTGCCACCGGCTACTTCCGTCCCTACACCAACACCGACCTCGTGGGCGTCGAGCTGTGCGGGGCGGTGAAGAACGTCATCGCCCTGGCGGTCGGCATCTCGCAGGGACGCGGCTTGGGCTTCAACACCATGGCCACCGTCATCACCCGCGGTCTGGCCGAGATCACCCGGCTCGGGCTCGCGCTCGGAGCCGACGCCCAGACGTTCGGCGGCCTCGCGGGGATGGGGGACCTCATGGCGACGTGCGCGTCCCCCGACTCGCGCAACCACCGGTTGGGCACGCTCGTCGGCCAGGGCCTGGACCTCGAGGCCGCCGTAGCCGCGACAGGCGGTACCGCCGAGGGCGTCAAGACCTGCCGGCCGGTGCTCGACCTGGCCCGCCGGCTCGGGGTCGACATGCCGATCACCGAGGGCGTCGTGCAGGTGCTGGACGGCACCCTGCCGCTCGACGAGCTGGCTCCCCGCCTGCTGTCCCGGCCCCGCAAGGCCGAGGGACGCGCCTCGCGCTGAACCTCGCTCCGCAGGGGGTCGCGACGACGGTAGGGTCGGGCGCGATGGATGCCACACCAGCCCCGCTGCCCGTCCCCACCGATCCCGCCCCGGTCCGTCCGAGGGTGCTCGTGCTGTTCGGCGGGCGTTCGGGGGAGCACACCATCAGCTGTGCCACCGCGGGCGGGGTGCTCCGGGCGATCGACCGCGACCGCTACGACGTGCTCGCGGTCGGCATCACCCGCGAGGGCCACTGGGTGCTCGCCGACGACGACCCGGACCGCTGGGCGATCAGCGACGGCCGGCTCCCCGAGGTCGAGGACACCCGGACCCACGTCCTGCTGCCGCAGGGGGTGCGCGACCGGGAGGTCCAGGCACTCGAGGCGGGTCAGGTGCCGCGCGCGCTGGGTGAGGTCGACGTGGTGTTCCCGCTGCTGCACGGCCCGTTCGGGGAGGACGGCACGGTGCAGGGGCTGCTCGAGCTCGCGGACGTGCGGTACGTCGGGTCCGGGGTGCTGGCCTCCGCGGTCGGCATGGACAAGCACATGATGAAGATCGTGCTCGCCGGTCACGGGTTGCCGGTGGGGGAGTTCGAGGTCGTCCTGCCGAGCCAGTGGCGGACGGACCGGCAGGCCGTGCTCGACCGCCTCGCGCGTCTCGGGCTGCCGGTCTTCGTCAAGCCGGCGCGGGCCGGGTCCAGCCTTGGCATCTCCCGCGCGGACTCGCTCGACGAGCTCCTCGACGCGCTCGCGACGGCGCAGGCGGTGGACCCCAAGGTCATCGTCGAGGCGGCCGTCGTCGGCCGGGAGGTCGAGTGCGGTGTGCTCGGCGGACGGGACGGCGGCCCCGCGCGCGCGTCGCTGCCGGGCGAGATCGTCGTCACCGACCACCGGCACCGGTTCTACGACTACGAGGCCAAGTACTTCGACTCCGAGGGCGTGCGCCTGGCCTGCCCGGCCGATCTGCCCGCCGAGGTGGTCGAGCGCGTCCAGGAGATCGCCGTGGCGGCGTTCGACGCGATCGGCTGCGAGGGGATCGCCCGGGTCGACGTCTTCGTGACGCCCGACGGTGGCGTCCAGATCAACGAGATCAACACCATGCCGGGGTTCACGCCCTACTCGATGTACCCGATGATGTGGCAGGCCTCGGGCCTGTCCTACCCCGAGCTGGTCGACGAGCTGCTGGCGCTGGCCCTGGCGCGGCCGACGGGTCTGCGCTAGCGGTCGGACGGGCCGGACGTGCTCAGCTGCACGAGCCGGTCTGCTGCGCGATCGACACCGCGGTGCCGAGCTGGTCGAGGAACGACGTCGACCGGGTCCCCGCGACCGAGGCCGGCACGTGCACCTCGACGGCCGGGGTGCGGCCGAACGTCGTGAAGGTCCAGCCGGTGTCCGTCGTGGCGCCGGCCTCGTCGGGCACCACGAGCCAGTCGACGGTCGGGCCGTGGGGCGTGTCGACTGCGACGCACCGCTGCGTCGTCGGTCCGGGCACCGCGACGCCGCAGCGCAGCACCACCGGGTCGCCCGCCGTGCCCCAGGCACGGGAGGCCTGGGCCGTCGTCGCGATCTCGTCGAGGCCGTCGCCGAGGCGGGTGGGGGTGGCCAGCACGATCTGCGCGCACACGGGGTCGGTCGCGTTCGGTGCCGCAGTCACCGGGACCGCCGCGGAGCACGAGGCGACCAGTGCGACGGGGGCGGCCACCGCGAGGAGCCGTCGAGGGGTGCGCACGACCCCACGGTAGCTGGCCGGCGCATGCTGTCCCGACTCGTGTCCGGGCCGGCGCCCGGAGCCGTCTAGCGTTGTCCTGTGACGACGGTGGCCGACAGCTCCGAGGACGAGCTCCTCGCCCGGTTCGGCCCGCTGCTGCCGTACGGCGCGCGGACTCTCGTGGGGCCGGGTGACGACTGCGCGGTGCTCAGCGCCCCGGACGGGCGCACGGTCGTCACGACCGATGTGCTGGTCCAGGACCGCCACTTCCGGCTCGACTGGTCGGACGGTCGCGACGTCGGATGGCGGGCGGCGGTGCAGAACCTGGCCGACGTCGCCGCGATGGGCGCCCAGCCCACGGCGCTCGTCGTCGCGCTCGTGCTGCCCGGGTCGTTGCCGGTGACGTTCGTCGAGGACCTGGCCCGCGGGCTGGCGCAGGTCTGCGCACCGCTGGGCGTCGGGGTCGTCGGAGGAGACCTGTCCGGCGGCCGGGACGTCGTGGTCTCGGTCACCGCCCTGGGTGACCTGAACGGTCGTGCCCCCGTGCTGCGGTCGGGGGCCAGGCCCGGTGACGTGCTCGCGCACGTGGGTGTGCGAGGCCGCTCGGCGGCGGGGCTCGCGCTGCTCGCGGCGGGTATCGGCCGGCTCGACGACGAGCTGGTGGCGGCCTACCTGCGCCCGGTGTGCCCGCTCGTCGCGGGCCCGGCAGCCGCTGCTGCGGGTGCGACCGCCATGCTCGACGTGTCGGACGGCCTGGTGCGGGACGCCCGACGGATCGCGGCGGCCTCCGGGGTGAGCCTCGACCTGGACGACCCGGCGCAGACCTTCGGCGACGAGCTGGCGAGACTGGACGCGGCGGCCCGAGCCACGGGCGCGAGTGCGCGGGACTGGGTGCTCGGCGGTGGGGAGGACCACGGTCTGCTCGCGACGTTCCCGCCGGACGTGCGCCTGCCCGACGGGTTCCGCGCGATCGGTCGGGTGGGCGCGGGCCCGGCGGGCACCGTGACGGTGGCCGGCCAGCCCCCTGCGGTGGGGGCAGGCGGCTGGGACCACTTCGGCCCGGGCAGTCGCTGAGCAGGTCGGTGTCCAGGGCGGCCGCGGTCGGGCGGCTCAGCGCCGGTAGCGCACCTCGAGCAGGTCGGCCCCGCCCACCTGCTCGTAGCGCTCGACGCCGTCGGGGCTGAAGCCGTGGCGGCGGTAGAAGTGCTGGGCGCGCTCGTTGTCCGCCAGGACCCACAGGGACAGCGGGGTCCGGTCGCCGGCGTCGGCGATGACGGTCCGGATGAGCTCGCGCGCGACGCCCCGACCCCAGGTTCCCGGGTCGAGGTAGATCGAGTAGATCTCGCGTTCGGCGGGCCGTGCATCCTCGTCACGGGCCGGGCCGACGGACGCGAAGCCGATGAGGTTCGACCCGGTCACCGCGACCCAGGTGAGCACCCGGTCGGCCGGGCCGCGCTCGAGGAAGTCGGTCCACCGGACCGCCCAGCGCGCCGGGTCGAGCGACTGAAGGTGCTCGGCCGGGACGATGCCGGCGTACGCCTCCTGCCAGGAGCGGACGTGAACGGCGGCGATCGCGTCCGCGTCGGAACGCGTCGCGGGCCGGATGGTCACCTCGTCGTCCTGCTGCATGGGTTCACCCTGCCACAGCAGCGTGAATCGCGGGTGGCCCCGCGTGAGACGTCAGGCGGCGCGCTGGACCTTGCCGGCCTTGAGGCAGGAGGTGCACACGTTGAGGCGCTTCGGCGTCCCCGCGACGACCACGCGCACCCGCTGGATGTTCGGGTTCCAACGACGCTTGGTCTTCACGTGGGAGTGCGAGACGTTGTGCCCGAAGGACGGGCCCTTGGCGCAGACATCGCAATTCGCGGCCACGGTGATCTCCAGTCTGTGTGCACGCCGCGGTGCGGCGAAGAAGGGGGCGCCGTCTGGGGTGACCGTCGCGCAGCGAGGCGTCGTGCAGGTGCTCGCAGCGATGTCACCGGTTCCGGACAACCGGATGAGTCTAGCCCACGCGCTGCAGGGGGCCCAAATGTCGCAGGGATGGGGCACAGTGGGTCGCCGGAGGTGGGCGGCAGATGCAGGTGGCAGGGTCCGGGCGCCAGGTGCTCGACGGTGCGGCCGTGCACGCCTGGGCCGTGTCCGCGTCGGATGCGCTGGCGCGGCTCGCGCCGCGGATCGACGCGCTCAACGTGTTCCCGGTGGCCGACGACGACACCGGGACCAACGTGGCGCTCACCGTCGCGGCCGGCCGTGACGCGCTGGTGCGCAGCCGACCCGTCGGTGGCGCCCAGGCCGTCGACGTCCTGGCCCGCGGGGCCCTCGCCGCGGCACGGGGCAGCTCGGGCGTCATCCTCGGGGCCTGGCTCACCGGGCTCGCCGAGGGGCTGGCGGTCTCGACCGGCACCGACCACATCGACCCCGGTGCGCGGGACCTCGTCGCGGCGCTGTCGGTCGCCGCCCGCGAGGCGACGGCCGCGGTCGAGCGGCCCTCGCCCGGGACGATGCTCGACACCGCGGATCAGGTGGCACGCGGGGCTCAGGACGGCGCGCTCGACCAGGTGCTCCCGGGCGCCGTCGATGCCGCCCGGCGCGCCCTCGTCGACACCAGCCTGCGCCACCCCGTGCTTCGCGCGGCCGGGGTGGTGGACGCCGGTGCCTGCGCGCTGCTCGTGCTCCTCGAGGCGTTCGCCGCGGTGCTCGCCGACCGGTCCGGCGTCGACCTGGGCGACTGGGTGCCGGTCGCCCGTCCGCACGAGCACGAGGACGCGGGCGGGGGAGCCTTCGAGGTGATGGCCGCGCTGGGCCCGCGCGCGGACGCCGTTGCCGTGCGGACCGCGCTCGGCGCACGGGGCGACGCGGTGGCAGTCGTCGGCGACCCGGACGGTTGGCGCACCCACGTGCACACCGACACGGTGCCGCAGGTGCTCGACCTGCTCGCCGCCCATGACCTCGTGCAGGCCGTCGTGCGCGCCGTGCACGGTCCGCACCAGCCGTCCGCCGTGGTCGTCACGTCCGAGGCGGGGCACGCGGCCTGGTTCGCCGCTGCGGGAGCGGCAGTGCTGCTGCCCGGTGCCGTGAGCGACGCGGCGCTGCCGGACGCCGTCCGCCAG
>NZ_VWSD01000133.1 GCF_009829685.1 Cellulomonas citrea
CCCGGTGTGGGAGGAGGTCATCCTCCAGCTGCCCGAGGCGGTGCAGATCGTCTGCCTGTCGGCGACCGTCGTCCCCTTGAACGGTGAGCGCGCGCGGACCGGTGCCGGTGGGCGTCTGGCGGAGCCCGTCGCCCTGGACCTGTCGACCCGTTCCGCCGGCGCCGTGCCTACGTCCCGCTCGACGATGTCGGGTTGGGGCGCTTCGTCGCGGCCCGCGGGCCCGCGGCCCCCGCCGGCGCATGACCGGTCCGGTCCCGCCGCTGGTCGTGGTCCCGGCGCACGACGAGGAGCGGGTGGTCGCGCGCTGCGTGCGCGCTCTGCTCGACGGTGCCGGCGCCGCGGAGCTGCGGGTCGTCGTGGTGTCGAACGGGTCCCGCGACGCGACGGTCGAGCGCGCCCGTGCGGCGGTGCGGCCCGGCGAGCTCGTCGAGGTGGTCGAGACGGCGGCGGCGTCCAAGGTCGGTGCGCTGCGGCTGGGGCTGGCCCGCGCCGACGGTGCGGCGGTGCTCGTGGTGGACGCGGACGTCGTCGTCCCGGTCGGGACGGCCCGGGAGCTGATCCGCGCGGTGCGCGGTCCGGGGGCGTGGGTCGCCGGTGCGCGGCCCGTGCTGGACACCTCCGGCGCGAGCTGGGTGGTGCGCCGCTACTACCGCGTCTGGCAGGAGCTGCCGTACGTGCGCGGCGGGGTGATCGGGACCGGGGTCTTCGCGTTGAGCGCGGACGCAGTCGTGCAGATCGGGACCTTCCCCGACGTCGTCAACGACGACGGCTGGGTGCGGCGCCGGTTCCCCGCCGAGCAGCGCCGGCTGGTGGACGCCCCGTTCACGGTGGTCGCCGCCCGCACCGCCCGGGCGCTCACCGCGCGTCGGGCCCGCGTCCTCAACGGGAACCGGCAGCTGGACGCCGAGCTCGGCCCCGACCCCGAGGGCGGCACCTGGGCGGTGGTCGGCCGCGGGCTGGCGGACCGCAGCTTCGGGCCGCTGGACGCAGCCACGTTCGTGCTGGTCACCGCCGTGACACGGCTGCGGGCGGCGGCCCGTCGGCGCCGCGGGGACACCGGCTGGTCGACCGACGCCACGTCACGAGCCTGAGCGCACCACGCTCGGGGACCAGGCGCCCTCGAGGAACAGCCGGGGCTTGGCACCGGGCGTCGTGATGTCGACCGACCACACGTCGGTCGTCCCCGGCTGGTCGGAGCGGGGCATGCCGTACAGGATCGTCGAGTCGTCGAGCCACTCGATCTGGTCGTCGCAGCCCTCGGTCACCGGGTAGAGCGTCTCGGTGTCGGTGGGCACGTCGAGCACGGCGTAGGCCCAGACCTTCTGCCCGTCCTGCACCCGCTGCACCTTCTTGTAGGCGACCTTCGAGCGGTCGGGTGAGACGGACGGGCACTCGCCGCCCTCGCGCAGGGTCGAGATGGTGCGGGTCGAGATCTTCCCCGTCGCGATCCAGGTCTTCCCGGCCGACTGCGAGGCGGCCGAGACGTAGAAGTCGTCGTCGTCGATGAACGAGACGCCCCAGAAGTTGCGGTCCGCCGCCGTGAACGGGGCGCCGTCGACGAGGAAGGTCCACTGCTCCAGGTCGCCGAGGTCGGTGCCGTCGGTGCCGTGGATCTTGGTCTCGGTGGAGAAGCCGACCTGGGCGTAGGAGTGCCCGGTGACGAAGGCCGTGGTCGCGACCAGCGTGCCGTCGTCGGACAGTCGGGTGCGGCTCGGGATGCCCGGCAGCGGCCAGGTCTGCACCGGTTTCCAGGACGAGTCGAGCAGGTCCGCCTCGAACGTGGTGGCCACCCCGCGCACGGTGCGCAGGCAGGAGGTGTACGCCCCCGCGTGGTAGAGCCGGTCGCAGGCCACGTCGGTGAAGGCACGCGGACCCGTCGGGTCGTCGAGCGGCACCGCGGCGACCAGCCCGTACTGGCTGCCGGGCAGGGTGTTGCGGAACAGGATGTGCGGTCCGGCGAGCACCGGGTCCAGGGAGGTCGAGGCCACCGAGGGGGCGGCGCTCGCGGCGCTGCGGTGGTTCCGGACCGCCCACCAGACGTAGCCCCCGACGCCGAGCGCGACGACCAGGACGATGGCGACGAGCGCCGTGGTCCGGGGCGGGAGGCGCCTCATCGGGCGTCCTCGCACGAGGCCGGGACCCGCCCGCGGTGCGGGCCGGCGGCGTGCGTGTGGTCCTGGAGACCGGGGGGGTCAGCGGTGGGCGGCACGGCCTCGGACACTACCCCGGCAGGTCATCGGCGTGGGCTCCGCGCACCGGCCCCAACGGTGGGGAGGCGGTTCGTCACTGCGTCGCGCCGACGACGGTCGGTGATGCGGCGCCCGGCACCAGGACGACGGGGGTCGGGTCCGCGGCCGTGGTGTCGAGCGCCCACACGTCGCTCGTCCCGGGCAGGTCCGCGCGTGGTGCGCCGTACAGGAACGTCGTGTCGTCGAGCCACTCGACCTGGTCGCCGGCCCCCGTGGTGCGCGGGTAGACCGTGGTCGTCCCGGAGCCGATGTCGAGCAGCGCGTACACCTGGACCTGCCCGCCGTCGGCGGTCCGGTCGGACGTGACGAACGCGATCCGCGACCCGTCGGGCGAGACCGACGGGGTCACGCCGCCCGCATGCATGCTGGTGATGGTGCGGGTGGCGACCGAGCCGCGTGCGATCCACGTCGTGCCGGCCGACTGGGCGCCCACCGTGACGTAGAACGTGTCGTCGTCGACGAAGCTCACGTCCCACAGGTTGCGGTCGACCGCGGTGAACGGGGCGCCGTCGACGAGCAGCGTCCACTGCTCCAGGTTGCCCAGGTCGGTCCCGTCGGCCGTCCGGATCCGGGTCTCGGTGGGTGGGGCGACCTGGGCCGCGCAGTGGTTCGCGACGTACGAGGTGGTGGCGATGAGCGACCCGTCCGGGCTGGACCGGGTGCGGCTGGGGATCCCCGGCAGTGCCCAGTGCTGCACCGTCTCACCCTGGGCGTCGAGCAGCTCGGCCTGGTAGGTGGTGACCACCCCGCGGACGGTGCGCAGGCAGACGGTCGAGGTGCCGGCCCGGGCGATCCGGTCGCATGCGGTCGATGTGGCCGTCCGCGGTCCCGCCGGGTCGCTCAGCGGCACCTGCGCCACCAGGCCGTACTGGTCGCCGGGCAGCGTGCTGCGGACCAGCAGACCGGGGGTGCCGAGAACGCTCCCGAGCGGCGCCGCCGAGCTGGACGGCGCGGCGTCTGCCACCCGCCGTCGGGTCCGGACCGTCGACCACAGGTCGAGACCCACCGCCACCAGCACACCGAGGACGACCGCGACGAGCACGAGCGTGCGCGGTGCCGGGCGTCTCATCGGACGGGCGCCACCTCGTCGGAGCCCGGGGTCGGCGTGACCGGTCGGTCGATCCCGCGCAGCACCACCCAGCAGAGCGGCAGGGCGACGGCCAGCGCGAGCGCCACGCACACGATCGCCGGCTGACGGCCGAGGGTGTACCAGAGCACCCCGAACGCCGAGGAGGCCCCCATCCGGGCGACGGCCACGACGGTCTGCGCGGTCCCGATCGCCGAGGCGCGCACGGCGGGCGCGGTGCGCTGGCCGACGACTGCGGCGAGCACCCCGTCCGTCCCGGCGTAGAAGGCGCCGAGGAGCACGAGGGCGGCGATCGTCGTGCTCGCCGAGGCCCCGCCGACCGCGGCGCAGGCGTAGGCGCCTGCGAGCATGGCGTGGCTCCAGACGAACACCTTGGCCCGGCCGACCTTGTCGGCGAGCCGGCCGACCGGGATCGCGAGCAGCATGTAGGCGATGTTCGTCCCGACGTACAGCAAGGGGAACCACGTGGTGGCGAACCCGTCGCGGGCCTGCAACGACAGGTAGACGAAGCCGTCCCCGACGGTGAGCAGCGCGAGCACCCCGGCGACGACGAGCACCCGCCGCAGCGCCGGCTCGGTGAGGAACCGCCAGCTGAACGGGCGCTCGGTGAGGGTCGGCACCGCACCGTCGGAGCAGGTGCAGCCCTTGCAGCTCGGCAGCTTGCGCTCGGCGCGGGTCTGGTGCGTGCTCAGCCACGAGGCCTGCCGCGGCCGCAGGTCGGGGACCATGAGCCCGAGCACCGCCAGCCCGATGACGGCGCAGCCGAACGAGATCACGAAGACCGTGTGGTAGCCGTCGGGCAGCAGCCAGAGCACGACGAAGGCCAGCAGCGGGCCGACCGCCGCACCGACCGTGTCCAGCATCCGGTGCACCCCGAACGAGCGGCCGAGGTTCGTGGGGTTCGAGGAGGCGGCGATCATCGCGTCGCGGGGCGAGGTGCGCATCCCCTTGCCGACCCGGTCGATCGCGACGAGCGAGGTGATCGCCACGAAGCCCGTGGTGAGCAGCAGCCCGGCCCGGGTCAGGGCGGACAGCCCGTACCCGACGAACGCGACCCACTTGGGGTGGTCGCCACGGTCGGCGGCCCACCCGCCGGCGATCCGGACGAGCGCCGAGGCGCCCTGCATGAGCCCGTCGACGAACCCGTAGGCGAGGGTCGTCATCCCCAGCGCGGTCGTGAGGTAGAGCGGCAGGACCGCCGCGACGGACTCCGAGGAGATGTCCGTGAGCAGGCTGACGACGCCCAGGGTGATGACGGTCGAGGACACCCGTGCGTTGCGTGCCGCGCGCTGGGCGCGGATCTCCTCGATCGTGCGGCCGTCCGCGGGCGGGAGCCGGTGGGTCCCGGTCGTCGTGGGTCGGGTGCAGTGCTCGGGGTCCTGGGCGGCGGACGGCGCCGGGTCGTCCTGGGTGGTGGAGGACACCGGCTCAGCCTGTCGTGGTGAGGGTCGCGAGCACGGACAGCTCGGTCCCGCCGCCCAGCCGGGCACGCACGGACACGACGACGCCGTCGACGCCCCGGCTGTAGGTGACGGCCGTCGACCCGTCGACGGTGGCCGTGGGGGTCCCGGCGAAGCCCTCGCGTGCCAGGGCCCCGGCGTAGGCGGCCTGGACGTCGGCGGGGGCGGCGGCGCTCGAGCCGAGCAGCGCGGCCTGCACCCGGGTGCCCTGACCGGACACCGAGCTGGTGACGACCTCGACCCCGTCCGGTACCGGCACGACCGCGCTCGGGAAGCCCGCGACCAGGGAGCCCTGGGCGGTGGCGTCGGACGGCGCCGGTCCCGTGAGGGTGCTGCCGGACCCGGCGGCCGGCGACAGACCGGGCAGACCGGTGGGTGCGGTGAACCCGGGCAGCGACTCGCTCGCCGGCGTCGTGCCCTGGCCGGGGGAGGCGGGTGCACCGGCGCTTGCCCCCGGGGTCGCCGGGGCGGTCACCGGTCCACCTTCGCTGCCCGGTGCGGGTCGCGAGCTGCTGGTGCTGGGCGCCGGGGCGGGCGACCCGACGCACCCGGCCAGCAGCAGGGTGACCGGGACGGTGGTGAGCGCGGCGGCGACCCGACGCCGACGACGGGCGGCCTCGGGGGCGCGGCGCAGCGCCGGGCGGGTCACAGCGGTTGCCTCCCGTGCTCTGGTGGGTGCCGTCGAGATCCGGGCGAACCGGACGAGTCGGGCGTGCGGTCTCTCACGGTAGCCCCGCACCCGGTGGGTGGAGGTGGCCCGGACGGCGGAAATCACCCACGTGCCGCACCGCGGGGCTCGTTCAGACCGGCAGGCGCTCGCACAGGTGCGCGGCGATCTCCAGCGCGCAGGTCGCGGCGGGGGAGGGGGCGTTGAGGACGTGCACCTGGTGGTCGGAGACCTGGACGAGGAAGTCGTCCACGAGCCGCCCGTCGCGCCGGAGCGCCTGTGCGCGCACCCCGGCCGGGGCCGGGACCAGGTCCTCGGCCCGGACCCCCGGCAGCAGCTCGGCCACGCTGCGCGCGAAGGCCGTCCGGTCGACGGAGCGGACCACCTCACGGGCGCCCGGCACCAGGTTGCGGGCGGCCAGGCGCCACAGCCCGGGCCAGCCGAGCGCGTCGGCCACGTCGCCGACGACGACGTCGTGCCAGGTGTACCCCTCCCTGGACAGGGCCAGGACCGCGTTGGGCCCCACGTGCACGCCGCCGTCGACCATCCGGGTCAGGTGCACGCCCAGGAAGGGGAACCGCGGGTCGGGCACCGGGTACACCAGACCGCGCACGAGCGCCGCCTTGGCGGGGGTGAGCTCGAAGTACTCGCCGCGGAACGGCACGATCCGCGCCTCGGGCTCGATCTGGCAGGCCTGCGCGACCCGGTCCGCCTGCAGCCCCGCGCAGGCCACCAGCGCATCGGCCCGCAGCGCCCGACGGTGGCCCTCGTGCTCGACCAGGACCTCGACGCCGGTGGCCACGTCGCGCGCCGCGACGAGCCGGGCGCCGAGCACGACCGTCCCCCCGGCGTCCCGGATGTCGTCGGCGAGGGCGCGGCACACCCCTCGGTAGTCGACGATGCCGGTCGACTCGACCCACAGCGCGGCGACGCCCGCGACGTGCGGCTCCCGCTGCCTCGCGGTGGCCTGGTCGACCAGCTGTGCGGGCACACCGTTGTCCTGGGCGCGCTGGGCCAGGGCGTGCAGGCCCTCGACCTGGTCCGGGCGGCTGGCCACCACGAGCTTGCCGGTGACCTGGGCGGCGACGTCGTGCGCGCGTGCGTAGGCCAGCATGCTGCGCTGCCCGGCGACGGCCATCGTCGCCTTGAGGCTGCCGGGGGCGTAGTAGAGGCCGGAGTGCATCACGCCGGAGTTGCGGCCCGTCTGGTGGGCGGCCACCGCCCGCTCCTTGTCGAGGACCGTGACGACGTGACCGTCGCGGGCGAGCCGCGCGGCGGTGGCCAGCCCGACCACCCCGGCCCCGACGACGACGACGTGTGCCACGACCCACCTCCGGACCCGGGGAGCCGTTCCCCGTGCGGCAGGCTAGCGCCCGGGTTGCGTGGGCGGTCCCTCCTACACTGGTCGAGGCGCCTGACCGGGACGTCGAACCCGCGTGGTTCGCCCCGGCCGTCCCCTCTCCGCGACCGCAAGGACCCATGAACCTCACCGGCATCGTCCCCGCCCTGCTCGCCGAACCTGCGCTGCGCGCTGCTGTCGAGCACGTGCGCGCCCGCGGCGAGCTCGATGTCGTCGGCCCTGCCGGGGTCCGGGCCCCGCTGCTCGCGGCACTGTCCGGTGCGGCCGGGCCGGGACCGGGCCGACCGCTCGTCGTGGTGACGGCGACCGGGCGGGACGCCGACGAGCTGGCGGCGGCGCTGCGCTGCTACCTGCCGGTGGACGACGTGGCGGTGCTGCCGGCGTGGGAGACGCTGCCGCACGAGCGGCTCTCGCCGCGGGCGGACACCGTGGCCCGGCGGCTGGCCGTCTTCCGTCGGCTGGCGCACCCGGAGCCCGACGGGCCGGCGGGTGCGGTCCGGGTGCTCGTCGTGCCGGTGCGGGCGCTGCTGCAGCCGGTGGTCGCCGGGCTGGGTGAGCTGGAGCCGGTCTCGGTCGAGGTCGGCGCGCAGGTGGACCTCGACGACCTGGCCGCCCGGCTGGTGGACGCGGCCTACTCGCGGGTCGACATGGTGGAGCGGCGCGGGGAGTTCGCGGTCCGCGGCGGCATCCTCGACGTGTTCCCGCCGACCGAGGACCACCCGCTGCGGCTCGAGCTGTGGGGTGACACGGTCGAGGAGATCCGCTGGTTCTCCGTCGCCGACCAGCGCAGCCTGGAGATCAGCGACCGGGGGCTGTGGGCGCCGCCGTGCCGGGAGATCCTGCTCACGCCGCAGGTGCGGGAGCGGGCCGCCGCCCTGGTGCCGCAGCTGCCCGGTGCGGTCGACATGCTCGACAAGCTCGCCCAGGGCATCGCGGTCGAGGGCATGGAGTCCCTCGCCCCGGCGCTGGTCGACGAGATGGTCCCGGTGCTCGGGATGGTCGACGAGGACAGCCTGCTCGTGCTCGTCGACCCCGAGCGGATCCGCCGCCGGGCTCATGACCTGGTCGCCACCACGCGCGAGTTCCTCGAGGCGGCCTGGACGTCGGCCGCGGCGGGCGGGTCGACGCCGCTGGACCTGTCGGCGGCCTCCTTCCTGTCCTTCACGCAGGTGCGGGACCTGGCCGCGGTCCGTGGGCTCGGCTGGTGGACCTTGTCGCCGTTCACCCTGGACGCCGGCGAGCCCGACGGCGCCGACGCGGGTGTGGTCACCTCCGGGGTCCGCACGCTCCAGGTCGGTGCGCGCGACGTCGAGCGGTACCGCGGCGAGGTCGAGCGCGCGGTCGCCGACGTGCGGGCGCTGCAGCAGGCCGGCTGG
>NZ_VWSD01000134.1 GCF_009829685.1 Cellulomonas citrea
GGCGCGTGGCCCGGAGGTTCGGGCCACGCGCCGCGTGCGTCAGCGGACCGGGCTGGTCAGTGCGCGCCGTCCAGGCCGAGCGCGGTGCGGATGTCGGCCGCGACGGCGTCGAGCCGGGTGCGGGCGGCCTGCCGGGCTGCGGTGACCTCGTCGCGTGAGGCGTCGCCGTCGAGCGGGACGACGACCTCGAGGTAGCACTTGATCTTCGGCTCCGTGCCGGACGGCCGGACGACGACGCGGGTGTCGTCCGCCGCGAGCAGCCGGATGCCGTCGGTGGGCGGCAGACCACCCCGGTCCGCCTCGGTGCCTGCGGCCAGGTCGACCACCGTCGTCACGGGGCTGCCGGCCAGGTGGGTCGGCGGTGCGCTGCGCAGGGCGTCGACCAGCCCCGGGATGAGGCTCACATCGGCGAACCGGGCCGAGACCTGGTCTGTCAGGTGCAGCCCGTGCGCGCGGGCCAGGTCGTCGAGCCCGTCGACGAGGGTGCGCCCGGCGGCCTTGGCCCCGGCGGCCAACGAGGCCGCGCGGACGGCGGCGCTGATGCCGTCCTTGTCGCGCACATGCGTCGGGTCGGTGCAGTAGCCGAGCGCCTCCTCGTACCCGAACACGAGGTCCGGCGTGCGGGCGATCCACTTGAAGCCGGTGAGGGTCGTGGCGAAGCCCAGCCCGGCCGCGGCGGCGATCTTGGACAGCAGCCGCGAGGAGACGATCGAGCAGGCCAGGGCGGCACCGGCCGGCTGGGGCCGGGCGGCGGCCGCGGCACCCAGCAGGGCGCCGGTCTCGTCGCCGTGCAGCCGGCGCCAGCCGCCGGTGCGGGGGTCGTGCACCGCGAGAGCGCAGCGGTCGGCGTCGGGGTCGAGTGCGATCACGAGGTCCGCCTGCACGCGCCTGGCCAGGTCGAACGCCAGGTCGAGGGCGCCCGGCTCCTCCGGGTTCGGGAAGGCGACCGTGGGGAAGTCCGGGTCCGGGTCGGCCTGCTCGGCGACCAGGTGCAGGTCGGTGAAGCCGGCCGCCGTGAGCACGCGGGAGGCCACCTGGGCGCCGACGCCGTGCATCGCGGTGAGCACGATGCGCAGCGCGCCGGGTGCGGTCGCGACGTCGGCCGGTGCCGCCGCGGCCTCGTACGCCTCGAGCACCTGCGGGCCCAGCACCGTCCAGCCGGCGTCGGCCCGGGGCACCGAGGCGACCGTGGTGACCCGGGCGATCTCGTGGGCGATGGCGGCGTCGTACGGCGGCACGATCTGGGCGCCCTGGCCCCAGTCCTCGACGACGCGTCCACCCAGGTAGACCTTGTAGCCGTTGTCGGCCGCCGGGTTGTGCGAGGCCGTCACCATGATCCCGGCGTCGGCCTCCAGGTGGCGCACCGCGAACGCGAGCACCGGGGTGGGCAGCGGGGAGGGCAGCAGCAGCGCCTCGATCCCGACGGCGGTGAGCACCGCGGCCGAGTCGAGGGCGAACGCGTGCGACCCGTGCCGGGCGTCGTACCCGATGACCACCCGCGGCGGCCGGGGCAGCCCGTCGAGCTCGCCGTTGAGGTACGCCGCGAGCCCCGCCGCGGCGCGGATCACGACGGCGCGGTTCATCCGGTGCGGGCCGCCGCCCAGCGCACCGCGCAGCCCCGCGGTGCCGAACTGGAGCAGCCCGGTGAAGCGGTCGGCGAGGTCGGCCTCGGCCGGGCCGTCGCCGGCCAGGGCGGCGGTGAGCAGGTCGGTCAGCTCACGGGCTGTCGCAGGGTCGGGGTCGTCCGCGATCCAGGAGCGGACCTGAGTGGCGAGGGCGTCGTCGGCATGCACCGGACCAACCTAGCGGCGCACCGCCCCGCCACCCAGACGGCGGCGGGGCGGTGCGTCCCGGCTACAACCGGGCGATGATCTGGGCGAGCAGCGCGCTGATCCGCGGGCCGGCGGCGGCCCCGGCCTCGAGCACCTCGGCGTGCGACAACGGCTGGTCGCTCACCCCGGCGGCGGCGTTGGTGACCAGCGAGATGCCGAGCACCTCCAGCCCGGCCTGCCGGGCCGCGATCGCCTCGAGGGTCGTCGACATGCCGACCAGGTGCCCACCCATCCGACCGGCCATCGCGACCTCGGCCGGGGTCTCGTAGTGCGGCCCGCGGAACTGCACGTAGACGCCCTCGGGCAGCGTCGGGTCGACCTCGTGGGCCAGTCCGCGCAGCCGCGCGGAGTACAGGTCGGTGAGGTCGATGAACGTCGCACCCTCGAGCGGCGAGGTGGCCGTGAGGTTGATGTGGTCGCTGATGAGCACCGGGGTGCCGGGAGCCCACGCCGGGTCGAGCCCGCCGCAGCCGTTGGTGAGCACGAGCTGGCGGGCACCCGCCGCGGCCGCCGTGCGCACACCGTGCACCACCCGGCGCACCCCGAGCCCCTCGTACAGGTGGGTGCGCGAGCCCAGCACGAGGGCGTGCCGCGGCTGTGCGCCCGGCGCGCCCGTCAGCCGGATCGAGCGGATGGTGCCGACGTGGCCGACGACCGCGGGGCGGGTGAACCCGGGCACGTCGTGGCTCGGGATCTCCGCGACGGTCTCGCCGATGAGGTCGGCGGCCCCGCCCCAGCCGGAGCCGAGCACGAGGGCGACGTCGTGGCGGGCCACCCCGGTGGCGTCCGCGATCACCCGGGCGGCCTGCGCGGCGACGTCGAAGGGGTCTGTGGCGAGATCGTCAAGGTCCATGGGAGCCCAGGCTAGTGCGGGCTGGGAAGATGGCGGTGTGACGAGCAACGAGGTCGTGGGTCCACGTGTGGTCATCATCGGCGGCGGGCCGGGCGGGTACGAGGCCGCGCTCGTGGGGCGCCGGCTCGGGGCCCAGGTGACCCTCGTCGAGCGCACCGGGCTCGGCGGCTCGGCGGTGCTGTCCGACGTCGTGCCCAGCAAGTCGCTCATCGCGACGGCCGAGTGGATGACGATCGTCGACCGCGCACCTGACCTGGGCATCCGGCTGGTCGGCGGCACCGCGGGGGTGCGCCACCAGGTGGACCTCGGGGCGGTCAACACACGGGTCCAGGCGCTGGCCGCGGCGCAGTCGGCCGACATCGGCAGCCGGTTGCGACGGGAGGGCGTCCAGCTGATCGCCGGGACCGGGCAGCTCGCCGGACCGCACCAGGTGGTGGTGCGCCCCTCGCGCGGGGGTGCCGAGCAGGTGCTGGACGCCGACGTCGTGCTCGTGAGCACCGGGGCCACGCCGCGGGTGCTCGACACCGCCGTGCCCGACGGTGAGCGGATCCTCACGTGGACCCAGCTCTACGGGCTGAGCCGGCTGCCCGAACGGCTCATCGTCGTGGGGTCGGGCGTCACGGGCGCGGAGTTCGCCGGGGCGTACTCGGCGCTGGGGGCCGACGTCGTGCTCGTGTCCAGCCGCGACCAGGTGCTGCCCGGTCAGGACGCCGACGCCGCCGCGCTCATCGAGGAGGTCTTCACCGCCCGCGGGATGACCGTGATGTCCCGCTCCCGGGCGCAGGGTGCGCGGCGGACCGCCGACGGCGTCGTCGTCGAGCTGGCCGACGGGCGCACGGTGCGCGGGTCGCACGTGCTCATGGCCGTCGGCTCGCAGCCCACCACGAGCGGTCTGGGGCTGGCCGAGGCGGGGGTGCGGCTCACCGACTCCGGGCACGTGCAGGTCGACAAGGTGTCGCGCACCTCGGTGCCCGGGGTCTACGCCGCCGGTGACTGCACCGGGGTGTTCCCGCTGGCCTCGGTGGCCGCCCAGCAGGGCCGGATCGCGATGTCGCACGCCCTGGGCGACGCGGTGCACCCGCTCTCGCTCAAGGGGGTGGCGGCGAACATCTTCACCAACCCGGAGATCGCGACGGTCGGGCTCAGCGAGGTCGAGCTCAAGGCCCGGGGGCGCTCCTACTCCAAGAGCATGCTGCCGCTCACCCGCAACCCGCGGGCGAAGATGCTCGGCGTGCGCGACGGCTTCGTCAAGATCTTCACGCACACGACGAGCGGGGTGCTGCTCGGTGCCGTCGTCGTGGGGCCGCGCGCGTCGGAGGCGATCTACCCGCTCACGCTCGCCGTGACGCACGGGCTCACCGTCGACCACCTCGCCGAGGCCTCGACGGTGTACCCGTCGATGTCCGGCACGGTCGCCGAGGTGGCCCGCATGCTGCACCGGCGCGAGGACGACTGATCTCGCAGCCGGCACCCGGCGGGCTCAGGCGAAGAGCGCCTGGCCGACGAACGGCCCGTCCGCGGTGAGCGCGGGGGAGCCGTCGGACCCGGTGGGCAGGTCCGGGACCCCCGGCGGGACCGCCCACAGCCCCGAGCCGGTGTGCTGCAGGTACTCCGAGAGCAGGTCGTCGCGGGCCATCGCGGTCTGCATCGGGACGTAGTGCGTGCGCGGGTCGGTGACGAAGGCAATGAAGAACAGCCCGGCGTCGAGCCGCCCGAGCGAGTCGTTGCCGTCGGTGAAGTTGTAGCCGCGGCGCAGCATGTGCCGGCCGCCGTTCTGGTCGGGGTGGCCCAGCGTCATGTGCGCGTGCGGGTTCACCAGGGTGCTGCCGTCGTTGCCCTTCGCGGCGAAGTCCGGGGGAGTGAACTCGGTGCCGCCGGACAGCGGGGCGCCCTCGCGCTTGTCCCGCCCGATGACGCGCTCCTGCTCGCGCAGGGCCGAGCGGTCCCAGGTCTCGATGGTCATCCGGATGCGCCGGGCCACGAGGTACGAGCCGCCGGTGAGCCAGGACGAGTCGACCCCTGCGGTCGCATCGGCGCTCGCGGCGCTCGCCGGCACCCACACGTGCTGGTCGAGCAGGTCGGCGCTCTCGGCCTTGAGGTTGTCGGTGCCGTCCTTGAACCCGAAGAGGTTGCGCGGGGTCTTCTGCGCGGTGCTGGTCGAGGACGTGCGGCCGAAGCCGAGCTGGGCCCAGCGGATGACCGCGGTGCCGAACGCGGCCCGGGCCAGGTTGCGCACGGCGTGCACGGCCACCTGAGGGTCGTCGGCGCAGGCCTGGACGACGAGGTCGCCGCCGCTGCGCGCCGGGTCGAGGGCGTCCTTGGGGAAGTGCGGCAGGTCGGCGAGGCCGGCCGGCAGGCGCCCGGCGAGACCGAACCGGTCGGCACCGGCCTCGTCGACGAACAACGACCGCCCGAAACCGAACGTCACGGTGAGCCCGGCGGCGGGCAGGTCCATCGCCTCGCCGGTGTCGTCCGGCGGGGCGTCGTAGGGCCCGGAGACCGGACCGAACGGGCCGGCCGGCAGACCCTGGGTCATCCGGGCGGCCATCACCGTCCAGGTGCGCAGCAGTGCGATGACGTCGTCGCGCGAGGTGGTCGTGAGGTCGAAGGCGGCGAAGTAGAGCCGGTCCTGCGCGGCGGTGGCGATCCCGGCCTGGTGCTCACCCGTGAAGGGGTGCACGAGGCCCGGGCTCGCCGCCGAGGCCGGGTGGGCGGCCCGGCGCCCCTCGACGACCGCGGCCCCCGTCCCGGCGGCGGCGAGCCCGGCGAGCGCCCCGCCCCAGCCGAGCAGTGCACGTCGGCTGAGCCGGGGACCGCCGTCCTGCGGTGTCGTCGGCGTGGTGGGTCCCTCGCTCATGCCGAGGTGACCGTGGCGGTGAGCGTCGACAGCGGTTCGGCGAGCGCGTCCACGTCGGCGGCCAGCGCACGCACCTGGTCGGGGGTCAACGTGTCGTAGGTGACGAACCCGGACTCGATCGAGCCGTAGGCCGCCAGCTGGGTCGCCAGCGCCGCGAACCTGGTGTCGAGCGTGCTGGCGAGCTGCGGGTCCTTCTCCTTGACCACGTCGGCGAGCACCTCGTAGGCGACCTTGGCGCCGTCGACGTTCGCGGCGAAGTCCCACAGGTCGGTGTGCGACCAGGCCTCCTCCTCACCGGTGACCTTGCCGGTGGCGACCTCGTCGAGCAGCTCCTTGGCACCGTTGGAGATGGCGAAGGCCGCGACGGTGAAGCCGGGGGCGTTGACCCGGTCGAGCAGCTCCTGGGTGTGCGCCACCAGGTCGTTCGCGGCGGTGGTGCGCTGCTCGGCGGTGAGCGGGGTGTAGGCGACGCCGCCGTTGGCCGCCGGCGTGGGCTGCCACAGATCCTTCTCGATGAGGTGCCAGCCGGTCCACGTCTGCCCGGCCTCGAGGTCGGCCTCGCGCAGGTCGAGCAGCGGGTCGAGGTCGCCGAACGACTCGGCGACCGGCTCGACGCGCTCCCAGTGCACCCGGGTGCTGGCGTACAGCGAGCGCGCCGTCGTGTCGTCGCCTGCGGTGTACGCGGCGGCGAACGCCTTGGTCCCGGTGATGAGGCTGCCGACCTGGTCCTTGACGTAGGCGACGTAGGACGCCTCGGCCGCGGTGAGCTGGGCGGCGACGTCACCGGTCGGCCCGACGGGGGTGCCGGAGTCGGTCACGGTGAACGACGCCCGGATGCCGTCGCCGACCATGCCGGGCTTGCACGCGGTGAGGTAGCTGCCCGGTGCGACCTGCGCCACCAGGTCCCGGGACAGGCCCGGGCCGATGTTCTCCACCTCGGCGACGATGCGCAGCCCGTCGGCGGCCAGCAGGTAGAACTCGGTGGTCTGCGACCCGTCGTTGGTCACGGTGAAGGTGAGCGTGCCGGACGGTGCGCTGGTGGCCGACAGGGTGCACGCGTCCGCGGTGGAGCTCACGGTGAGCGCGCCGCCACCGGTCGCGCTGGACGACGCGGTCGGGGAGTTGGGCACGCAGGCGGTCAGTGCGAGGGCCAGGACGGGCACGGCGGGCGCGATGAGGCGGAGCCGGGGCATGGTTCTCCCAGGGAAGGTGCGGCAGGTGGGCGGTGGGGGTGTCAGGCGGCGGTCGCGACGGCGACCTTCGCGGGCCGGGCGGGGGTACGGCCCCAGGCCTCGCGGATGAACAGCGTCATGACGGGTACGACGTAGGCGACCCAGACGATGGCCTGCAGCCAGGTCGTCTCGGGGGAGAAGTTGACGGTGCCCTTGAGCAGCGCGCCGTACCAGGAGCCCGGCGGGACGGCGGCCGACACGTCGAAGGCGAGCGAGCTCAGCCCGGGCAGCACACCGGCCTCCTGCAGGTCGTGCACGCCGTAGGCGAGCACCCCGGCGGCGACGATGACGAGGAAGACGCCGGTCCAGGCGAAGAACCGCCGCAGGTCGACGCGCACGGCCCCGCGGTACAGCAGCCAGCCGAGCACGACGGCGCTGGCCAGGCCGAGCACGGCGCCGACCAGCGGTGCGACGGTGCGGCCCGTGGTCTGGGCGCCGGCCCACAGGAAGAGCGCGGTCTCCAGCCCCTCGCGGCCGACGGCGAGCAGGGCCATGACGAGCACGGCGCGACGGCCGGCGACGACGGCGTCGTCGAGCCGGTGCTGCAGATCGGTCTTGAGGTGGCGGGCGGTGCGCGCCATCCAGAAGATCATCCAGGTGATGAGCCCGACGGCGACGATCGACAGGGTGCCGCCGACGGCCTCCTGGGCCGCGAAGCTGAGCGTGGACGGGCCCCAGGTGAGCACCGCGCCGAAGGTGAGCGAGACCAGGACCGCCAGGCCGACACCGGTCCACAGCACGGGGAGCAGGTCCCGGCGCTGCGTGCGCACGAGGTAGGCGACGAGGATGCCCACGACGAGGGCGGCCTCGAGACCTTCGCGCAGTCCGATGAGATAGTTGGCCAGCATCACGGCTCCGGTCGATGGTGGGACGAGGGAGGAACAAGGAGAGGTTAGCCTAACCTTGCTTCTCCGGTGAACCCGGACCCTGTGACCTCGATCTCAGGCGGACGTCACCTCGTCCGCGGCGCGCGCACCCGCAGCGCTCCGGGTCAGGGGCTCGTCACCGGCCCGGTGGCCTGAGCCCGTGGGCCCTTGTCGGCCCGGCTCAGAGCGCTGCGAACCGGCCCCGCAACGTCGGCCACGCCACGGCGAAGGCCGGCAGCAGCGGCAGCCCGACGACCTCGTCCGCCGCCACCCAGCGGACCTGCAGGCTCTCGGCATCGGTGACCGACGGCTCGACCGGGTGACGCTCGACCGCCAGCACCGTCGTGTAGCTCCAGTCCGGGTGCACCAGCTCCCAGCTGCCGAGCACCTGCACCGCGGCCGGGTCCACGCCGGCCTCCTCGGAGGCCTCCCGCAGCGCCGCCTCGACTGCGCTCTCCTGCGGCTCGCGGGCCCCGCCCGGCACGCCCCACGTGCCGCCGTGGTGCGACCACGGTGCGCGGTGCTGCAGCACGACGGCCGAGGGGTC
>NZ_VWSD01000135.1 GCF_009829685.1 Cellulomonas citrea
CCGACGCCGCAGCAGCTGGGCCCCGCGTCGGGCACCGACCACGAGCAGCGCCAGGGCCAGCGCACCGGCCGCGCTCGCCACGACGACCACCATGACCATCCCGTCGCTCAGCCACCGGGGGGTGGGCACGGGTGCGGCCCGCAGCTCCTGGCGCGGGTCGGCACCGGCGACCTGCGGTGCGGCGCCCGCCGTGGCCGGCAGCCCGAGCACCCACCCGCACAGGTCACGCAGGAACGGTGCCACCACGTCCGTGCCGATCTTGAGACCGTGGTTCGCCCCGTCGTAGTAGCGCACGGTCACCTGGTGGTCGCCGGCCACGGCCGCGTCGTCGATGATCTGCTGGGCGCCCTGCACGAGCGGCATCGAGGCGTCGGCGGTGCCGTAGGCGACGAGCACCGGCTGCCGCATCTGCTGCTGCCATGGCTGCACGTCGAAGTCCACGTACTCGAAGGCGCCGGGCAGGCTCAGCCCGACGGCCCGCGGGATCGCGCGGAACACGTCCGAGGGGACCCCGGTGTTGCGCAGGTAGTTGTGCACGGCGAAGGCCGCCTGCTGCCGGGGTGGCACCACCGGGCTGGACACGAGCACGACGAACGCGATCGACGGGTCCTGGACCGCCATCACGGGGGCGACCCAGCCGCCCTCGCTCTCGGCGTAGACCCCCACCTTCGCCGGGTCCACACCGGGCCAGGCGCGCAGCAGCTCGACCGAGCGCTCGTAGTCACCGGCCATCGCCACGTAGTCACGGTGCTGCAGGGTGTAGGTGTCCAGCCGCTTGTCGGGCACGATCGCGGTGACCCCGGCCGCCGCGAGGGCGTGGGCCTGCTCGACGAACGCGTCCTGGTACAGCCCGGTCCCGGCACCGTGCACGAAGACCACCCCGGGACGCCCCGCGGGCGCGCCCACCGGGTCGCTGATCTGGGCCTCGACACTGGTCCCGTCGAGCTGCACGGTGACCACGGACGTGCGCACGTCGTAGTGCCCCAGGGCAGGGGCACCCGTGATCGCGGTGTCGGACGTCGTCGGCGCGAGGGTGCTGGCCAGCGGGACGGGGTCCCACTGCGGCCCGAGCACGGCACCGACCACCGCCAGGGCGATGAGCGCCACGACCGTCTCGGTGGCCGCACGCCAGCTCCCGACCCGCAGCTGCCGCGTCCGCCGTTCGAGCGAGGCGAGCAGACCGCGCACGTCAGAAGCCCAGCCGGCCGAGCTGCTTGGGGTCCTGCTGCCAGTCCTTGGCGACCCGCACGTGCAGGTCGAGGAACACGCGCGCGCCCAGCAGCTCCTCGATCGCCACCCGCGCCCTGGCCCCGACCTCGCGCAGCCGGGCGCCACCGCGACCGATGACGATGGCCTTCTGGCTGTCCCGCTCGACGAACAGGTCGACCCGCACGTCGACGAACGGGCGCCCGTCGGCGGTCGGCTTGTCCCGCGGCACGATCTCGTCGACGACGACCGCCAGCGAGTGCGGGAGCTCGTCCCGCACGCCCTCGAGCGCGGCCTCGCGCACGAGCTCGGCGATCATCACGTCCTGCGGCTCGTCGGTGAGCTCACCGGCCGGGTAGAGCGCCGGTCCCTCCGGCAGGTGCGCGACGAGGACGTCGGTGAGCACGTCGACCTGCTCGCCCGCGACCGCCGAGACCGGGACGACGTCGGCCCACGGCCCCAGCTCGGCCACGGCCATCAGGTGCTCGGCCAGCCGGCCGCGGCTCACCAGGTCGGTCTTGGTCGCCACCGCGACCACGCGGTCGGCGGAGTCCATGAGCTGGTCGGCGATGTACCGGTCCCCCGGTCCCACCCGCTGGTCCGACGGCAGGCAGAACGCCACCACGTCGACCTCACTCAAGGTGCCCGCGACCAGGTCGTTGAGCCGCTCACCGAGCAGCGTGCGCGGCCGGTGCAGCCCGGGGGTGTCGACCAGCACGAGCTGGGCGTCGCTGCGGTGCACGATGCCCCGCACCACGTGCCGGGTGGTCTGCGGCCGGCCGGAGGTGATCGCCACCTTCGTCCCGACGAGGGCGTTGGTCAGCGTGCTCTTGCCGGAGTTGGGCCGCCCGACCAGGCAGACCAACCCGCTGCGGTACCCGGGCGTGCTCATGCGGTCTCCTCCGGTTCGGCACGGCTGGCCAGCACGGTGGCCAGCCGCCGACGGCGTCCTTCCACCCGGTCGGCGACCAGGTGCAGACCGTGGATCTCGCCCACCGACCCGGGCAGCGGCACCCGGCCCAGGGCCTTGGCGAGCAGACCGCCCACGGTGTCCACGTCCTCGTCCTCCACCTCGATGCCGAACAGCTCCCCCAGCTCGTCGCGGCCCAGGCGGGCCGGCACCCGGAACACCCCGTCGCCCAGGTCCTCGACCACGGGGGCCGACGGGTCGTGCTCGTCGGTGAGCTCCCCGACGATCTCCTCCAGGGCGTCCTCCATGGTGACCAGGCCGGCGATGCCGCCGTACTCGTCGACCACCATCGCGATGTGCGACGAGCCGTCCCGCAGGTCCCGCAGCAGGTCGTCCACGGGCTTGGACTCCGGGACGAAGACCGCCGGGCGGGCCAGCGACCCGGTGGGCTCGTCGAGTGCCGCACCGTCACGCTCGCCGTTGGCCCCGGGGATGTGCCGCACGACGTCCTTGAGGTAGAGCACGCCCAGCACGTCGTCGACCGACTCCCCGACGACCGGCACCCGGGAGAAGCCCGAGCGCAGCAGCAGCGCGAGCGACTTGCGCAACGAGGTGGTCGCCCCGGTGGTCACCATGTCGGTGCGCGGCACCATGACCTCGCGGGTGAGCGTGTCGCGCAGCTCCAGGACGGAACGGAACATCTGCCGCTCGCCCTCCTCGATGGCATCGGACTCGGCCACCCGCGCGACCATGTCACGCAGCTCGTCCTGCTCCGCCTCGGCGGACAGGGCAGCAGTCGTGGTGCGCCCCAGCCCGCCGGCGACCGCGGTGACGACGGTGAGCAGCCGCGACATGGCGGCCAACGTCGCGACCGGGTGCCGGCGCCCGACGGACCGCGGGCTCACCCGCACCAGCCCCCAGGCCACGGCCGCGCAGACGACGAGCGCGACGGCGACCACGAGCGGCCAGCGCCAGCCGGTCGCGGCCAGCGCCACGGTGACGGCCACGGTCGCGACCATCTCGGCGAGCAGCCGGACGAACGCCGCCGCGGCCGCGACCCGCACCGGCCGGGCCACGAGGGCCTGCACCCGGGACGCGGCGGGGTGCCCCTCGGAGAACAGCACGGCGACCTGCGCCCTGGTGGCACGGGTGACGGCGGTCTCGCCCGCCGACAGCAGGGCGGCCAGCACGTAGCCGACCACCGCGAGCGGGACGAGCAGAGCGGCGGGCGCCGTCATCGTCCGGCGAGGAAGGTGAGGAGCAACCGACGTTGCAGGTCGAACATCTCCTTCTCCTCCGCGGGCTCCGCGTGGTCGTAGCCCAGCAGGTGCAGGATCCCGTGCACGGTGAGCAGCAGCAGCTCCTCGGCGGTGCTGTGCCCGGCGACCTTGGCCTGCGCGGCGGCGACCTCGGGGCACAGGACGACGTCGCCGAGCAGCCCGGCCGGCGTGGTGGCACCCTCGCGCCCCGGGCGCAGCTCGTCCATCGGGAACGAGAGCACGTCGGTCGGGCCGGGCTCGTCCATCCACTTGACGTGCAGGTCGCTCATCGTGGCGGTGTCCACCAGCAGCACCGAGAGCTCGGTCTGCGGGTGCAGGTGCATCTCGTCGAGCACGTAGCGGGCCAGCGCGGCGAACTCCGCCTCGTCGACCCCCACCCCGGACTCGTTCGACACCTCGATGCTCATCGTCGTCCCCGCGTCCCGTCGGCCCGGTCGACCTCGGCCTGGGCGTAGGCGTCGATGATGTCCCCCACCAGGCGGTGACGGACGACGTCGGCTGAGGTCAGCCGGCAGAACGCGACGTCGGGGACGTCGGCGAGCACATGCTGCACGTCGCGCAGCCCGGAGGCCGACGGCGACGGCAGGTCGACCTGGGTGACGTCCCCGGTGACCACGACGGTCGAGCCGAAGCCCAGCCGGGTGAGGAACATCTTCATCTGCTCGGTCGAGGTGTTCTGCGCCTCGTCGAGGATGATGAACGAGTCGTTGAGCGTGCGCCCGCGCATGTACGCCAGCGGCGCCACCTCGATGGTGCCGGCCTCGATCAGCCGCGGGATCGACTCGGGGTCGACCATGTCGTGCAGCGCGTCGTACAGCGGACGCAGGTAGGGGTCGATCTTGTCCGCGAGCGTGCCGGGCAGGAACCCCAGCCGCTCACCGGCCTCCACCGCAGGGCGGGTGAGCACGATCCGGCTGACCCGCTTGGCCTGCAGGGCCTGCACCGCCTTGGCCATCGCCAGGTAGGTCTTGCCGGTGCCGGCCGGTCCGATGCCGAAGGTCAGGGTGTGCGTGTCGATCGCGTCGACGTACTCCTTCTGCCCGGCCGTCTTGGGGCGGATGGTGCGTCCGCGCCAGGACAGCACGTCGAGCGTGAGCACATCGGCCGGACGCACCTGGGTGCCGGCCGACAGCATCGCGATCGACCGCTCGACCACCTCGGCACCGATCGGGGCACCGGCCGCGACCGTCTCGGCCAGCTCGTCGACGAGCCGGGCGGCCAGCGCCACGTCACCGGCCGGGCCGGCGAAGGACACCTCGTTGCCCCGCACGTGGATGTCGACCCCCGGGAAACCGCGCTCGACGGCCCGCAGCACCTCGTCCGCCGGACCGAGCAGCTGGACCATGGGCACGACCGTCGGGACGACGATGCGGTGCTCCACCCGGGCAGGAGGCACGGCCGGGCGGGTGGTGGCTCGATGCTCGCTCATGTGCTCGGCGTTCGCCGTGCGCTCCTTCGAAGGTCGTCCGATCGACTGGTGGCCAGTCTACCGGCACGCTCGCGCCCAGACCGGGGTGGGCGCAGGCTGAGGGCAGGGTCCGACCACCCGGCTGGGCCCATCGTCCCCGGGGTCGGCGCCCGTGGGCCGAGCACACTGGCGGTGGGACGGGCAACGACGCCCGGACGAGCTCGGAGGTGGCGGCGTGGCCAGATACGTCAAGGACTTCAGCGAGGGCAACAAGGACCAGAAGGACCTGCTGGGCGGCAAGGGGGCGAACCTCGCCGAGATGACCCGGCTGGGCCTGCCGGTGCCGCCGGGCTTCACGATCACGACCGAGGCGTGCCGGGCCTACATGGCCGACGGCGAGGTGCCGCCCGAGCTGCGCGTGGAGGTGACCCAGGCGCTGCGGCACCTCGAGGACACCATGGGCCGTCAGCTCGGCGACGTGCACGAGCCGCTGCTGGTCTCGGTGCGCTCGGGTGCGAAGTTCTCGATGCCCGGGATGATGGAGACGGTCCTCAACGTCGGCCTCAACGACGCCAGCGTCAACGGCCTCACCGAGTTCTCCGGTGACGAGCGGTTCGCATGGGACTCCTACCGCCGGCTGATCCAGATGTTCGGGCGCACCGTGCTCGGCATCGACGGCGACGTGTTCGCCGACGCCCTCGACAAGGCCAAGGCCGCGCGCGGCGTGACCAGCGACGTCGACCTGACCGCGGCCGACCTGCGCGAGCTGGTGGGCACCTTCAAGCACATCGTGCGCGAGCAGTCGGGCCGCGACTTCCCGCAGCATCCGCGCGAGCAGCTCGACATGGCGATCGTCGCGGTCTTCAACTCCTGGGGCACCGAGCGCGCCCGGCTGTACCGGCGCCGCGAGCGCATCTCGGACGACCTGGGCACCGCGGTCAACGTCGTCACCATGGTGTTCGGCAACCTCGGCCCGGACTCCGGGACGGGCGTCGCGTTCACCCGCGACCCCGCGACCGGGATGACCGGCGACTACGGCGACTACCTGGCGAACGCCCAGGGCGAGGACGTCGTGGCCGGCATCCGCAACACCCTGTCGCTGCACGACATGGAGAAGGTCGACCCGAAGGCGTACCGCGAGCTGCGCAAGGTGATGCGCCAGCTCGAGACGCACTACCGCGACCTGTGCGACATCGAGTTCACCATCGAGCGCGGCAAGCTGTGGATGCTGCAGACCCGGGTCGGCAAGCGCACCGCCAACGCGGCCTTCCGGATCGCCACCCAGCTGGTCGACGAGCACCTCATCACGATGGACGAGGCGCTGTCCCGGGTGACCGGCGCCCAGCTGTCCCAGCTGCTGTTCCCCCAGTTCGCGGCCGGGTCGGACGCCGTCCTGCTCACCAAGGCGATGGCGGCCTCCCCCGGTGCGGCCGTCGGCGCCGCGGTGTTCGACCCGGTGACCGCCCAGGAGTGGGCCGCCACCGGCAAGGACGTCATCCTGGTGCGCCGCGAGACCAACCCCGACGACCTGGGCGGCATGATCGCTGCGGTCGGCATCCTCACCGCACGCGGCGGCAAGACCTCGCACGCGGCCGTCGTGGCCCGCGGCATGGGACGCACCGCGGTCGTCGGTGCCGAGGAGCTCGTCATCGACCCGGTCGCCAGGTCGCTCACCTGCAAGGGCCGCACGGTCGTCGAGGGCGATGTGCTGGCCATCGACGGGTCGACCGGTGAGGTGTTCCTCGGTGACGTGCCGGTGGTGCCGTCGCCGGTGACCACCTACCTGGAGGACGGCCTCGACGCCGCCCTGGCCCAGGCGGGCGACGGCGAGGCCGCCGAGCTGGTGCGCGCGGTCGACCGGATCCTCGTGCACGCCGACCAGGTGCGCCGGCTTCGGGTGCACGCCAACGCGGACAACGCCGCGGACGCCGCCCGGGCCCGGCGGCTCGGCGCCCAGGGCGTCGGGCTGTGCCGCACCGAGCACCAGTTCCTCGGCGAGCGTCGGGTGCTCATCGAGCACGTCGTGCTGGCCGAGACCGACGAGGACAAGCAGTCCGCGCTCGATGCGCTGCTGCCGTTGCAGCGCGGCGACTTCGTCGAGCTGCTCGAGGCGATGGACTCCCTGCCGACCACGATCCGGCTGCTCGATCCACCGTTGCACGAGTTCCTGCCGGACCTGACGAGCCTGTCGGTCAAGGTCGCGCTGGCCGCCGAGCGTGGCGAGGTGGACGAGCAGGACGTCAAGCTCCTGGCCGCCGTCGAGCACATGCACGAGGCGAACCCGATGCTGGGGCTGCGCGGGGTGCGCCTCGGGCTGGTGGTGCGCGGGCTGTTCGAGCTGCAGATCCGGGCGATCTGCGAGGCGGTCGCCGACCGGCTCGCGGCCGGTGGTCACCCGCACGCGGAGATCATGGTGCCGCTCATCGGCTCGGTGCAGGAGCTGCGCCTGGTGCGCGACATGGCCACGACGATCATGGCGGAGGTCTCGCAGACCCGGGGCGTGACGATCGACCTGCCGGTGGGCTGCATGATCGAGCTGCCGCGCGCGGCGCTCACCGCCGGCCGGATCGCGGACGAGGCGCAGTTCTTCTCGTTCGGCACCAACGACCTCACGCAGACCACGTGGGGCTTCTCCCGCGACGACGTCGAGGGCGCGTTCTTCGCCCAGTACACGTCCAACGGGGTGCTCTCGGTGTCGCCATTCGAGACGATCGACGAGCTCGGGGTCGGCCGGCTGGTGAAGATCGCGGTCGATGAGGGCCGCGCGACCCGACCGGAGCTGGGTCTGGGCGTGTGCGGTGAGCACGGCGGCGACCCGGAGTCCATCCGGTTCTTCCACGGTGCCGGTCTGGACTACGTGTCCTGCTCGCCGTTCCGGGTGCCGGTGGCCCGCCTGGAGGCGGGCCGGGCGGCGGTCGAGGGCAACACGGTCTCCGACAGCCGCTGACCTGCGCACCCGCCGGGTGCACGCGACGGGGCGGGGTGGGGCCGACCGGTCCTGCCCCGCCCCGCGGCGTGCGGCCCGACGTCAGGTCGGAGCCCGGCTCAGCCCCAGCGACCCAGCCGTTGGGCGAGCAGCCCCAGCGCCACCGGTCCGGCCGTGGAGGTGCGCAGCACATGGGGTCCGAGCCGGACGGCGAGCGCCCCCGCGGCGACGAACGCGTCGAGCTCGTCGGCGTCGATCCCGCCCTCGGGCCCGACCACGACGAGCACCTCGCCGTCGGCCGGCAGCGGTGCACCGGCGAGGGGCAGCTCGGCCTCCTCGTGGAGCACGAGCACCGCACCGCCGGCCGCGACAGTCGCCGCGATGCGGGCCGTCAACGCCTTGGAGTCGACCGCGGCCTCGACCGTGGGCACCCACGCGCGGCGGGACT
>NZ_VWSD01000136.1 GCF_009829685.1 Cellulomonas citrea
GCCGGGTGGCCGACGGCACCGTGCTGGCCGAGCCGTGCACCCCGGAGTACGTGCGGGCCGCGGTCGAGCAGATCGCCGCCAGCGGGCCGCACGCGATCGTCACCTACAACGTGGGCTCGGTGCACGACGTGGCGCAGACCGCGCTCGACGAGGCCCGGCCGGGGCTGGCCTGGATCGGCGAGCCGGACTGGGAGCCGCACCTGCGGCCGCTGCCGTTCGCGGCCGAGCTCGCGGCGCTGCGTGCCCGGTGCGCGTCGCCGCAGGAGTTCGCCTCCCGGCTGCCCGACGCCTGGGTGGCCCGGCTCGCGCTGGCCGGGACCCCGGCACAGGTGCGGGCGCGGCTCGACGAGCTGGGTGCGGCCGGGGTCACGACCAGCGTGTTCATCCCGGCCGCGGCCGACCCGACGGCCGGGCTGGAGCAGCTGGCCCGGGTGCTCTGAGCGGGCCGACCAGCGTCGTGCGCGCGGCACCCCGGCTCACCGGCACGGCCAGCACCTCGCCCGGTCAGCCCCGCAGCGGTTCGGCCAGCAGGCGTTCGAGCGGCAGGATCGCGGCACCGACGGCGACCGTGTCGCCACCGAACGTCGACTCGACCAGCTCGAACTGCGCACCGGGCCGGTCCAGGCAGCTCTCCCGCACGGCGGCCTCGATGCGGGGCGCGAGGGCCTGCATCAGCCGGATGCCCACCCAGCCACCGACCACCACCCGCTGCGGGTTCGTGAGGTTGACGAGGTTCGCGAGCGCGAGCCCCAGCGCCGACACGACGTCGTCGACCACCCACCGGGCGTCCGCGTCACCGGCAGCCGCGGCGTCCAGCAGCTGACCGACGGCCCGCCACCCCGTGCCGTCGAACTGCCCGCCGCGCGCGGCCCAGGCGTCGAGCATGCCGCGCGCGCCGACGTACGCCTCGACGCAACCGCGACCGCCGCAGCTGCACGGCCGCCCGCCGCGCTCGATCTTGGTGTGCCCCCACTCACCGGCACTGCTGTGCGACCCGGCCTGCAACCGGCCGCCCTGGACCAGCCCGACGCCGACCCCGCGACCCAGCAGGGCGACGACGGCATGGTCGACACCCCGTGCGGCGCCGAACCACAGCTCGGCCCGGGCCTGCGTCTTGGCGCCGTTGTCGGCGTGGACGGGTACGTCGGTCCGGAGCAGGTCGCTGATCGGCACCGGCGCCCAGCCGAGGTTCTGGGCGTAGAGGGTCTGGGCCCCGGACTCGTCGGTCTCGACGATGCCGGGCATCGCGAGCCCGACGCCGAGCACGCGGTCCCACACCTCGGCGTGCCGCTCGCGCAGGGCGCCGACGGCCTGGGCGAGGTCGCGGGCGAGCTTCTCGGGGGTCTCCTGCGCGTGGCCGCCCCGGAACTCCTTGTCGACGGCGGTCATGGACAGGTCGAACAGCTCGACGGCCACCCCCCGCTCACCGATGTCGGCGCCGATGGTGAAGGCACCCTCGGCCCGGGGGGCGAGCAGCGCGATGGGACGCCCGCCCTCCGAGGCGACCTGACCGGTCTCGACGACGAGCCCCTCGGCGATGAGGTCGGCCACCAGGTTGGCGGCGCTGGCCGCCGAGAGCTGGCAGGTCCGGGCGATCTCGGCGCGGGTCGTCTGCGGGTGGAGGATGACGTGCCGGAGCACCCGCGTGCGGTTGCGCAGCCGCAGCGAGGTGACGGTGCCCGCGTCGCGGGCCGGTCGGGTCGGCTCAGCCGTCATGGGCGCGGGTCGCCGGTGCGGACCAGGCGCAGCAGCGTGGCCGGTCGGCGCGCCGTCGCGCGCAACCCCCGGTCGCTCGGCTCCAGGTCGATGGCGTCCTTCTCTCCCTCACACGTCACGGCGGTGTAGGCCCGCACGTCCGGCACGGCGTCGAGCTCGTACTCGAGCCAGTCACCCGGGTCCAGCCGGACGGCCAGCTCCTCTCCGGGAGTGTAGGGACGCCCGTCGTTCTGCTCGAACGGGTTGTCCGGGTGCTCGCCGTCGTGCGCCCACACGAGCGCGACGGCGTCGTCGGCCCGCAGCACGGGGTGCTCGGTGCTGCGGGCGGTCCGGTGCGACTGCCCGGGCCCGCGGAACCCGAAACCCCAGGCGGGCAGCACGGCGGGCTTCCGGCCGAGGACGGCGCGCACGACGTCGGGCCGGTGCGAGGCGCGCTCGTACGGCAGGGCGTCGAGCAGGTCCTCCAGGACGCGCCAGGCCTGGTCGGGTCCCAGCCGTGGGGTGCCGTCGGCGCTGGCGAGGAACGCGTCCCAGCCGTCGGGCGCGGGGACCGAGACGGGTGAGGTGCGGGTCTCGACCTTCTTCCAGGTCCACAGGTTCCAGCCGATCTCGTGGCGCTCGTAGAGCCGGGCCGCGGTGTAGAGCCACTCGAGGGTGTTCTCGCCCCCCTCGCCCATGTAGAGCGGCAGGCCGAGCTCGTCGCGCACCGTGAGGAAGCGTTCGATGCCGGCGAGGTCGGGGGCGGACCAGTACCGGTGGAACTGGATGCACGAGTTGGGGTCCCACACCCGGTCGAAGATGTCGACGTTGGTCGCCCAGTGCGTGCCCTCGTAGACGAGCAGGTGATCGGGGTCGACCCGGCGGATCGCGGCGGTGAGGTCCTGGTAGAGGTGCGCGAGGTCATCGGCGTAGGTGTGCTGCCACTGGTTGGGCAGCGGCTCGTTGAGCAGGTCGTAGCCGAGCACGGCCGGTTCGTGGGCGTACCGGGTCGCCAGGTCGGTCCACAGCCGCAGCGTGAGCGCGCGGTACCGGGCGTCCATGAACAGCTCGGGCAGCCCGCGCGGCGAGTCGTCGATGTTGGTGCCGGTCTGCCCGCCGGGTGCGCCGTGCAGGTCGAGCAGCACCCGCAGCCCCGACTCGGCCGCCCAGCCGATGACCCGGTCGAGCAGCCGGTACCCCTCCTCGACCGGGTCACCCGCCGCGTCCTGGACGATGCGGGCGTTGATCGGCACCCGGAGGTGGTCGAACCCTGCGGCGGCGACGGCGGCCACGTCGGCCCGGGTGACGAAGGCGTCCCGGTACCGGGTCCAGAACTGCCGGCCGCGCACCGGCCCGACGAGCCGCGTGACGAGCGCCTCGATCTGCCGAGGGGACGAGGCGTGGTCGCCGAGCCGCCACATGTAGCCCTCGGGCAGCAGCCAGCCACCGAGCGCCACGCCCCGCAGCCGCACCTGCCCGGCGCCGTCGACGAGCCGGCCGTCGCGCGCCTGCACGAAGGTGGCGGGCGGGCTGGTGCGGGTGCTGGTCACGGACGTCTCCTGGTTCACCGGTGCGTTCACTTCAGGCCCGAGAGGGTGAAGCCCTGGACGATGTGCCGCTGGAACACGACGAAGACGACGAGCACCGGCACCACCATGAGCGCGGCGGCCGCCATCTGCAGCGACGGGTTGGTCGCGACCTGCTGGTTGAGCAGCGCGATCCCGACCGACAGCGTGTAGAGGTTCTGGTCGCTCGCGACGACCAGCGGCCACAGGAAGCTGTTCCACCCGGTGATGAAGGTGAGCACCACCTGGACGGCGAGGATCGGCCGGCTCATCGGCAGCACGATCTGGGCGAACACCCGCAGCTCACCGGCGCCGTCGATGCGTGCGGCCTCGAGGACCTCGGTGGGGATGGTCGTCATGAACTGCCGGAACAGGAACACCCCGAAGGCGCTCACCAACGTCGGCAGCGCGATCCCGACCAGGGTGTTGGTGAGCCCGATCCCGTTGAGGATGAGGAAGGTCGGGATCATTGTGACCTGGACCGGGATCATCATGGTCGCGAGCACGAGGAAGAACACGACCTCCTTGCCGCGGAACTCGAACTTGGCGAACCCGTACCCGGCCATCGCCATGAGCACGAGCCCGACCATGGAGATGAGCACGACGGCGAGCGTGTTCACCAGGTACCGGCCGAAGTCCAGCTCGGAGAACAGCTGGCCGAGGTACTCGAACGTGACGTGCCGCGGCAGCACGTGCGGCGGGTAGGCCAGCGACTCGCTGCGTGGTTTGACGGCGGACAGGATCATCCAGGCGAACGGGAACGCCGTCGCCACCGCCCCGAGCGTCACGAGGGCGCCGACGACGAGGGTGCTGCGCGCCGGGCGCCGGGAGCTCCGGGCGGCCGCACGCCGCACGGGCGCCGGGGCGGGGCGCGGGGCCTCAGAGGTCTGCATCGGTCCTCCTGGTCCGCAGCTGGACGACCGTGACCGCCGCGATGATGACGAACAGCACGACGGACCCCGCCGAGGCGTAACCGAACCGGGCGCCGGAGAAGCCCTCCTGGAACAGGAAGAGGGACACGCTCGTCGACGCCCCCAGCGGTCCGCCCTTGGTGAGCACGAACGCCTCGTCGAAGAACTGCAGCCACGCGATGACGGTGGTGACAGTGACGAAGAAGATCGCGAACCGCAGCAGCGGCAGCACGATCGACCAGGTGGTGCGCAGCCGGGAGGCGCCGTCGAGCGCGGCCGCCTCGAGGTACTCGCGCGGCACCCCCTGCAGGGCGGCCAGGAAGATGATGATGTTGAGCCCGGTGCCCCGCCAGATGGCCACGGCGGCGACCGAGTACTTGACCACCGCGGGGCTCGACAGCCACGGCACGGGTGGCAGGCCGACGAGCGAGAGCAGGTAGTTGAACAGCCCGAACTGGCTGTTGTAGAGGTACCCCCAGACCAGCGCGATCGCGACGATGCCGGTGATGGCGGGCAGGAAGTAGAACGACCGCAGCGCCCGGAAGAACCTGTTGTCGGTGTGGTTGAGCGCGAGCGCCGCGACCAGCGAGACGATGACGACCGACGGCACCCCGAGCAGCACGTAGAACGCGGTGTTGCGCAACGCCTGCCAGAACGACGGGTCGGCGAACAACGCCTGGTAGTTCGCGGCGCCGATGAACGAGACCCGCGACAGGTCGCCCAGCCCCGCGGCGTCCATGTCCGTCATGCTCACGACGAGCGCCACCACGATCGGCAGCACACCGAACAGGACGAGCAGCAGGCTCGCGGGGCCCACCAGCAGGTAGGGCGTGGCACGGGCTCTCATGGGGTTCCTTCCGGGGCGTCCCGACGGCGGCACGGGCGGGGGCAGCGCACCGCCGCCGGGACGGTCCAGGGGGCTCAGTTGACCGACTGGCCCTTGGTGGCGGACTCGAGCGTGGCGATGGCCGCGCTCTTGTCGGTCCCCTGCAGCGCGATCGAGTTGAGCGCGTCGAGCAGGGCCTTGCCGGTGGCGCCGTCCCAGTTCGGGACGAGCGGGAGGATCTTGGCGCTCGCCAGGGACGCGGCGTACACCTTGACCAGCGGGTCGGAGGTGAGACTGGGGTCGGACAGCGCCTCGGTGACGGTCGGCAGGTCGCCGTTGATCGTGTACCAGGACAGCTGGGTGTCCTTCTGGGCGAGGAAGTCCAGCAGCTTCAACGCGGCCGTCTGGTGCGCGGACTTGCCCCAGACCCCGAGGTTCGAACCGGCGAGCAGCGCGGTACTGGTGCTGGCCTTGGGCAGCTGCGCCACCGCCCACTTGCCGTCGAGGTCGGGGGCGGACTGCTTGATCGCGGCGGCCAGGTAGGGGCCGGAGACGACCATCGGGGTGCTGCCGGACACGAAGCCCTGGGTCTGGTCGAAGTCGGAGGCGGTGGGGACGGAGCCGTCCGCGTACAGACCCGTGTACAGGTCGACGGCCTTGCTGAAGGCGTCGGTGCCGAAGTCGACGGCGCCGGACGGGTCGACGATGTCCCCGCCGTAGGCCCAGGTCATCTGGACCGGCAGGGCGCTGTCCCACTGCGGGATGTAGTAGCCGTACTGGCCGCTGCCGCGCCCGGCGAGCTTCTTGGCGTCGGCCCGCAGCTGGTCCCAGGTGGCGGGCGGCTCGCTGATGCCCGCCGCGCTGAGGAGGTCGGTCCGGTAGAACAGCACGCGCGTGTCGGAAATCCACGGGACGGAGACGACCTTGCCGCCCACGGCGGTGGCGTTCCCGGCGATGCCGGGCAGGAACCGGCTGGCCGCCAGGTTCGGGTAGCCGGCGAGGGTCGCGTCGTCGAGCGGCAGCAGGGCGCCGGTGTCGGCGAAGGTGCGCAGCTTGGACAGGCCGATCTGGACGACGTCGGGCCCCTGCCCGGAGGCGACGGCCGTGGTCATCTTCTGGTCGATGGAGTCCCACGGGATGGCGACGGTCGTGACCTTGATCCCGGTCTGGGTGGTGAACGGGGCGACGAGCTGGTCGAAGTTCTTCGCGCTGTCGCCCATCACCCAGACGGTGAGCGGACCGGTGTCGGCGCCGCCGCTCGAGCTGGCGCCGCTGGGGGTGCTCGACGAGCAGCCGGCCAGGGCGAGGGCGGAAAGGACGGCGACGGGCAGCAGCGCTCGTCGCAGGGGAAGGCGTGTCATGGAGGTTCCCTTTCGCGTGGGTGCGCCGTTGCGCCACACCTGCGGGCGGCGAGCGGGTCTCGCCGGTTCCGGACGGTCACGTCGCCGGCACGTCACCTCGAGCCGGGGTGGTGACGACCGCGCCGCACTTAATACACGTCTTACTCTAAGGCGCACGATAAGAGCGCGCAAGACCCCCGGGCCCCGCAGCGCACGGGGCCAGACCGGCTACCTGTCCCCCGTGCCGCGCTGGACGCCCGGGCCGCTAGCATTCCCCGCGGTGGACGTCCGCGGACCGCGGGTCCTCCTGGGTGGGGTCGAGGTGGCCAGGTCCGGCGGCACGGGCTCCTGGCGACGAACCGCACCCGGGCACACCGGGTCCGCGCACACGGGCGCGGGCCAAGCCACCAGCCGACGCGAAGAACGAGGTCACCGTGACCCTGGCCGTGTGGATCTTCGGCGACCTGCCACGCCGGCAGGCGGCCGGCCCGTCGTACATGGTCGAGTCCTGGCAGCGTGAGCTCACCAGGCTCGGGATGCGACCGCGGACCTTCACCCCGGCCGCCCCCGGTCACCCCGCCACGCGCACCGCCGACGCGGTCACCTTCCGGTCGCTGCGGCACATCGGCTACCCCGGTGACCACCACGCCCGGTACTCGGCCGTGGCCCAGCTGGCGCGGACCCACCGGGAGCTGCCGGACGTCGTCGTGGTCTCCACGCTGGGCCGGGTCGGCGTGCTCGGGCTGATCATCGCCTCGGCCCGGCGCGTGCCACTCGTCATGGTGGTCTCCACCGACACCACCGGGGCGACCGCCTACTACAACGCGGCGCGCGCACTCGCCTCCGGCGGGGTCAAGCCGCTGGTCCTGAGCATGGCGTCGCGGCGGGCGCGCGTCGCCTTCCGCCGCCGCCCGGCCTGCGAGGAGGACCGGGCCGACTGGCGACGGCAGGTCGTCGCGCGGACCACCGCGGCGCTGCACGCCGATGCGGCCGAGATCGTGCTGCTGTCGACCAAGGGGCTCGCGACCTACGGGCGGCTCAACGCCGAGGCCGGGCTCACCGTCGTCCCGGCGGGTGTCGACCGGCTGCCCGAGCGCGCCGGGGCGCCGGCCGGTCCGGTGTGGCCCGACGGCGCGCTGCGCGTGCTCTACGTCGGACGCCTCGCTCCGGAGAAGAACCTGTCGCTGCTGGTCCAGGCGCTGCGGCTGGCCGTCGACGACGGGCTGGACGTGCACCTCGCACTCGTCGGGGAGGGGCCCTCGCGCGCGCAGCTGCTCGCCGAGGCCGACCGGCTCGGGGTGGGCGACCGACTCAGCGTGGCCGGGCCGTACCCGCGCGTCGACCTCGGCGCCGTCTACGCCCCGGCCGACGTGTTCGCCTTCCCGTCCGTCGTCGACACCCAGGCGTTCGTCCTCAACGAGGCCGCCCACGAGGGTCTGCCGCTGCTCGTCTCGGACACGGCGAACGGTGTGGTGGCGGACGAGGTCTCGGCGCTCGTCGTGCCGCCGGAACCGGCCCGGTACGCCGCGGCCCTGGCTCGTCTGACCGACCCGCAGCTGCGCGCCCGGCTCGGGGCGGCCGCACGTGAGCGGGCCGTCCAGGTGCCACCGTCCCCGCCGCGGTCACCGAGCCGGGTGTCGTCCTGGTCTCGGGCCGGCTGCTCGCGGAGATCTCCCGCTCGCTGCCGGACAAGCCCGTCGACGTCTCGCCCGACGGCACCAAGGTCGT
>NZ_VWSD01000137.1 GCF_009829685.1 Cellulomonas citrea
TCGACGCGCACCGGCGCACGGCCGTGCCCGGAGGTCGCGCGGCCGCCTCGTGGGCCGCGTGGTCGCGGTGGTGCTCCTCACCCTCGTGCTCGCGTCCGGGTGGGTGGGGTTCCGCGTCTACCAGGCCGCCTCGGCGCTGCGTGAGGCCCGCAGCGCCGCGACCCTGCTGCAGCACGGGTTCTCGACCGGGGAGGTGTCGGCGAGCGGCCTCGCGACCGTGCAGCGGGCCTCGGCCCGGGCGGCCGCGGCGAGCAGCGACCCGCTCTGGCGGCTGGCCGAGGTCGTGCCGGTGGCCGGCACCCAGCTGCGGTCCGTGCGGGTGGTCTCGTCCGCCCTGTCGGATGTGACGAACGAGGTCGTCCCGCCGCTCGAGGACGTGCTCGGCAAGGTCCGTGCTGGCGGTCTGCGCACGGCCGACGGGCGCATCGACGTCGCCGCGGTCCAGGCGATGGCGCCGGGGCTCGCCCGCGCCGACGAGGTCGCGGCCCGTGCGCGCAGCCAGGTCGACTCGCTCGACACCCGCGGTCTCATCGGTCCGCTGGCCGGTCCCGTGGCCCAGGTCCAGGACGTGCTGGGCGAGGTGGCCGGCACGACGCACGCCGCCAGCACCGTCGCGTCGCTCGCACCTGTGATGCTCGGGGCCGACGGCCCCAGGACCTATCTGGTGCTCGCGCTCAACAGCGCCGAGCTTCGGTCGGCCGGCGGGATCGTGGGCGCCGTCACGGCGATCCACGTGGACCACGGTGCCGTGACGCTCGGCGCGCAGCTGTCCACCCGCGACCTGCCGAAGCTCGCCGACCCGGTGCTGCCGCTCACCGAGGACGAGCTGGCGGTGGCCGGTGACCGGATCGGGCGGTGGGTGCAGGACTCGACGTTGACCCCCGACTTCCCGCGCACGGGCCAGCTGGTCGCCGCCCGGTGGGTCGCCGCGCAGGGCGGCACCGTGGACGGCGTCGTGTCCCTGGACGCACCGGGCGTGGCCCAGCTGCTCGCGGCGACCGGCCCGGTGGTCACGTCCGACGGGCAGACGCTCACCTCGGACGGCTTCGTCGCGGCCGTGCTGCAGGCGCCGTACCAGGACGAGGTCGACGCGGGGGCGGTGGACCGCATGTTCGCCGATGTCGCCGGTGCCGTCTTCCGGTCGGTGCTCGGCGGCAGCGGGGACCAGAGGGCCCTGCTGACGGCCACCCGGACGGTCGCGGCGGACGGCCGGCTGCGGATCTGGTCGGCGCACGCCGAGGAGCAGGCCGTCCTGGAGCCCACCCAGGTGGGGGCCGCCTTCCTCAGTGGTCCCTTCCCGACCGCCGTCGGGGTGTTCCTCAACGATGCGACCGCGGGCAAGCTCGACTACTACCTCACGACCTCCCTGGAGGTGGTCGACACGCAGTGCGCCGCCGGTGCGGGCACCGCGACCCTGCGACTCACCCTGACCTACCGTCCGCCCGACGGTGTGGCGGGTGCCTCGCAGTACCTGCGCGGCCCCGGTCTGCCAGGGGTACCCCCGGGGGATCTTGCGACGTCGATCCTCATCGCGGTCGGTCAGGGTGACCAGGTGGGTCCGATCACCGAGGACGGGGTGAGCGTGGGCGGACGCGAGCTGCTGTGGGCGGGCCGCGGGACCCAGACCCTGACCTCGCTGCTCGCCCCCGGCCAGGCCGTCACCTACGAGGTCCAGGTCCCGGTGCACGGGGACCACCTGGACGTGTGGGCGACGCCGACGATCACGCAGGGCGGCCACCTGTCGGCCTCGTGCGCCCCCGTTTCTGCACGGCCGGCTGCGACGAACGGGTGATCTGTGCGCGGGCTGAGTCAGTTCACCCGGTGGAACAGTGGCCAAGGACCCTGTTGAATAGGAGATGATTCGTCCGATTCGTCCAGATGCCCTGAGGAGCCCCGATGCGTGCGATCCTGCGCGGACTTGCCGTCCTGGTCGTCGCCGGTGCCGCGACGCTGTCGCTCAGCTCGGCGGCGTCAGCCGCGACCGCCGACGACCCGTGCGAGGTGGCTGACGGCTACGCCGCCCCCGCCACCTGCAAGGTCCTGGTCGAGGACGTGACCGCGACCTGCACCGACGACCTGTCCGGTGCCAACCTCGCGTACGCGCTCACCGTCCAGGGCGGCCTGCAGGCGTCGACCGTGTCGGTGAAGATCGGTGACACCGCGGGGCACTCCGCGACGCTCACGGGTCAGCCGCTGTCCGGCTCGGTCGCCTGGCCGTCCGCCGTCTCGGCGAAGACCGCGACCGTCACCTTCACGACCGACACCCCGACGCCCTACGCCGTCTCCACGACGCTGGCGACGCCGAACTGCGTGAGCGCCGTGCTCGCCGCCGAGGACCCGCCCGCCAGCGCCTCCTCGGGTGGTGTCACCCAGGTGCTCGCCGCGACCGGTGCTCAGGTCGGCCCGATGCTCATGGTCGCCGCCGGGCTGCTGGTGGCGGGTGCTCTTGCGCTCCTGGTCGCTCACCGCCGTCGCGCCGGGGCCCGCTGAGCCCGTCCGACCCGTCACGACGCCGAGGGCCCCGCACCGTCACGGTGCGGGGCCCTCGGCGTCGTGCGGTGGGGTGCCGCTCAGGCGAGCGCCTCGATCACGTGGTCGAGGCAGGCGGTGAGGGCCAGCACGTCGTCCGGGTCGACGGCGGGGAAGGTCGCGACGCGCAGCTGGTTGCGCCCCAGCCGGCGGTACGGCTCGACGTCGACCACGCCGTGCCTGCGCAGCACCCCGGCCACCGCCTTCGCGTCGACCTCGGCCGCCAGGTCGATGGTGACGACGACCGGCGAGCGGTACTCCGGCTCGCTCACGAACGGCTGGGCGAAGTCCCGTGCCTGCGCCCACGCGTACAAGTGCCCCGAGGACGTGGCGGTGCGGTCGGCCGCCCAGTCCAGGCCGCCGTGGGTCACCAGCCAGTCGACCTGCTCGGCCAGCATGACGAGCGTCGCGACGGCCGGGGTGTTGAGCGTCTGGTCGAGGCGGCTGTTGGTGAGCGCCGCCGTGAAGGACAGGAACGGGGGCACCCAGCGCCCGCCGCCCTCGATCCGGGCGGCGCGTTCGATCGCGGCGGGGGAGGCCAGCGCGATCCAGAGACCGCCGTCGGAGGCGAACGACTTCTGCGGTGCGAAGTAGTAGACGTCGGTCGCGCCCACGTCCACCTGCACGCCGCCGGCCGCCGAGGTCCCGTCCACCACCATGAGCGCCCCGTCGGCCCCGGGGATCCGGTGCACCGGTGCCAGGGCCCCGGTCGACGTCTCGTTGTGCGGCCAGGCGTACACGTCGGCGTCGGCGGTGAGCGCCGGCAGGGCGACCGACCCCGGTTCCGCGGTGCGCACGGCGGGCTCGGCGAGGAACGGCGCGGCGGCGACGGAGGCGGCGAACTTGGCCCCGAACTCCCCGTGCACCCCGTGCGCGCTGCGGTGCGCGACCAAGCAGCTCGTGGCCACGTCCCAGAACGCCGTGGATCCGCCGTTGCCCAGCACGACCTCGTACCCGTCGGGCAGGTCGAACAGGTCGGCCAGCCCGCTGCGGATGCGCGAGACGACGGCACGCACCGGCTTCTGCCGGTGCGACGTGCCGAGCAGGGTCGTGGCGGCCGCGGACAGGGCCGCCACCTGCTCGGGCCGGACCTTGGAGGGGCCGGAGCCGAACCGCCCGTCGCGCGGCAGCAGGTCAGCGGGGATGGTCACAGTCGTCGGATCTGCGGGCACGGATGCGAGGATAGGCCCGGCGACGTCTCGTCGGACGGAACGGCCAGCATCGACGACGAGCCCGGGACCAGGCAGCCCCGTTACCAGGAGCACGACGAGCAGGAGGCCCGGCGGTGAGTGATCTCATCGACACGACCGAGATGTACCTCAAGACGGTCTACGAGCTGACCGAGGAGGGCATCCCGCCGCTGCGCGCCCGGATCGCCGAACGTCTGGGGCACTCCGGGCCGACGGTCTCGCAGACGGTCGCCCGGATGGAGCGCGACGGGCTGCTGGTGGTCGGCGGCGACCGCCACCTCGAGCTGACGGACGACGGGCACGACCGGGCGATGCGCGTGATGCGCAAGCACCGCCTGGCCGAGCGGCTGCTCATCGACGTCATCGGGCTGGACTGGCCGCACGTGCACGAGGAGGCCTGCCGCTGGGAGCACGTGATGAGCGTGCAGGTCGAGCAGCGGCTCGCGGCCCTGCTGGACCACCCGCACCACGACCCCTACGGCAACCCGATCCCGGGGCTCGCCGAGCTGGGGGAGCACGAGGAGGCCGAGGGCTTCCTCGAGGGCGTCCAGACGCTCGTCGCGTGGTCGGACCCGACGGCGCAGGTCGCGCGGATCGGTGAGCCGTTGCAGGTCGACATCGAGCTGCTCTCCCGGCTCGCCGGTGCCGGGGTGCTGCCGGGCTCCGTGGTGAGTGTCGACCGGGCCGACGGCGTCGTGTCGGTGGCGGCGCCCGGGTCGGCGGTCGTGCTGGATCTGCCCGAGGAGCTCGCCCGGCATGTCTTCGTGAGGGCCGTCGCGCCTCAGTGAGGTTTCTCACCTTGACGTGAGGCCGAACGTGCCTGACTTGTCCGCCTTTGGATGTTTTCGCAGGTCAGATAGCCCATTCTGGGGGGCTCTCCGAGGGGTGCGCGGAGCTCGTCCCGAGTCCGCTCCGAGACCTTCGTGACCAACGCGTGACATCGGCTTCACCCGTCGGGTACCGTCTGGATCGCTTCGCGGAACCCTCCTCCTCGAAGTCCTCGAGCGGAACGCCAAACCCTGCCGCCGCCACCGAGGTCCGCACGAACCGTCGGCAGGGACGGGGGAACCACATTGCGGGGCCTGCAGTCCGGGCCCCTTGGGGTGAAGCCGACCGGAGCGATCCGGCGGCCGGGTGACTCCCACCCGAACCCGACAGCTCACCTCGTCGGCGTTGGGAGAGGTACCACGTGTCAATGAGCAGCACCCGCGCTCGGCATCGCGCACCTGTACGCACGTCCACCCCGTTGACCGAGTTCGCTCGGACCGCCACCGCATCGATCGGCCAGGTCAGCCGCCGGTCCGCTGCGGTCGCCGCGACCTCCGGTGTCGCCATCACCCTGATCGGAGCGGGTCCCGCCCACGCGATCAGCTCCGACAGCCCGAACCTCACGGGCGTGGACACCACGACCGTGGCCGAGGCCGCGCGGGCCGCTCTGGACAGTGCCCCCGCCGTCAGCTCTCCCCAGACCGCCGCCTGGACCACCGACGTCGTCGCGGTCGCCGCGGTCAAGCCGGTCGCCAAGGCCGCCAAGCCCAAGGCCGCCGCGTCCCGCAGCACGGCGCGCGCCGCCGTGGCCGAGGCGTCCAGCCCAGTCCCGCAGTCGGTCGCCGGCAACGCGGTCCTCGAGGTCGCGGCCCGCTACGTCGGTGTCCCGTACGTCTCGGGTGGCACGTCGCCCGATGTCGGCTTCGACTGCTCGGGCTTCGTCTCCTACGTGTACGGCCAGCTCGGGGTCTCCCTGCCGCACTCCTCGTCGGCCTACCCCTCGATCGGCACCCGGGTCTCGGCGGCCGACGCCCAGCCAGGCGACATCATCTGGTCGCCCGGTCACGTCGCGATCTACGCCGGTGGCGGGATGCAGATCGACGCCCCGGTCCCCGGCAAGACGATCCAGTTCCGCGGGATCTGGCAGAGCAGCCCGGTCTTCATCCGCATCGGCTGAGACGGCCTACGGTGCGAGCCCCCGACGACGTCGATGTCGTCGGGGGCTCGTGTCGTTCCGGTGGTTCAGGCACGGCGCGTACCCTGGTCGCGCGCCACGGTGCGGCCGTCAGCCAGACGGCGAGCACCGGAGCATGGAGGTCACCGTGCTGATCGTCGAGCAGGCTCCCGGGTCGTCCACGCGTGCGCTGCTGCTCAACGCGAGCCTCGAGCCGCTGTGCGTCGTCGGCCTCAACCGGGCCGTCGTGCTGGTGATGACGGGCAAGGCCGTCGTCGTCGAGGCTGCAGGGGTGATGCACTCGGCCCGCAGCAGCGTCCCGGTGCCCGTCGTGCTGTCCCTCACCCGGTACGTGCACGTCCCGCCCCGCCGGCCCGCGCCGCCCACCCGGCGCGCCGTGCTGGCCCGTGACGACCACCGGTGCGCCTACTGCGGCGGCGGCGCCGACACGGTCGACCACGTGCTGCCGCGCTCGCGTGGCGGCCGGCACGAGTGGACCAACGTCGTGGCGGCGTGCGTGCGGTGCAACCACCGCAAGGCCGACCGGCTGCTGCACGAGATCGGCTGGGAGCTCGGCTTCACCCCGCGGGCGCCACGCTGGTCGCTGGCCGTGGCAGGTGCGACCGCACGGCCTGAGCCCGCCTGGAGCCGCTACCTCGCGGCCTGAAGTCGGCAGGAGGGCCCTCCGGGCACCGGAGAGCCCCCTGCGCGTGCCACGATGGAGGGGTCCGGCGAGGTGGCCGCCCGTCGGACGTGTGCGGACCTGACGGATCGCCACGCAACGGCCAGGAGGTGTCCGATGACGCGTGAGCCCGTGGTGCTCGTGGGGGTCGACGGATCGGCAGCAGGGATGCACGCCCTGGACTGGGCGGCTCAGGAGGCTGCGGCCCGGTCGTTGGGGCTGGTCGTCGCGTGCGCCTATGCGCTGCCGTCGTTCTCGGCCGCGACCCTCGACGGCGGCTTCGCCGCGCTCGACGACTCGGCGATCCGGGCCGGTGTCCAGGCCGTGCTCGACGAGGCGACCGAACGGGTCGCCGGTCGGGGCCTGCAGGTGCGGTCCGAGATCGCGGTCGGAGACGCCGCCGGGGTCCTCGTCGAGATGTCGCAGCGCGCCGAGCTGGCCGTGGTCGGCACGCGTGGTCGGGGCGGGTTCGCCGGACGTCTGCTCGGGACGGTCTCGTCGGCGCTGCCCGCGCACTCCTCGTGCCCGACGGTCGTGGTGCCGCTGCGCGAGAACGGGCGTCCGCTGGCCGACGACGAACCGGCGCCGGCACCGAAGCCGCTCGCCCGGATCGTGGTCGGCGTCGACGGCTCGACGCAGTCCGAGATCGCCCTGCGGCACGCGATCGCCGAGGCCGAGCTCTGGGGGGCCGAGCTGGTCGCGGTCGCCGGGGTGCCGGTCGCCTCGATGACCGGCGTGCTCGCCTGGGTCCCCTCGGCCGTCGACACCGAGCAGATGCTCAAGGACTTCGAGGAAGGTGTCGCCGGCACCCTCGACCGCTGCCTCGCCGGGCACGACGGGCTCTCGGTGCGTCGGATCGTGCTCGACGGCACCGGGGCGGAGCTGCTCACCGAGTTCTCCGTCGCCACGGACCTCGTCGTGGTGGGCAGCCGTGGCCGTGGCGGGTTCGCCGGCCTGCTGCTCGGGTCCACCAGCCAGGCGGTGCTGCACCACTCCCAGTGCCCCGTCATGGTCGTCACGGACCGCTGCGCCACCGCGTCCTGACCGCTGCCACCGCGTCCTGACCGCTGCGCCACCGCGTCCTCACGGTCGCCACTGCGTCCTGACCCCGCTGTCGGCGCGGCCCCGGGCGGAGGCGAGGTCGCGGGCCCCGGGACGTCCGTGAGCCCGGGGTGTCGTCCGTTCGGATGACTGCCGGCCCGTGCACCTGGCGGGATCTCAGATCGGTCGTGCCCGTCGCCGATCCGCAGGAGGACGGACTTCTCACTCGGGCGGAGCAGGCGGATGGACCAGGTGCGGCCCCGGACGCTGCCGACCGCAGCCACGGCGACAGCCGCGGCCACGGCACCGGTGCGTCCGCTGCTCGACCGGGTGCCGACGCAACGCAGCCCGCACACCCTCGAGACGCCGTCCACGACCGCAGGCGGACGGCCCGCGGTGGTGCTCCTCGTGCTCGCCCTGCTGGGCGGCTCGGCCGGGCTCGCCCCGCTGGGCGGGGTCGGCGGCTGGGTCGCCCAGGGGCCGACGGCCGTGGGTGTCGCCGATGCCCAGGCCGCCGCGGACGGGGATGCGGCGACCATCGGCGCGCAAGGTGCGGCCGAGGCCGGTGGTGC
>NZ_VWSD01000138.1 GCF_009829685.1 Cellulomonas citrea
TGCGCGGCCAGGCGGCGCACGGCCTCCGGTTCGCACAGCCCGGCCCCGGCGACGAGGGTGTCGCGCACGTGCAGCTCGATGTCGTCGGCGTCCGCCGTGGCCCGGGCGATGCCGCCCTGCGCCCAGCGCGTGCTCCCCGCGTCGAGCGCCCCCTTGGTGACCAGGTGCACCGACAAGCCCGCACCGACCAGCCCGGCGACCACGGACAGCCCCGCCACCCCGGACCCGACGACGAGCACATCGGTGCGCACGGTCCACGTCGGCGCGGGCGCCGCGAGCCGGCCGGCGACCAGGCTCACCGCCAGCGGATCGGCGACGCGGGCCAGGTCGAGCGTCGTGGCGCTCACCGGGACACCGTCGGGGACGACCCGAGCGCGATCATCCGCTCGACGGCCCCGCGCGCCCGCTCGGCCACGTCCGGGTCGACGTGCACCTCGTCCCGGCCGAACCGCAGCGCGTCGAGCAGCCGGGCCGGGGTGATCATCTTCATGTAGGGGCAGACGGCGCCGCGGCTCACGGCCTCGAACTGCACCTGCGGGTTCGCCTTGCGCAGCTGGTGCAGCATGCCGACCTCGGTGGCGACCAGCACCTTGGTGGCACCCGTCCGACGCGCCTCGTCGAGCATGCCGCCGGTCGAGACGATGCGGACCCGGTCGGCGGGGATCTCACCCGCGGCGGCCATCGACAGCGCCGCCGTCGCGCACGAGCACTCCGGGTGCACGAGGACGTCGGCCCCCGGGTCGGCCGCGATGGCGCCGCGCAGCACGTCGCCGCCGATGCCCTCGTGCACGTGGCACTGGCCCTGCCAGATCCACAGGTCGCGGCCGGTGACCCGGCGCACGTGCTCGCCGAGGTGCCGGTCGGGCAGGAAGAGGATCTGCCGGTCGGCCGGGACCGAGCGCACCACGTCGGCGGCGTTGGAGGACGTGCAGCACACGTCCGACTCGGCCTTCACGGCGGCGCTGGTGTTGACGTAGGCGACGACGACGGCGCCGGGGTGCTCGGCCTTCCACGCGCGCAGCTGGTCGGCGGTGATGGTGTCGGCGAGCGAGCAGCCGGCCCGCGCGTCGGGGATGAGCACGCGCTTGCCGGGCGACAGGATCTTGGCGGTCTCGGCCATGAAGTGCACACCGCAGAACACGATCTCGGCGTTCGGCACGCGCGCGGCGATGCGCGACAGGGCCAGGGAGTCACCGACGTGGTCGGCCACGTCCTGGATCGCGGGCAGCTCGTAGTTGTGCGCGAGGATCACCGCATCGCGTTCGGCGGCGAGCGCCCGGACCTGCTCCGCCCAGTCGGCCGGGAGGTCCTCGTCCCGCGTGGGGGCGGCCTCGTCCTGCGTGATGGTGCTGGTCATCGCGTCCTCCAGGGCGGCCGGGGCGCCCGACAGGTCTCGTCCTGCTCGCCGCCGTCCGGGCCGCCGAGGTTTTCGACTACTGGTCGATAACCCGGCGAACGCTACCATACGGCCGTGTCCGAGCCGAGCGCTTCTCACACCGTGTGCGGGCACGAGGTGCTCGCCGCGGTGCTCCAGGTGCGCGACGACCGGCTGCACGTGCTGCTGTGGCGACGCGCCATCGACCCGGACGCCGGGGCCTGGAGCCTGCCCGGCGGCGACCTCGCCGCCGACGAGCACCTGGGCGGTTCGATCCGCCGCCAGCTCGCCGAGAAGGTCGACGTCCGCGAGCTCGCGCACCTCGAGCAGCTCGACTCGCGCGGCCGCCCCGAACGCGTGCCCGACCGCCGCGTGGTCGCCACCAGCTACCTCGGCCTGGTCCCCGTCGACGCCGACCCGCAGGTGCCCGACGACACCGCGTGGCACCCCACCGACGCCCTGCCGCGCACCGCGTTCGACCACGGCGAGATCGTCCGCACCGCCGTCGCACGGCTTCGCTCCAAGCTCTCGTACACCAACCTCGGGTTCGCGCTCGCGCCGCCCGAGTTCACCATGTCCGAGCTGGTCAAGGTGTACCGCGCGGCGCTCGGGCACGACGTGGACCCGACCAACCTGCAACGCATCCTGGTGCGCCGCGGCCAGATCGAGGCCACCGGCAGCACCGCCCGGCACGGACCAGGCGGTGGCCGGCCCGCCGCGATCTACCGCTTCACCGCCCGTGCGCTCGAGGTCACCGACCCGTTCGCGGTGCTCGGCCCGCCGCGGGGCTGAGCCGGGGCGGTGCTGGCGCGGTGTGCCCGACAACCTCCGGGCGCCGGGCACACCGCGTCGCTGGGTGATGCCGCCGGCGGGTGAGGCACTAGCCGAGCGGCCCCGTCACGGTCAGTAGTTCTTCGTCCGAGCCTCGATGCCCATGTACTCCCCGTCGTCGCCCCAGCCGGACGCGAAGGACGAGACACCCGCGTCGTTCACCATCGCCGTGACGCACGAGGTCTGGCCCACCGCGACCTGGCAGCTGTAGTGCTTGCCATCGCTGTTGCGGGTGATCGTCGCCCATGCGTCGTTCCAGTCCCTCTGGGACGGGCTACTCGACTGGATCGGATGCACCGACGTGATCCGGGCCCAGGTCGTCCGGCACGACGTGGAGTAGATGAGCTCGATGGTGCCGAACTTCGAGTTGTCATACGGCGAGCGCATCGTCGCGGTCGCGACCGTCTTTGCGGTCGTGGCGCACCCCGTCGACTTCGCGGACTTGCCGTCGTTGGTGGCTGCCTGGGCCGGGCCCGCCAGACCCACCGCGGCCACCACCGCCACCAGCAGGGCACCGATCCGGAACGCACGTCTCGATCTCATCGGTCTCTCCCCTTGCCTGCACTGCGGTGACGCGCCCGCCACACGCCGGTGGCTGCGGCACGACGCCCGGCGGTCCGAGCGCGCCGAGAGGCTAGGAGCCTGTCACCCGAAAGGAGTAGTCCCTGCACCTGGCCACGAGCGTCACCCGTGGCAACGGTCCCCCCGCGTGCTTGACGGTGCGCGTCGCAGCCTCAGGCCCCTGACCAGGAAGATCGCTGTCCGGAAGCGCGCAGGGATCGACCTCGCGGCCAGGGCGCCCGCGGTCCGGCCGGGGTTGTCCTGGGTCGCACCGGCTCCTGAGCAGGATCGTGCGGCAGGACGAGCTCCGGCACGCTGCTCCCGCCTCAGCCCTCCAGCACCGGGTGGGTCTGCCAGATGCGGTCGATGTAGTCGCGCATCGACCGGTCCGAGGAGAAGAAGCCGCAGCGGGCCACGTTGAGGATCGCCGACCGGGTCCACGACTCGGTGTCCGCATAGGCCGCGTCGACCCGCTCCTGGGCGTCCAGGTAGGCCGCGTAGTCGGCCAGCACGAGGAAGCGGTCCTCGTTGAGCAGGTTCGACACCACCGGCTCGAACACCGACCGGTCGCCGCCGGAGAACGCCCCCGACGCGATGAGGTCGATCGCGGCCCGCAGCCGGTCGTCGGCCGCGTAGTAGGCCGACGGGTGGTAGCCGGCGGCCTGCAGCTCCTCGACCTGCGGCTCCAGCAGCCCGAACAGGAAGAAGTGCTCGTCGCCCACGAGGCGACGGATCTCGACGTTCGCGCCGTCGTCCGTGCCGATGGTGAGGGCGCCGTTGAGCGCGAACTTCATGTTGCCGGTGCCGGACGCCTCCTTGCCCGCGAGCGAGATCTGCTCGGACAGGTCGGCCGCCGGGATGAGCTTCTCGGCCAGCGTCACGTTGTAGTTCGCCGGGAAGACGACCGTGAGCACCTTGTTGACCCGCGGGTCGGCGTTCACCGTCCGCCCGACCGCGTTGATGAGCCCGATGATCTGCTTGGCCATCTTGTAGCCCGGGGCGGCCTTGGCGCCGAACACGAACACCCGCGGCTGGACGTCGGCCACATCGACCTTGCCGGACACGATCTGCTCGTACAGCGTGACGATGTGCAGCACCTTGAGCATCTGGCGCTTGTACTCGTGCAGCCGCTTGACCATGACGTCGAGCATCCGGTCGGTCGGCACGCTCACCCCGTCGCGCGCCACGAGCAGCTGGGCCAGCCGCTGCTTGTTGCCCTTCTTCACCTGGCGGAAGCGCTCGCGGAACGCCGCGTCCTCGGCCAGCGGCTCCAGCCCGGCCAGCTTGTCCAGGTCGGTCACCCAGCCCGGGCCGACGGCCTCGGTGATGAGCGCCGACAGCGCCGGGTTGGACAGCCGCACGAACCGGCGCGGGGTCACCCCGTTGGTGACGTTGGTGAACTTGTCCGGCCAGAACTGCGAGAAGTCCGGCAGCACCTTGTCGCGCAGCAGCTGGGAGTGCAGCTCGGCGACACCGTTGACCTTGGCCCCGGCGACCGTGGCCAGGTAGGCCATCCGCACCGAGCGCTCCGGGTACTCGGCGATGATCGACATCCGGCGCACCCGCAGCTCGTCACCGGGGAACTGGGCGCGCACCTCGTCGAGGAAGTTGTCGTTGATCTTGTAGATGATCTCCAGGTGGCGCGGCAGCAGCCGGCCCAGCAGATCGACCGACCACACCTCGAGCGCCTCGGGCAGCAGGGTGTGACAGGTGTAGGCGAAGCACTGCTGGGTGATCGCCCACGCCTCCTCCCAGTCGAAGCCCTTCTCGTCGACCAGCACCCGCATGAGCTCGGGCACCGCGATCACCGGGTGGGTGTCGTTGAGCTGGAAGATGACCCGCTCCGGCAGCCGGTGCAGGTCGAAGTCGTCGGGCAGCACCTGGTCGACGAAGTCCCGGATGGAGGCCGCGCAGAAGAAGTACTGCTGCTGCAGGCGCAGCTCCTTGCCCTGCGGCGTCGAGTCCTCCGGGTAGAGCACCTTGGAGATGTTCTCGGCGAAGGTCTGCCCGCGCACGGCCTCGACGTAGTCGCCGGAGTTGAAGATCTGCAGGTTGAACGCCCGCGTCGCGCGCGCGCTCCACAGCCGCAGCGTGTTGACCCGGCCGTTGCGGAAGCCCGGCACCATGTAGTTGTAGGGCACCGCGAGCACGTCCCAGCCCGGCACCCAGCGGCTGCGCGTCCGGCCCTGCTCGTCGGTGTAGGTCTCGGTGCGGCCGCCGAAGTGCACGGTGACCGAGCGCTCCGGGTGCGGGAACTCCCACGGGTTGCCCAGCTCCAGCCAGCGGTCGGAGTGCTCGACCTGCCAGCCGTCGACGAACTCCTGGCGGAAGATGCCGTACTCGTACCGGATGCCGTAGCCGACGCACGGCACCGACATGGTGGCCAGCGAGTCGACGAAGCACGCCGCGAGCCGGCCGAGGCCGCCGTTGCCCAGACCGGGCTCGACCTCCTGACCGCGCAGGTCGGCGAGGTTGAGGCCGAGCCGGGCCAGCCCCTCCTCGACGATGTCCTCCATGTCCGAGGCGAGCAGCGCGTTGTCGAGCTGACGGCCCAGCAGGTACTCGGCCGACAGGTACGCCACGCTCTTGGCCTGCGCCGCGTACTGCTTGCTCAGCGTCTCCATCCACCGCGACTGCAGGTGGTGGCGCACGGTGCGGGCCAGCGCGAGGTACTGGTCGTTCTTCGAGCTGCGCACCAGGGACACGCCCTGGCCGTAGTTGAGCTCTCGCATGAAGTCGGCGATGAACCCGTCGACGGTGTGGACAGGGGCCCGCAGGTCGTTCGCGCCAGGGACGCTGATCTCGGTCACCGGTGCAGGCTAACCACGACGAGGGCCGGGTTACCAGGACAGCGGTAGGACGAATCGTGGCGACACGCCCGGCGAGGCACCCGGACGGGCGCCGACGACGGCCGGTCCGCCGCCCCGGGGAGCCCGGACCGCACCGCGGCCTGCTCCGCTCGGCGAACCTCAGCTCAGCTCGGCGAACTGACCGATCTCGGCGCTGAGCACCTCGGCCATCCGGGACAACCCCCCGTCGCCGTCACCGGCCGCCGTGGCGATCGCGGCGACCTCGGCCTCCATCGAGTGGATCGCCATCACCACCGCGGCCATCGCCTCACCCGCGTCCTGCGCGGCCCGCTGGACGGTGGCGACCGCGCCGACGATGTCCTCGCTCGATGCGGTCGCGCCGTCGGCCAGGTTCTTCACCTCACCGGCGACGACGGCGAACCCACGCCCGGCCTCCCCGGCCCGGGCCGCCTCGATGGTCGCGTTGAGCGCGAGCATCCGGGTGCGTCCCGCGATGTGCCGGATGAGCGCGACGGCCTCCTCGATGCGCGCCGAGCTCTCCTCCAGCCGCCGGACGATGGCCAGGGCCTCGTCCGCCTCGGCGACACCCGACCGGGCACCCTGCGCGAGCCCCTCGGCCGAGGCGCCGAGCTCGGTCGAGGCGGCCGCGACGTGCCCGGACACCTCGATCGCCCGTTCGACGATCTGCTGCCGGGTGCGGCTCTGCTCGAGCAGGTCCCGCTGCGCGGCGGCGAGCGCCCCGTGCGCCGAGCCGATCGACCCGGCGGCCTGCCGGAAGGCACCGGGCAGACCGCGTTCGAGCAGCGTGCGGTGGAAGCGGCCCTGCGCCGCCTCGGTGAGCGAGACCGCCGACTCGCGCACGAACGCGTCGACGACGTCGAGCAGCCGGTTCACCAGGAGCCTGGCCTGCTCCACCTTCGGCCCGCAGTCGATGGCGGTCAGCCGAGGCTCCAGGTCGCCCTGGGACACGGCCGTGAGCACCTGGATCACCAGGTCGAGCTGGTCCTCGGTGACCTGGACGGACGGGGCGGCCACGTCCTCGGCGGGGCGGGTGCGCCGTCGCATGTCAGGCCGCCCGTTCGGCGCTGTTGATGACGCTCCAGACCAGCTCGTCGTAGCCCATCCCCAGCTCGGCCAGCGCGGCGTCGAGCGCCGCCCGCCCGGCGGCCACCTGGGCCCGGGCCGAGGACTCGCGGCGCTCCGCCTCGCGGAGCCGGGCGTACATCGGTGCGACGGCGGCGACCCCGGCCGGGGACGGCCAGCGCCGGTTGGAGTGGTACCCGACGATCCGCCCCGAGGCGTCCCAGGTCGCGGTGATGTGCGCGAGCACCCAGTAGGCGGCACCGTCGGCGGCCAGGTTGAGGACGTACGCGAACACCTCACGCCCGGCCGCGATCGTCTCCCACAGGTAGCTGAAGACCGCACGCGGCATGTCGGGGTGCCGCAGGATCGAGTGCGGTGCGCCGATGAGCTCCGCCTCGCTGTACCCGCTCACGCGGACGAAGACGTCGTTGGCGTAGGTGATGTGACCACGGGTGTCGGTCTTCGAGACGATGATCTCCTCGGCGCCGAAGCTGCGGGTGGCACCGGTAGGAACAGGTCGTGTCAGGGTCATCGGTTGGTCTCCTGGGCACTGGCGGGCGCGGTTCCCCCCGAGATGGCCCGATCGGTCACGGCGCCCCGCGTATGAGACGTTTGGCGAGGTCAGGTCGAACGAACGGCGCGACGAAGGCCACCGTCGCGACCCCACCTGTCACCCGCCCGGCGGCGCGCCTGTCCACAGCCCCTCCCCGGGGTGCGCCGGCACCCGAGATGATGACCGCCACGACCGCTCGGACCGCTGGGGGACACCGTGACGACGACGAGCAGCACCTCGTGAGCAGCGCAGCGCCGGGCTGGGTACCGGACCCGTCGGGCCGCGCACCGCTGCGGTTCTGGGACGGCACCGGCTGGACGACGTGGCTGAGCGACGGCGGGACGGCCGTGTGGCCGGACCCGACCCCGATCCGCACCACGGCACCCGACGACGCACGGGTCCGGTTCGTCGCCGAGACCCTGCTGCCCGCGGCCGCCGTACGGGGCCTCGTCGCGGAGCAGCAGATCGCGGGGCTGGTCGGGCTGGCCCGCGAGCTCACGGCGCAGGTGGCGCCCGGGGCGGGCGGTCCGGTGACCTGGCTGCCCGAGGCGCAGCCCGCACCGACGGCCGGCGGCTGGGCA
>NZ_VWSD01000139.1 GCF_009829685.1 Cellulomonas citrea
TAGGGCCCGAGCTGCTCGGCCAGACCGGGCGCGGCGTGCAACCCGTCCTCGTCCGCCCAGACCAGGGCCGCGACCTGCACGTCCGCGAGGGCGCGCTGGACCTGCGCCTGCACGTCCTGCGGTGCCTGCGGGCCGGCGAGCGCGTCGAGCACCGCTGCTGCGTCGACCGGTTCGCCGAGCGCCACCACGGCCTCGAGCACCTGCAGGCAGGTGGCGTCCTGCCGGGCGAGCGCGCGCTCCAGCCCCGCGCGGCTGGTGGCCCGCACCGCCAACGAGGCGAACGTCGACGGCGACGGGGAGGCCAGGTCCGGCCGACGGCGCAGCAGCTCGACGAGCTCGGCGTCCGAGCGCGCCCGCAGGGCCGAGGTGAACGTGACCATCCGCACCACGATACGGCGGCAGCAGGCTGCGTCCGCTGGTGCGTGCAGGTCAGCGACGTGCGACCGGCACCGCGTGGGGGCTGGACGGCGCGAGGTACCCGGGCGATAGCCTGCGCGTCTGCGCGGGGTCGGTGCCGTCGAGGGAGCTCTCATGGCAGTTGCACGGTGGCGGGTGGTCACCGCGAGCACCGCGGGGATCTTCGTCGAGTCGCTGGACTGGACCATGTACGGCCTGCTGGCGCCGTACTTCGCTGGGCAGGTCTTCGCCGGCAAGGACGCGGTGACGCAGGTGCTCAGCGCGTACCTCGTGTTCGCCGTCGGGTTCGTCGCCCGGCCGGTCGGCTCCTTCGTCATGGGGCGGATCACCGACGCGCGCGGCCGACGGGCCGGTCTGCTGGCCTCGGTGAGCCTCATCGCCGTCGGCTCGGCCGTCATCGCGCTGGCCCCCACGAGCGCGGTGGCCGGCGCCTGGGCGGGTGTCGTCGTCGTGGCGGCCCGGCTGCTGCAGGGCATCGCGATGGGCGGCGAGGTCGCCACCGCGGCCACCTACGTCGTCGAGGTGGCCCCGGCCGACCGGCGCCACCGGTACGGCGCCTTCGCCTACTCCGGGGACGCGCTCGGCACCCTGGCCGGCACGATCGTGCTCGCCGTGCTGCTCGCCACCCTGGGCGCCGACGGCGTGCGGGACGGCGGCTGGCGCATCGCGTTCGCCGTGGCGGCCGCGTGCGGTCTGCTCGCGGTGTGGATCCGACGCGGCGTGCCCGAGTCCGAGGTCTTCGAGAAGGCGAAGGCCGCGGGCGCCGAACCCGTCGGCCCGCTGCTGCGCTCGCACGCGCCCCGGATGGCGCTCGCGTTCATGCTCACCATCGGCTCCACGATGGGCGTCTACTTCGGCAGCGTCTACCTGCCGCAGTTCGCCGCGCACACCGGCCGCTACACCGAGGAGGCTGCGACCAGCCTGCACACGGCCGCCCTCGTCACGCTGCTCGTCGCGATGATCGCGTCGGGGTTCCTGGCCGACCGGTTCGGGCCGATCCCGGTGATCCGCGCCGGGTTCACCGCCGCGGCGGTGCTCGTCGTGCCGCTCATGTGGGGGCTGGCCAGCGGGGCGGTGCCCTACCTGGTCGCGGCCCCGGTCTTCACCGCCTGCGTCGGGCTGCAGCTGGGCGTCACACCGGTCGCCGGTGCGCGGCTGTTCCCGGTGCCGATCCGGGCGGTCGGCCTGGGGGTGCCCGCCGGGCTGGCGATCGCGCTGTTCGGCGGCACCTTCCTCTACGTGGCCGAGTGGCTCGTGAGCAACGACGCGCTGCGGCTCGTGCCGGTGTACGCCGGGCTCGGGCTGGCCGTCTCGGCGGTCGGGTCGTGGCTGGTCTCGACCCGGCTCATGTACCCGGTGGACACCCTGGTCGGCACCCGTGCGGGTGAGCCGGCCCTTGCGATCGAGGAGATCTGACATGCACCTGTCGACGGCGACCCTCACCGGTCTGCGCACCGAGGCGGCCGCCCAGCTGCCCCAGGTGGTGGCCCTGCGGCACGCGCTGCACCGCACCCCCGAGCTCGGTCTGCAGCTGCCTGCCACCCAGCGTCTCGTGCTGGACGCCCTCGCCCCGCTCGACCTGGAGATCAGCACCGGGTCGGCGCTCACCTCGGTGGTCGCCGTGCTGCGCGGGGCCCGGCCCGGCCCCGCCGTGCTGCTGCGCGGGGACATGGACGGGCTGCCGGTCACCGAGGACACCGGTGAGGAGTTCACGTCGCAGAACGTCGGGGTGATGCACGCCTGCGGGCACGACCTGCACACGTCCGGTCTGGTGGGCGCCGCCCGGCTGCTGGCCGCCCGCCGCGAGCAGATCGCCGGGTCCGTGGTCTTCATGTTCCAGCCCGGTGAGGAGGGCGACGGCGGGGCCGAGCTCATGATCGCCGAGGGCGTGCTGGACGCCGCCGGGGAACGCGTCGTGGCCGGGTACGGGCTGCACGTGATGAGCTCGCTGCTGCCGGCCGGTGCCGTCATCTCCCGCCCGGGTCCGATGCTGGCTGCGGCCGACTCGGCGCGGATCACGGTGCACGGCCGGGGCGGGCACGGCTCGATGCCGCACCTGGCGGCCGACCCGGTGCCGGTCGCCGCGTCGATCGTGCTGGCGCTGCAGCAGATGGTCACCCGGGAGTTCGACGTGTTCGACCCCGTCGTCGTCACGGTCGGGCACCTGCAGGCGGGCACGGTGAACAACGTGATCCCGTCGCAGGCGCTCGTCGAGGTCACGTTGCGCTCGTTCTCGGCCGAGGGGCGGGCCAAGCTCGCCGCCGGGGTGCGGCGGGTGGCCGAGCACATCGCGCTCGCGCACGCCATGACGGCGACCGTCGAGTACGAACCGGGCTACCCGGTGACGGTCAACACGGCCGTCGAGGTGGACCGCACCGCCGACGTGACGGCCGGTCTGTTCGGGGAGCGGGCGTTCGCGCTGGCGCCCTCGCCCATCCCCGGCGCGGAGGACTTCTCCTACGTGCTCGAGCAGGTGCCGGGGGCCTTCTTCGGGCTGGGTGCCACGCCCGACGACGTCGACCCGGCGACCGCGCCGTACAACCACTCGGCGCAGGCCCGGTACGCCGACCGCGCGCTCGCCGTCGGCCCGGCGGTGCTGGCCGGGCTCGCCCTGGACCGGCTCGCGCAGGAGGAGCCCGTCTGACTCGTCTCCCGGGGCGGACCAGGACTCACCCGGGCAACGGTTGAGTGCGTGAGCACACCTGCCGATGAGTGCAGCACGACGTGCCGAGACTGAGACGTCGCCATCCCTGGGGGTGATCCGCATGGTCGACAGCCGCACCGTCGAACGCGCCCGTCGCGCGCCCACCGTCGGGACCACCGTCGCGGTCGCCCTCCAGCGCATCGAAGACACCGTCGGCCGGGCCGTCGGGCACGAGCTGCTGTTCCGCCCCACGACCGCCGCGGACGGCTCCGGGCTGGGCGCCGCCGGCTTCGACGACGACGCGGCCACCGCGAGCGTGCTGTCGGTGGTGACCTCATACCTCGACGTGGCCGAGCTCGCGGGTGACGGGTTGCTGTTCGTCAACCTGCCGCGCTCGTTCGTGGTGGGCTCGCTGCCGCTCACGCTGCCGCCGGGGCGGGTGGTCCTCGAGGTGCTGGAGCGGGTCGAGCCCGACGACCAGGTCCGTGCGGCGCTCGTGCACCTGCGCGCCGCGGGGTACCTCGTCGCGCTCGACGACATGGCGCCCGACGACCCGCGCCTGGTGCTCGCCGACCTGGCGGACGTCGTCAAGGTCGACCTCGCCGACGCGCCGGGCGACCGGCTCGTCGACCTGGTCGCCCAGATCCGCGCCGTCGCCCCGGGCGCCCGGCTGGTCGCAGAGCGGATCGAGACCCCCGCCGACCGGGCGCAGGCCGTCGCCGCCGGGTTCACCCTGCTGCAGGGCTACCTGCTGTCCCGGCCCGCCGTCGTCGGTCGCGGTGCGCTCGCGCAGCACGCGCCGACGGCGGCGCGGCTGCTCGCCCTGGTGATGGATGCCGGGACGTCGACCGGTGAGCTGGTCGAGCAGATCGCCAGCGACCCGGGCATCACCGTCAAGGTGCTGCGTGCGGTCAACAACGCCAGCGGTGCGCGCAGGGTGGTGGTCGACCTGTCCCAGGCGCTCGCGCTGCTCGGTCGCGAGCGGCTGCGTCAGCTGCTCGTGCTCGACCTGGTGGCCGGTTTCGGGCACCGGGACGACGAGCTGCCGGTGCGGGCGGTGGCCTGGACCCATGCCGCCCAGATGCTCTGCCCGGACCGGCCGCAGGAGGCCGCCGCAGAGGCGCTGGTGCGGCTGTGCGCCGACCTCCTGGCGGCAGACCCGGCACGGATCGCCGACTGGTTGGGCCTGGCCCGGCCGGAGCCGGCGGTCGCCGCGGCGTGCGACGCCCTCGACGCCTACGTCGACGCGGCCGACCGCGGGGAGCGGCCGACGGACCTGGCCCCGTTCGACCCGCTCGAGGTGTCCCTGGCCTGGTTCACCGGACTGGCCGAGGGCCGGGCGCTGCTGGCACGGTTGGTGCCCCGGGGCTGAGGTCGCGGGCCGAGGTCGCGGGCCGAGCCCGACCCTGGGCCGAGCTCATGCCGCTGAGCAGCGCAGATGCGTGCCGGGCGAACTTCGACCCGCTCGGTCAACTTCGCCCCACCGATGCCGATTCGTTCCTCGACATCGGTGACAGCAGGGGGACGGCGTGGCGCGACGGACGGGGTACGGGGGTCTGACGCGGCTGCCCGACATCGGTCTGACCGTCTGCGTCGCCCGGCAACGGATCCAGGACGCCTCCGGCCGGCTGGTGGGGCACGAGGCGCTGTTCCGCCCGAGCCGCACCGCGGAGGTGTCGGGCGAGGGTGGTGCGGACTTCGACGACGACCTCGCGACGGCCACCGTGATCTCGGTGGTCACCACCGAGTTCGCGCTCGACGAGATCGGCGGCCAGGACCTGCTGTTCGTCAACCTGCCGCGCTCGTTCGTCGTGGGGGAGCTCCCCGTCTCGCTCACCCCCGGCAAGGTGGTGCTCGAGCTGCTGGAGCGCGTGCCCGTCGACGACGAGGTGCGGGCGGGTCTCGAACGCCTCGTCGCACGCGGCTTCACCATCGCGCTGGACGATGTGCTGCCGGGTGACCCGCGCCTGACCTACACCGACCTGTGCGGGTACGTGAAGATCGACCTGTCGGCCGTGACCGGGCCGGCGCTGACCCGGCTCGTCGAGCAGGTGCGCGAGCGGGCCCCGCACGTCCAGCTGGTCGCCGAGCACATCGAGACGCCGGCGGACCGTGACCTGGCCGTCGGGCTGGGCTTCGACCTGTTCCAGGGCTACCTGCTGAGCCGGCCCGCCGTGATGGCACGCGAGTCGCTGGCGCACCACAACCCGACGGCGTCCACGCTGCTGCACAAGCTGTCGGTGCCCAGCTCCTCGACCCGCTCGTTGGCCCGGCTCGCCTCGGCCGACCCGGCGATCGCCGCCCGGCTGCTGCGCTCGGTGAACAACGTCACGGGTGTGCGGCTGCCGGTCACCGACCTGGTGCGGGCGATCGCGCTGGTGGGGCGCCAGCGCTTCCACTCGATCCTGGTGCTCGACATGGTCGCCGAGCTGGGGCACGACGACGACGAGCTGCCGTTGCTCGCGGTGGCCCGCAGCCGGGCCGCCCAGCTGCTGTGCCCGGACGATCCGCTGCTGGCGGCGACCGCGGCGGTGGTGCGGCTGTGGTCCCAGCTGCTCGACCTGACCCCGGAGCAGGCCGACCGGTGGCTGGGCGTGCCGCCGCCGCCGGTGCGGGTGCGGGCCATGTGCGATGCGCTGGACGCCTACCTCGAGGCGGCCGACCGCGGGGAGCCGGTCGACCTCGGCGACGACTTCAGCCCGCTCGCCGTGTCGGTGGCCTGGCTCACCGGTCTGCGTGAGGGGCGCGAGCTCATCGGGCAGGTCGCGCTCAAGGGTCGACGGACCCGGCGCTGATCCGGTGGTGCCGGCGCGGGGGTGCGTGCCGCGCAGCCCGGTACCCTGGTGACCAGCCGCGCCCATCCGGGGCGCGACCGACTCACAGAGGTGCCAGGTGCCCACCGGCAAGGTCAAGTGGTTCGACACCGAGCGCGGCTTCGGATTCATCGCCGGCGATGACGGCGGCGAGGTCTTCCTGCACGCGTCCGCGCTGCCGGCCGGGGTGGAGTCCCCCAAGCCCGGGACCCGCGTCGACTTCGGCGTGGCCGACGGCAAGCGCGGTCCGCAGGCGTTGTCCGTGAAGCTGCTCGACCCGGTGCCGTCGGTCGCGAAGGCGCGTCGTCGCCCGGCCGACGAGATGGCCATCGTCGTGGAGGACCTCATCAAGCTGCTCGACAAGGTCGGCAACGACCTGCGTCGCGGGCGCTACCCGGAGAAGGCCCGCGCCACCCAGTACGCCCAGCTGCTGCGCGCCGTCGCCGACGACTTCGAGGCCTGAGATGGCCACCAAGGACGCGGTGCTCGACCGGGCGGTCGACCTGGCACGTGAGGCGGCGCTCGAGATCGCCGAGCAGCCGGCAGACGTCGGCGAGCACCTCGGCTCCACGCTCGACGGCGAGCGCCTGGTGAGCCACCGGTTCGCGTGCGAGGCCCGCGGCTACCGCGGCTGGCAGTGGACCGTGACGCTCGCCCGGGTGCCGCGCGGCCGTGTCGCGACGGTGTGCGAGGCGGTGCTGCTGCCCGGCCCGGAGGCGATCCTGGCCAAGGAGTGGCTGCCCTGGTCGCAGCGGCTGCAGCCGGGGGACATCGGCCCCGGCGACGTGCTGCCGTTCCGGGCCGACGACCCGCGTCTGGTGCCCGGCTGGACACCCAGCGGGGACGAGGAGCAGGACCTGGTCGCGATCGACGAGCTCGCGCTGGCCCGCGAGCGGATCCTGTCGCCGGCCGGCCGCGACGAGGCCGCGATGCGCTGGTACCGCGGTGCGCAGGGGCCGACGTCGGCCGGTGCGCTGGCCGCGACCGCCGCCTGCTCGACCTGCGGGTTCCTGGTGTCGTTGCAGGGCTCGCTCGGTCAGGTGTTCGGTGTGTGCGCCAACGAGTGGTCGCCGGAGGACGGGCGCGTCGTCAGCCTGGACCACGGCTGCGGGGCGCACTCGCAGACCGATGTGGAGCCCGAGGCCACCCAGTGGCCCGAGCCCGACCCGCTCATCGACGACCTGCGGCTCGACCTGGTCGCCCCGGCTGTCGAGCCGGTGGTGGCCGAGGTGGAGCCGGCGGCCGACGTCGTCGAGCTCACCGAGCCGGTCGACGCCGTGACCGAGCCCGCAGAGCCCGACGCGTCCGTCGAGCCGACGTCCTCGGTCGCGATCGACGAGACCGAGCAGCCTGCGGGGTGAGCGCGGACCCCTTCGGCACGGCGGACCTGCGAGCCGCCGTCCTGGGGACCTGGCGCAGCTCACCGGCGCGTCTGCGTGAGGACGCGAACACCGAGGAGGACCACGCCCGCGGCTACTACCGCGACCGCGTGCTCGTCGACCTCGCGCAGAACGCGTCCGACGCCGCCGTGCGCGCCGGCGTCCCGGGCCGGCTGCTGGTGCGCCTCGAGGTCGACGACGACGGCCTGCTGCTCACGGTGGCCAACACCGGGGCGCCGCTCGACGCCGCCGGGGTGGCCGCGCTGGCCTCGATGCGCGCCTCGGCGAAACGGGACGAGACGGGGCTGGTCGGCCGGTTCGGCGTCGGCTTCGCCGCGGTCCGTGCCGTGGCCGACGAGATCGAGGTGCGGTCGGCCACCGGATCGGTCGGCTTCACGCTCGCCGGTACCCGCGCCGCACTGGCCGACGCCCCGGCCGCGCTGGCCGCCGAGGTCGCCCG
>NZ_VWSD01000013.1 GCF_009829685.1 Cellulomonas citrea
TGCCCCCGCCGCGGTGCCGACCGCGTCGGCGACCCCCGGGGCCCGGGCCGCGTCGACCCCGGTCCGGCTGCTGGTCGACACCGGCGACCCCGTCCGGGCCGCGCTCGCCGCGTCGATCACCACCCAGGCCGCTGCCGCCGGTTTCACGGTGACGGTCGTCGACACCGGCGACCTGGCGGCCACGCTCTGGTCGGACCCGACCGCATGGGACGTGGCCCTCGTGCCGGTGGCCCAGGGGGAGCTGCCGGTCGCGTCCGTGGTGGCCCGCTGGCGCTCCGGCGGGGCGACGAACGTGACCGGCCACGCCGACCCGGCGCTCGACGCGCTGCTGGACCAGGCCACGACGACCACCGACCCGACGGCGGCCCGCGCACTGCTGGACCAGGTGAGCGCCTCGTTGACCGCGTCGGCGGTGGTGCTCCCGCTGGTGCGTCAGCCGGTGCTCGTGGCCACCGACCCCGACGGTGACGGGCCGAGGCTCACCGGTCTGACGGCTCCGACCTGGGGTTCGGCCGACCTGTCCCCGTGGTGGTCCTGGGCTCGCGACTGAGCTGGGGGCCGGGGGCGGCCGCCAGCGGACCGGGGTGTGCGACGGCGCTGACCGGTGCTGCGGCACGGGGCGGTAGACTGCCCAGGTGCCTGCCGTTGTCGCGGGCTCTCCCACCTTCGAAGGACGTGCATCCGTCGTGCCCACCGCCACGCGCCCTGACCTGCGCAACGTCGCGATCGTCGCGCACGTCGACCACGGCAAGACCACCCTCGTCGACGCCATGCTGTGGCAGACGGGCTCCTTCGGGGACCACGACCACGTCGAGCGACGTGCGATGGACTCCGGCGAGCTGGAGCGTGAGAAGGGCATCACGATCCTCGCCAAGAACACGGCGATCCGGTACAACGGCCCGTCGGCCGCGGTCTTCGGCCAGCCCGACGGGGTGACGATCAACGTCATCGACACCCCCGGTCACGCCGACTTCGGTGGCGAGGTCGAGCGCGGGCTCTCGATGGTCGACGGCGTCGTGCTGCTGGTCGACGCGAGCGAGGGGCCGCTGCCGCAGACCCGCTTCGTGCTGCGCAAGGCGCTCGAGGCCAAGCTGCCCGTGATCCTCGTGGTGAACAAGGTCGACCGGCCGGACGCCCGGATCACCGAGGTGGTCGCCGAGAGCACCGACCTGCTGCTCGGGCTGGCGTCCGACCTGCACGAGGACGTCCCCGACCTGGACCTGGACTCCGTGCTCGACGTGCCGGTCGTGTACGCCGCGGCCAAGGCGGGCCGGGCGAGCCTGGTGCAGCCGGCCGACGGCGGGCTGCCGGACAACGAGGACCTCGAGCCGCTCTTCGCGACCATCCTCGCCAAGATCCCCGCGCCCACCTATGACGAGGGCGCGCCGCTGCAGGCGCACGTCACCAACCTCGACGCCTCGCCGTTCCTCGGCCGGCTCGCGCTGCTGCGCATCTTCAACGGCACGCTGCGCAAGGGCCAGCAGGTCGCCTGGGTGCGGCACGGCGGCACCGTCCAGAACGTGAAGATCACCGAGCTGCTCGAGACGAAGGCGCTCGAGCGGGTGCCCACCGACTCCGCGGGCCCGGGTGACATCGTGGCCGTCGCCGGTATCGAGGACATCACCATCGGGGAGACCCTCACCGATCCCGACGACCCGCGTCCGCTGCCGCTCATCACGGTGGACGACCCGGCGATCAGCGTGACCATCGGCATCAACACCTCGCCGCTGGCTGGCAAGGGCGGCAAGGGCCACAAGGTCACCGCGCGCCAGGTCAAGGACCGGCTGGACCGCGAGCTCATCGGCAACGTGTCGCTGCGCGTGCTGCCGACCGACCGGCCCGACTCCTGGGAGGTGCAGGGCCGCGGCGAGCTGGCCCTGGCGATCCTGGTCGAGCAGATGCGCCGCGAGGGCTTCGAGCTCACCGTCGGCAAGCCCACCGTCGTGACCAAGCTGGTCGACGGCAAGGTGCACGAGCCGGTCGAGCGGATGACCATCGACGTGCCCGAGGAGTACCTGGGCGCGGTCACCCAGCTCATGGCGGCGCGCAAGGGCCGCATGGAGACGATGGCCAACCACGGCACCGGCTGGGTGCGCATGGAGTTCCTCGTCCCCTCGCGCGGGCTCATCGGCTTCCGCACCCGGTTCCTCACCGACACGCGCGGCACGGGCATCGGCTCGTCGATCTCCGAGGGCTACGAGCCCTGGGCCGGCCCCATCGAGACCCGGCAGTCCGGCTCCCTCGTGGCCGACCGCCCTGGTCCCGTCACGCCCTACGCCATGATCAACCTGCAGGACCGCGGCACGTTCTTCGTGCAGCCGACGCAGGAGGTCTACGAGGGCCAGATCGTCGGCGAGAACGCGCGCGCCGACGACATGGACGTCAACATCACCAAGGAGAAGAAGCTCACGAACATGCGGTCGTCCACGGCCGACGTGTTCGAGAACCTCGTCCCGCCGCGCACCCTCACGCTCGAGGAGTCCCTCGAGTTCGCCCGCGAGGACGAGTGCGTCGAGGTGACCCCGGAGATCGTCCGCATCCGCAAGGTGATCCTCGCCGCGGACGCCCGGGCCAAGGCGGCGTCCCGCGCCAAGCGGGCCTGAGGCGTATCGTCCCGGGCCGTGACCAGGTTCGGGAGGGCGATCGGCGTGCTGGGCGCCGCCGTGCTCGGCGTCGTCGTGGGTGTGCTGGGCACGGTCGCGCACCGTGGGCACCAGCCGTGGGGTCTGGTCGCGGCGCTCGCGCTGGTGGTCTCGGTCGGCGTGCTCGCCCGCGCATGGCGCGGCTGGTCGGCGTGGGCGGGATACGTCGCCGGCCTCCTCGTGGTGGTCCAGGTGCTCGCTCGGACCGGCCCGGGCGGTGACGTGCTCATCCCGGCAGGTGCGGCGATCGGTTGGGTCTGGATGATCGGCTCGGCCGGGCTTGCCCTGCTCGTCGCCGCGGTGCCGCGCCGCGTGTTCGACCGCACCCCGCTGCCGCCCCGCGCCGTCCCCGCCGAGCAGTGAGCGTCGACCCGGTCGAGCTGCGGGCGGTCGCCTCGCGGATGGCCTCGGGCGTGTGCGTCGTGACCGTGGCGTGGCGCGGGACGGTGCATGCGGCGACGGTGAGCACGGTGCTCGTGCTCTCGCAGGACCCGCCGCTGCTGGGCGTCGCGCTGCACGAGGACTCCCGGGTCGCCGAGGCGCTCGAGGACGAGCCGACCTGGTCGGTGAGCGTGCTGGCCGACGACCAGGGCTCGGTGGCGGACTGGCTCGCCTCGCCCGGCCGGCCGGTCCTCGGCCAGCTGGACCGGGTGCCGTCCACGGCGGCGCGCAGCTCGTCGGCGCGGTGGCTCACCGGCGCCGCGGCGTGGTTCGACTGCCGGACCGTGCAGCGTCACGTCGTCGGTGACCACGTGCTCGTCGTGGGCGACGTGCTGGTGGCCGAGGAGGGGGCACCCACAGTCGGTGCACTGGTGCACCTGAGGGGGCGCACACCTGGCGTGCGCTGATTGCCGGGACAGGCGCGGACCGTACAATTCGGCTCGGTCGAGCGCCTGCATCGGGGGCTGGCAGGGTGCGGGAAGGCGTGGACGTGACTGAGGCTGGTGTCGGGGCGAACGGGCGGTCCCAGGGGTCGGAGCCCGAGCCGGGCGGCACGGCCGCCGACGGTGCGGTGCAGCCCGCCGAACCGACCGGCACCGGAGAACCGCAGGCCACCGCCGACGAGCCCGCTGCGCAGGTGACGCCCGAGCCGGAGCCGGCGGTCGAGTCCACTCCGGAGGCGGAGCCGGCCGTCGAGTCCGCGCCCGAGGCGGAGCCCGCCGTTGTCCCCGCGCCGGGCGTCGAGGTCTCGGCGGTCGGCTCGACGTCCATCGATCTCGACGCGACCGCGGTGCTGCCGGTCCAGGACACGGCTTCCACGCCGGTGCCGCCGGCCGTCGCGGCCCAGCCGGCTGCCGCGGACGTGACTCCCACCGCCATGGCCCCAGCCGTGGCACCCGCGGCCGTCGACCTCACCGCCACGCCCGCCACGGCCGTGGACCTCACCGCGGTGACCCCCACGGCGCTGACCCCCGCGGCTGTCGAGCCCGCCGCAGCGAACCCCGCTGCCGTCGAGCCCGCCGCAGCGAACACCGCTGCCGTCGAACCCGCCGCAGACGGGGGATCGGCGCACTGGCCGGCGACGGTGGCCGGGGACCAGGCCGCCGCCGTGCGGGTCGCCCCGGGCCCGGTCCCGGTCGCCGACCGGGAGCCGTCACCGCTCGACGACTTCGAGCCCGAGACGCGCACCCGCCGCTGGCCCCGGGTGCTGGCGATCGTCGGTGGTGTGCTCGTGCTGCTCGCCGGAGGCTACGTCGGCGCGTCGTACGCGCTGGGCGACCGGGTGCCCCACGGCACCACCGTCGCCGGGGTCGCGATCGGCGGCATGACGTCGAGCCGAGCCGAGGAGGCGCTCACCACCGGTCTGGCCGGGAAGGTGACCGCGCCGCTCACCGTCGTCGCGAAGGACCAGCAGGCGAGCTTCGACCCGGTGGGCGCGGGGATGAAGCTCGACGCCGTCGCCACGGTGAGCCGGCTCGTGGGCGTCGACCTGCGTGACCCCGCCAGGCTGTGGCGCCAGGTGGTCGGCGGTGGCGCGGTCGCCCCGGTGACCGTCGTCGACGACACGACGTTCGGCACCGCCCTCAGCGCACTGTCGGACACCCTGCACCAGGACGCCGTGGACGGCACCATCGTGTTCGTCGACGGCACGCCGCACCTCACCGATGCGGAGGACGGCTGGGCGCTGGACCAGACCGGCAGCACCCAGACGCTGACCTCGGGCTGGCTCACCACCTCCGGTCCGCTCACGCTGCCGACCTCGGTGGTGGCGCCGCAGATCAGCCAGCAGGCGGCCGAGACTGCGATGACCTCGCAGGCGACTCCGCTGGCTGCCGGCGCGATCAAGGTCGAGGTCGGCGGCTCGTCCGCCCTGCTGTCGGTGGCGACCCTCACCGGAGCCGCGACGTTCACCGCGACCGACGGTGCGCTCACCCTCGTCCTGGACGGGGCCAAGCTGCGCGATGCGATCGTCGCGCAGCTGCCCACGCTGCTCACCCCGTCCGCCGATGCGCACTTCGACCTGAGCTCGGGCAGCCCGGTCGTGGTGGCGGGCACGCCCGGCACGACGATCGACCCGGCCGCGCTGTCCGCCGCGGTGGTCGCGGCGAGCACGACGCCCGAGCGCAAGGCCACCGTCTCGTTGGTGGCGACGGACCCGGCCCAGTCGACGGCCGCGCTCGAGGCGCTCGGCGTCAAGGAGGTCGTGGGGGAGTTCGCCACGCCGCTCACCTCCGAGCCGAAGCGCACCAAGAACATCGCCAACGGCGCGGCGATCATCACCGGGACCCTCATCAGGCCCGGTGAGACGTTCAGCCTCGCCGACGCCCTCGGCCCGGTCGACGCGGCCCACGGCTACGTGCAGGCCGGCGCGATCGTCGACGGGCAGCACACCGACGCCTGGGGTGGCGGCCTGTCGCAGGTGTCCACCACCACCTACAACGCGGCCTTCTTCGCCGGCTTCGAGCTGGTCGAGCACAAGCCGCACAGCGAGTACTTCACCCGGTACCCGGAAGGGCGCGAGGCGACGATCTTCGCCCCGCAGCTGGACATGAAGTGGAAGAACAACACCCCGTACGGCGCCCTCGTGCAGGGCTGGGTGGCGGACAACAGCCTCCACGTGCGGATCTGGGGCACCAAGTACTGGACGGTCGACACGACCACGAGCCCGCGCCGCAACGTCGTGCCGCCGACCACGGTCTACAACACCTCGCCAGGCTGCGAGGCCTCGGGCGCCGGCAACCCCGGGTTCGCCGTGACGGTCACCCGCACCACGTCGCTCAACGGTGTGGTGGCCAACAACGAGACGTGGAACTGGACCTACAAGCCGCAGAACAAGACGGTCTGCGGGCCCGCACCGGCCGGCTGACCGAGCCCGTCGAGCTCGTCCGCGGCGGCCTCAGTGCCGCCGCGGTGGCGCCGGGGGCACCTGCTTGGCGGTCACGACGTCGGCGGCCGGCACGTGCACGTCGCCGCGACGGGTGCGCACCGTCAGGCCCTCGTCGTCGACCGTCACGAGGTCCCCGAGCACATCGGTGAGCCGCGGCTCGCCCGGACCTGGGGAGTCGTCGCGGACCCGACGCACCACGACCCGCGTCCCCACCGGCCAGATGCGCCACCTGTCGGCCGGACCACTCGTCGTCGCCTCCACGTGAGGGATACTAGGTCGGCCTCTGCACCTGGAAGGACTGCCCGTGACCTACGTGATCGCCGAGCCGTGTGTCGACGTCAAGGACAAGGCGTGCATCGACGAGTGTCCGGTGGACTGCATCTACGAGGGCAAGCGCTCCTTGTACATCCACCCCGACGAGTGCGTCGACTGCGGCGCCTGCGAACCGGTCTGCCCGGTCGAGGCCATCTACTACGAGGACGACGTCCCGTCGCAGTGGTCCGGCTACTACGACGCGAACGTGCACTTCTTCGACGCCCTGGGCTCCCCGGGCGGTGCGGCCAAGCTCGGTGTCATCGACGCCGACCACCCGCTCATCGCGACGCTGCCGTTGCGCGTCCAGGGGGAGTGACCTCGCACCCGTGGGCCTGCACGCCGATGCCCTGCCCGCCTTCCCGTGGGACAGCCTGACGCCGTTGGCGCAGGTGGCACGCGCGCACCCGGACGGGATCGTGGACCTGTCGGTCGGCACCCCGGTCGACGCGACGCCGTCGGTGGTGCGTGCGGCCCTGGCGGAGGCGGTCGACTGGCCGGGCTACCCGGTGACGTCGGGCACCCCTGCGCTGCGCGAGGCGGTGGTCGACTGGTTCGCCCGCCGGCGCGGTGTGCCGGGGCTGGACCCGGCCGCGGTGCTGCCGACGGTCGGCTCCAAGGAGCTCGTGGCGCTGCTGCCGGCGATGCTGGGGCTGGGCGCCGGTGACGTGGTGCTGCACCCGGCCGCGGCGTACCCGACGTACGACGTCGGCGCGCGGCTGGCGGGGGCGACGCCGCGCCCGTGCACGGACCCGGCCGCACAGCTGGACGGCGACGACGACGTGCGCCTCGTGTGGCTCAACTCGCCGGGCAACCCGGACGGCACGGTGCTCGGGGTCGAGGAGCTGCGCGCCGTCGTGGCGGCCGCCCGTCGCGCCGAGCGCAGGACGGGCCGGCCCGTCGTGGTCGCCGCCGACGAGTGCTACGCCGAGCTGGCCTGGGACGAGCCGTGGGTGCGTGACGGGGTGCCGTCGCTGCTGGACCCGAGGGTCGTCGACGGCTCGGTGGACGGGCTGCTCGTGGCGTACTCGTTGTCCAAGCAGTCCAACCTCGCGGGCTACCGCGCGGCGTTCGTCGCGGGGGACCGGGCGCTGGTCGGCCGGCTGCTCGAGCTGCGCAAGCACGCCGGGCTCATCGTGCCGGGGCCGGTCCAGGACGCCATGGTCGCGGCGCTCGGCGACGACGAGCACGTGGCGGCCCAGCGCGAGCGGTACCGCCGTCGCAGGCAGGTGCTGCGGGCGGCGTTCGAGCAGGCCGGCTACGTCGTGGACGGGTCGGCCGCCGGGCTCTACCTGTGGGTGCGGCCGGAGGGCGTCCAGGACTGCTGGGCGACGGTGCGGGACCTGGCCCAGCTCGGCATCCTCGTCGCGCCGGGCGAGTTCTACGGGGACAGCCGGCACGTGCGGGTGGCGCTCACGGCCACGGACGAGCGGATCGGGCAGGCCGCGGCTCGGTTGAACGCAGCCTGAGACATCCGCTGCTGTGGGGGCATGAGGCGAAGGGCCCATCTGGCGAGACAGATGTTGTGAGTCGAGTCACAATCGCCAGGACGAATCACTGTGCCAGACCAACAGTGACTAATCCCCGGGTAGCGTGCAGCCACACGACAGCGCCGCAGGGGTCAACGCGGCGACGTGTCCACGTCCAACGTCGGACGGACCACATACGGGAGGTTTCAGATGACGGATCTCGTCACCGCGCCCACGCAGACGCCGGTTCAGCTCGTCGTGAACGAGCGGACACTCGAGCTGCCCGTGGTCCCAGCGGCCGAGGGCAACGACGGGATCATCGTGAGCACCCTGCTGCGGGACACCGGCATGGTGACCGTGGACCCCGGGTTCATGAACACCGCGTCCTGCGAGTCCAAGATCACCTACATCGACGGTGACGCGGGCATCCTGCGCTACCGCGGCTACCCGATCGAGCAGCTGGCCGCGTCCTCCAACTTCCTCGAGGTCGCCTACCTGCTCATCAACGGTGAGCTGCCGACGCCCGCCGAGCTCGACCAGTTCACCGAGCGGGTCAACCGGCACACCCTGGTGCACGAGGACTTCCGCACCTTCATGGGCACCTTCCCCTCGAACGCGCACCCGATGGCCGTCATGGCCTCGGCGATGAACGCCCTGGGCACGTTCTACCCCGAGTCGCTCGACCCGTTCGACCCCGAGGCCGTCGAGCTGGCCACGGTGCTCATCCTCGCCAAGGTCCGCACGGTGACCTCCTACGTGCACCGGGCCCGGCGCGGTGAGCCCCTGCTCTACCCCGACTACAGCCGCGGCTACGTCGAGGACTTCCTGCGCATGACGTTCTCGATCCCGTACTCGCAGTGGTCCCCGGACCCGGTCGTGGTCAAGGCGCTCGACAAGCTGCTCATCCTGCACGCCGACCACGAGCAGAACTGCTCCACCTCGACCGTGCGCATCGTCGGCTCGAGCCACGCGAACATCTACGCCTCGATCGCCGCCGGCATCAACGCGCTCTCCGGCCCGCTGCACGGCGGTGCCAACGAGGCCGTGCTCAAGATGCTCGACGAGATCAAGGCCAACGGCGGCGACGCGACCGACTTCATGCGCCGGGTCAAGAACAAGGAGGACGGCGTCCGCCTCATGGGCTTCGGCCACCGGGTCTACAAGAACTACGACCCGCGCGCCGCCATCGTGAAGGAGAGCGCCCACGAGGTGCTCGAGGCGCTCGGTGCCGACGACCCGCGCCTGGAGATCGCGATGCGCCTCGAGGAGATCGCGCTGTCCGACGAGTACTTCATCTCGCGCAAGCTCTACCCGAACGTCGACTTCTACACCGGGCTGATCTACCGGGCGATGGGCTTCGACGAGGCCATGTTCACCCCGCTGTTCGCGCTCGGCCGGATGCCCGGCTGGATCGCCCAGTGGCGCGAGATGATGCTCGACCCGCAGACCAAGATCGGCCGCCCGCGCCAGATCTACACCGGGGCGGTCGAGCGCCCCTACGTCCCCGTCGCCGCGCGCTGACGGACCCAGGACCCCTCGGCCCCGGCCCCACGGCCGGGGCCGAGCCATATCCGGGCCGACGATCGTCCGGTCGACCTCCCCGGTGCCCCTCCCTGCGCCCGGACCACTCGTCCCCGGACCACCCGTCCGCAGGCCGGCCGCGCCGGATCAGCCGAGGGTGACCAGCACCTGGCCGGTCGGCAGCGCCGAACCCGCCTGCTGCCACCCGGCCTCACCTCGCACCCAGCGACGGTCGTCCACCTGCACCGAGGTCGCGCCGACCTGCGCCGCGACCGCGACGGCCCACTGACCCACCGACCACGCCGCACGGTCACCCTGGTCCGCCGGGGCGAGTGCCGACGCGTCGATCAGCCACCCGCCGTCCGGGGTGGACGAGGTCACCAACCCCAGGTCCCGGCTCAGCCGCGCGGGCAGGTCCTCAGCCGGCGGCTGCCCGTCGGACCGGGGGAGGGTGCAGGTGAGCGCCTCGGACGACCACCCGGTGAGCGCAGTGGCGAACGCGCGGGCACCGGCCTCGTGCGCGGCATAGGCGTCGGCGTACGCGGAGCGCTGCACCGCCTGGGCGGCCTGCGTCACCTCGATGGTCTGCCAGTCGGGCACCTCGACCAGCCGGTCGTAGAAGATGCCCGCGGCGTACACCGGGTCCCGGACCTGCTCGGGGGTGCCCCAGCCCTGGGACGGCCGCTGCTGGAACAGCCCCAGGGAGTCCCGGTCGCCGTAGTCGAGGTTGCGCAGCGCAGACTCCTGCAGCGCCGTGGCCAGCGCGACCGTCACGGCATGGGCCGGCAGCCCGCGCCGCACGGCGACGCCGGCGATGACGGCGGCGTTCTGCGCCTGCTCGGGCGACAGCGTCCAGGCGGTGCCGTCCACCGTCGCGGTGCACACCCGCGCGACCGACCGGGGGTGCCGGGCGTCCAGCCAGGCGATGACGACGAGCACGCACGCGACGCCGAACGCCAGGACCACGACGGCTGCGAGGAGCCGGGTGAACCGGGGTCTGCGTCGGGCGGCCACGGGTCAGTTGGCGTGCAGCGCCGGGTTGAGGGCCACGCCCTGCCCGGTGCGTGCGACGGCCTCGACCGCGCCCGTGAGCGAGTTGCGGCGGAACAGCACCTGGTCCGTGCCCGCGAGGTCGCGAGCCTTGAGCGTGCGCGGGCCGCCGTCGAAGCCGACGAGCGTCACCTTGGTGCCGGCCGTCACGTACAGCCCGGCCTCCACGACGCAGTCGTCCCCCAGCGGGATGCCCAGACCGGAGTTGGCACCCAGCAGGCACCGTCGGCCGATCGTGATGACCTCGCGGCCGCCCCCGGACAGCGTGCCCATGATCGAGGCACCGCCGCCGACGTCCGACCCGTCGCCCACGACGACCCCCGCGGAGATGCGTCCCTCGACCATCGAGACGCCCAAGGTGCCGGCGTTGTAGTTGACGAAGCCCTCGTGCATCACGGTGGTGCCCGGCGCGAGGTGCGCACCCAGCCGCACCCGGTCGGCGTCGGCGATCCGCACCCCGGACGGCAGCACGTAGTCGGTCATCCGCGGGAACTTGTCCACCCCGAGCACGACGACGGGCCGTCCCAGCGCGGTACGCAGCCGCAGCCGGGTGTCCTCGAACCCCTCGACCGCGCACGGCCCGGCATCGGTCCACACGACGGTGGCCAGCACGCCGAACACGCCGTCGAGCGCGACCTCACGGGGTCGCACCAGCCGGTGCGAGAGCAGGTGCAGCCGCAGGTAGGCGTCAGCGGCGTCGGCCGGTGGGGTGTCCAGGTCGATGACCGTCGTCACCAGGCGGACGTCCACCCCGCGTGCGTCGTCGCGTCGGGCGGCGGCGGCGGCCAGCTGCGCGGACGGCGCGGCGTCTGCGGGCGGCTCACCGAGGGCCGGAGCCGGGTACCAGGTGTCCAGGACGGTGCCGTCGTCGGCCACGGTCGCCAGACCATGACCCCAGGCGCTGCGATCGGGCATGGTCGCAGCCTAGGGCGTGACCGGCCGGCGCCTCGGGGGTGCCCACGGGTCGGTAGGGTCGAGCAGGTGAGCGACGCACCTCTGGACCTGTCGGCCGATCTCGTCACGTTGACCCGCGCGCTGTGCGACCTGCCGTCGGTGAGCGGTGACGAACGGGCGCTGGCCGATGCGGTGCAGGCCGCCCTGAGCCGCTACGACCACCTCGAGGTGCTGCGCGACGGTGACACGGTGGTGGCCCGCACCCGGCTGGGCCGGGCCGCCCGGGTCGCCGTGGCCGGGCACCTCGACACCGTCCCGATCGCCGGGAACCTGCCCTCGCACGTGGTCGGGACAGGCGACGAGGCAGTGGTGTGGGGGCGCGGCACGGTCGACATGAAGGCCGGGGTCGCCGTGCAGCTCGCGCTGGCCGCCGCGCTCACCACGCCCAACCGCGACGTCACCTGGATCTTCTACGACCACGAGGAGGTCGCCGCCGACCTCAACGGTCTGGGGCGGGTTGCCCGCACCCACCCCGACTGGCTGGCCGCCGACTTCGCGGTGCTGTGCGAGCCCACCGCAGGCGGGATCGAGGGTGGCTGCAACGGCACCCTGCGGGCCGAGGTGGAGCTGCGGGGGCGCGCCGCGCACTCCGCCCGCTCGTGGATGGGCGTCAACGCGATCCACGCCGCGGCGCCGGTGCTCACCAGACTGGCCGCCTACCAGGCGCAGGACGTGCAGGTGGACGGTCTGCTCTACCGCGAGGGGCTCAACGCGGTCGGCATCACCGGGGGCACCGCCGGCAACGTCGTGCCGGACCGGTGCGTGGTGACGGTGAACTACCGGTTCGCCCCGTCGCGGTCGGTCGAGCAGGCCGCCGCGCACGTGCGCGAGGTGTTCGACGGCTTCGACGTGCAGGTGGTGGATGCCGCGGGCGGTGCCCGGCCCGGGCTGGACCACCCGGTGGCGCAGCAGTTCTCCCAGGCGGTGCTCGCCGTCACCGGCGGTGCGCCGACCGCCAAGCTCGGCTGGACCGACGTCGCCCGATTCGGCTCCCTCGGGGTGCCGGCGGTCAACTTCGGCCCCGGTGACCCGCTGCTCGCGCACGCGGACGACGAACGCTGCCCGGTCGCCCAGATCGAGGCGGTGCACTCCGCGCTGGCGTCCTGGCTGACCGACTGACCTCAGCCGCGCGCCGTACGCTGCCCCCGTGGCGCGACGCACGACCTCCCCCCGCGAGTACCGGCGTGGTCCGGTGCTGCTGCGCGGCGAGCAGATCCCCTCGACGACCTCCGACCAGCGGCTGCTGTCCCGTTCGGAGGGGGCGGCGTGGCTGCAGGACGACCCGTGGCGCGTCATGCGCATCCAGAGCGAGTTCGTCGAGGGCTTCGGTGCGCTCGCGGAGATCGGGCCGGGGGTCTCTGTCTTCGGCTCGGCGCGGGTGGCCAAGGGCTCGCCGGACTACCAGCTGGCCCGGGCCGTGGGCCGCTCGCTCGCCCAGGCCGGGTACGCCGTCCTCACCGGTGGTGGTCCCGGGGTGATGGAGGGCGCCAACCGCGGGGCGGTGGACGGCGGCGGGCTGTCCGTCGGGCTGGGCATCGAGCTGCCGTTCGAGCAGGGCATGAACAAGTGGGTCGACCTCGGGGTCAACTTCCGGTACTTCTTCGCCCGCAAGACCATGTTCGTCAAGTACGCCGAGGGGTTCATCGTGCTGCCGGGCGGCTTCGGCACGCTGGACGAGCTGTTCGAGGCGCTCACCCTGGTGCAGACCCACAAAGTGACCGGGTTCCCCATCGTGCTCATGCGCTCGGCGTACTGGCAGGGCCTGCTCGACTGGCTCGCGCAGGCGGTGGTCGGCGGGCACATGGCCGCGCCGGTCGACCTGGAGCTGCTCCAGGTGGCCGACGACCCCGACGAGGCGGTGCAGATCATCGTGCAGCGCGGTGAGCAGCTGCGCGCCGACGAGGCGGCCGCGGTGCAGGCGGCGGCGACGGCCCAGCGCGCGGCGGAGGGTCGTTGAGCGAGCAGACCGTGCCGCGGGGGGCGGACCTCGTCGAGCGCGCCCCGCACCCGGCGTTCGACCCCCGCCGCTGGCCCTGGTGGGTGCAGACCCTCGCCGTCTACACGGTGAGCCGGGTGTTCCTCGTCGTGGTGTTCGTGCGGGTCGCGCTCGTGCAGCGGGCGAACCTGTGGACCCCGGCCCGGCCGCCCTACCTGGACTACGTGGCCACCCTGTTCGACGGCACGTGGTATCGCACCATCGCCGAGACCGGCTACCCGAGCACGTTGCCGGTGGACTCGGCGGGCCTGGTGACCCAGAACGCCTGGGCCTTCTTCCCCGCGTTCCCGATGCTCGTCCGGGCGGTCATGACGCTCACCTCGGGGACCTGGATCGTGGTCGCGCCGCTGGTGGCGACGGTGCTGGGTGCGGCGGCGATGGTCGTCGTGCACCGCGTCGTGCAGGTCGGTGCGCCGCGCGCGGTCGCGGCCTGGCCGGGGCTGCCGCTCGCGACGGTGGCGACGGTCTGCGCGTTCCCGACCTCGGCCGTGCTGCAGGCGGCGTACACCGAGTCGCTCGCGCTGCTGCTCATCGCCTCGGCCCTGCTGCTCCTCATCCGTCGGCGCTACGAGTGGGCCGCGCTCGTGGTGCTCGTGCTCGGGTTCACCCGCGCGGTCGCCCTGCCGATGGCGGTCGTCGTCGTCGTGCACGGGCTGGTGCGGTGGCAGGCGCGGCGGCGCGGCCAGGAGGACCTGCCGGTCGCGGACGTCGTGCGGATCGGCGCGCTCGCGGTGGTCGCCGTCGTCTCCGGCTTCCTGTGGCCGGCCATCTGCGGCTGGGTGACCGGGGTGCCGGACGGCTACCTGCGCACCCAGGAGGCGTGGCGCTGGGCGAAGAGCGTCGAGCCGTTCCTCGGCTGGACCTACGTGCCGCAGTACTGGTTCGGCGCGTGGGCCCCCGTCGTCGTGGTCGGTGGGCTGGGTCTCACGGCGTTCACCCTGCTCATGCCGTCGGCGTGGCGGCTCGGCCGGGAGCTGCACGCGTGGGCGGCCGCCTACGTCGTCTACCTCGTCGCGGTCGCCGAGCCGGGGTCGAGCCTGGCCCGGTTCCTGCTGCTGGCCTTCCCGCTGGGTGCGGCGAGCGTGGGCATCGTGACCTCGAGCCCGCGTGCCCGACGGCGGTGGCTGGCGGTGCTGCTGCTGGCGATGCTGGCCCTGCAGGTGCTGTGGGTGCGCCAGATCTGGCTGTTCAACCCGCATGGCGACTGGCCTCCGTGAGCCGTCCGGGGCCAGGTCCCGGGTCCAGGTGACCTAGACTTGACCCTGGACCACGGGCGGTCGTGCATACGACGGCGTCTGACGCCTGCAGGTGGGCCGCCCGGGACGCGACGAGGTGAAGGGGAGGCCGTTCGATGGCCGCGATGAAGCCGAGGACCGGCGAGGGCCCGCTCGAGGTCACCAAGGAAGGGCGTGGCATCGTCATGCGCGTCCCGTTGGAGGGTGGCGGTCGGCTCGTGGTGGAGCTCAACGCCACCGAGGCCGCCGAGCTGGGCGAGGCACTGACCTCTGTCGTCAGCTGACCGCACCCCGATGGCAGAACGGCGTGCACGCGGTCGTCAGCTGCCGGCACTGAGCCTGACGGGCGGCGACGTCGCCGGGACCCCGCTGCTGACGGACGGCAGTGTCGACGCCGTGGCTGTCCCGGTCGCCCCCGCACCGGCCGGTGACGACCACCTCCAGCCCGGTGAGGGGACCGCCGCGGCGGCGGCGCGCTACGGCATCGACCTGGCCGACCTGGCCGAACGGGCCGGTCTGACGGGTGCGGCCGGCCAGGCGCACACGGTGCAGCTGCCGCGTCCGGTGGGCTCGGCCGTCTCGTTGCCCTGGGACGGTCTGCCGCCCCGCGTCATCCTGGTCGGCACCGGCTCGGGGTCGACGCGCGACCTGCGACGTGCCGGGGCGGCCCTGGCGCGCGAGGCCCGGGGGTTGCGTCGGGTGGCCGCCACCGTGGGCGTCCGCCCCGCGGACCCGGCGTCAGCCGCGGCGCAGGCCGTTCGTGCGGTGGCCGAGGGCTACCTGCTCGCCGCCTACCCGCCCTACCGGGCGCCGGGCACCTCGACGCCAGCCCCCGACCCGGTCGGCGAGCTCGTGCTGCTCGGTCGCGACGGCACCCGGGCGGGTGCCGCGGTGACCGCGGCGCGTGCGGTGGCCGATGCCGTCTGGCTGGCCCGGGACCTCACCGCGACCCCGTCGAGCACGAAGAACCCCGCCTGGATGGCCGCCGAGGCCGGCCGTCGGGGCCGCGCCGCCGGGCTCACCGTCGAGACGCTGGGTCAGCGGGAGCTGGTCGCCGGCGGGTTCGGCGGGCTGCTGGCCGTCGGCGGCGGTTCGGCGAACGGACCCCGGCTGGTGCGCCTCACCTGGGACCCGGCCGCGAGGACGCAGACCGGGCACATCGTCGTGGTGGGCAAGGGCATCACGTTCGACACCGGCGGGATCTCGCTCAAGCCTCGCGAGTCGATGGTCACGATGAAGACCGACATGGCGGGGGCTGCCGTCGCGCTCGCCACCGTGCTCGGTGCGGCCGCGCTCGGGGTGCGGCACCGGGTGACCGCCGTGCTGGCGTTGGCCGAGAACCATCTCGGTGCCTCCTCCTACCGCCCGGGCGACGTCGTCCAGGTGCACGGCGGGCGCCGGGTCGAGGTCACCAACACCGATGCGGAGGGCCGGCTCGTGCTGGCCGACGCCCTCGACTGGGCCGCCACCGAGCTTGCCCCGGACGTCCTGCTCGACGTCGCGACGCTCACCGGTGCGGCGACCGTCGCCCTCGGGCGCACGCACGCCGCCCTGTTCACTGCGGACGACGCCCTGGCCGGTGCGCTGGAGTCGGCGGGCGAGGCCGCCGGGGAACCGGTGTGGCGGATGCCGTTGGTGGACGACTACGAGGAGCTGCTCGGCTCGTCGGTGGCGGATGTGCGCCAGATCTCCCACGACCCGCACGCCGGTGCCGGCGCCATCCTGGCCGCGCTCCTGCTGCGCCGGTTCGTCGGGAGCACCCGGTGGGCGCACCTGGACATCGCCGGCCCGGCCCGGTCCTCCGCCGAGGCGCACGAGGTGCCGGCGGGTGCCACCGGGTACGGCGTGCGACTGCTGCTGGGTCTGCTGTCCGACCCGTCGTTCCGGCCCTGACCCGCCTGTCCCCGAACGGACCAGCAGGTCAGCGGCGCACGGCGACGAGCACGCCGTCGCCGGTCGGCAGCAGGGTCGAGGACAGCCGGTCGTCGGAGCGCACGGTGCGCCCGACCTCGCGGGCCAGCGTCGTCGCCTGGTCGCGGCGCGCCGGGTCGCCGACCTGGTCCCGCCACAGCGCGTGCACGACGACGAGCAGGCCGCCGGGTCGTAGCAGCCGCACCCCGTGCTCGACGTAGCCCGAGGTGCCCTCGGGGTCGCCGTCGAGCACGACCATGTCGTACGCGGCGTCGGTGAGCCGGGACAGCACGTCGCCGGCCCGCCCCCAGATCGCGCGGACCCGGGTCGGTCGGATGCCTGCCTCGGTCAACGTGCGCTTGGCCCATCGCTGGTGCTCGGCCTCGACGTCGATCGTCGTGAGGACCCCGTCGGACGGCATGCCGCGCAGCAGGTGCAGAGCGCCCACACCCGTCCCGGTGCCGACCTCGACCACGGCGCGGGCGTGCGCGGCACCGGCGAGCACGGTGAGCAGCGACCCGGTCGCCGGGCTCACCGGTTCGACCCCGAGCTCCGCGGCGCGCTCACGTGCCAGGGCCAGCAGGTCGTCCTGCGGTGCGGACTCCTCGCAGAACGCCCAGGAGAGGGCCTTGTCGGCGGACATCGGGGGCTCCAGGCGATCGTCGGGATGGCCCGATCAGCCTAGCCCCCGGGCATTCTCAGGAAACTCTCGGGAACGCGGGACAGGCTGAGGGCGTTGTGATGACCAGGACCGAGGAGGATCGGCACATGACGCAGACGCAGGAGGCCGCCTGGACGGCGCCGTCCTGGGAGGAGATCGTCCGCGAGCACTCCGCCCGGGTCTACCGTCTGGCCTACCGGCTGACCGGCAACCGTGCCGATGCCGAGGACCTGGTGCAGGAGACGTTCGTGCGGGTGTTCCGCTCGCTGCACACGTACACCCCCGGCACCTTCGAGGGCTGGTTGCACCGGATCACCACCAACCTGTTCCTCGACGGCGCCCGGCGCCGGGCCCGGGTCCGGATGGAGCTCATGGGGGAGGACACCGACCGTTACCCGTCGGCCTCCTTCGAGGAGACGCCCGAGCGGGCCTACGAGCACCTCAACCTCGACGACGACGTGCAGCGCGCGCTCGACGAGCTGGCTCCGGAGTACCGCGCGGCCGTCGTGCTCGCCGACATCGAGGGGCTGTCGTACGAGGAGATCGCGGTGACCTTGGGCATCAAGCTGGGCACCGTGCGCTCGCGCATCCACCGGGCCCGGGCCCGGCTGCGGGTGTCGCTCGCGCACCGGCGGCCCGAGCTGTCGACCGAGCACCTGGCGACCACGGGCGCGCCGGTGGTCTGATGGCGCACCTGGGCCCGCTCATCAGCGACCTCCTCGACGGCCGGCTCGACCCGGCCGACGCGGAGCGGGCCTTCATGCACCTGGCCGGGTGCAGCCGGTGCGCCACCGAGCTCATGGAGGCCCGCCAGGTGCGCGCCGCGTTGGGGGAGGTGGCCCGGTCGGCGCCGCCGCCGCCGGACGACCTCACAGCGCGGCTGCTGTCGATGCGGGCCGAGTCCGTCCCGGTGCCTCGTGCACCGGACCCGTTCCTCCCGTTGTCGGAGCGGGACCGGATCGCTCGCGCCTACCACGCGCCGTCGGCGCTGCGCGGGCGGGTCGATGCGCGTCACCCGGCGCGTCGTGCCGTCGTCCCGGCGGTGGGGATCGGTGCCTTCGCGGCCGCGCTGTTCGCGCTCGGTGCCCAGCCGGTCGTCTCGCCCGCGACACATCCGGCGGCGGCCCTCAGTCTGCTCGCGGACGCTGCCGATGCGTCGACCGCCGCACCCGCGGCCGCCGTCGACGACCAGGCCTCGTTGCGGGCCGCCGGCTGGCTGCTCCCGCAGGACCTGCCGGAGGGCTGGTCCGTCACGTCGACCGGGTGGGTGCGGGACGGCGTGCTCGAGGTCGACGTCGCCGGTCACGGCACCACGGCCGTCGTCACCGAGCAGCGGGGGCGGCTCGACCCCGACCTGGCGGCGACCGGCAGCGTGCGGCAGGTCGCCGGGCGTGAGGTCGTCGTGCTCAGCGACGCGCCGTGGGTGGCCGTCTGGCAGGCCGGCTCGACCGTGGTCGAGGTGGTCGCACCGGACGAGGACCAGGGCGTCGACGCGCTCGTCGCGGCCTTCCCCGCGGCGCCCTACGACGACGGCGTGACGGCGCGCCTGGTGCGCGGCTGGACGACGGTCGCCGGCACGGTCACGGGATCCTGACGGACGGCTGCGGGCTGCCGGCCGCCGGACGCCGGGTCGTGCCGCCCGCGCGGCGGGCCCGGTCCGGTCCGGGCATGTCCGTGGCGGGCCTGCCCTCTGGTCTGGGGGCCTTCGATGTGCCAGCCGACCCGGGTAGCCTGTCCCGGTGATCGGGATCAACGGCGGTGAGTTCCTCATCCTGCTGGTGATCGCTGCGATCGTCATCGGGCCGGAACGGCTGCCGGGCTACGCCGAGCAGTTGGCCCAGCTCGTCCGCCGCGGGCGCCTGCTGCTGCGGGACACCCGCGAGCGGGTCACGACCGAGCTGGGTGACGCGGGCGCGGACCTCGACTGGGAGGCGCTCGACCCACGTCGGTACGATCCGCGTCGGATCGTCCGGGAGGCGCTCGCCGAGGACCTGTCCGCACCGGCGGCCAGGCCGGCGGCCACCTCCGCCGTCAAGCCCGTGGCGGAGCCGACGCCGGCCGGCCCGGTCGCCTACGACGACGAGGCGACCTGAGCCCTGGCCGTCCGACCGTCTCGTCCTACCAAGAGAGTGAGCCTCACCCCGATGACCGTCCGCCCACGTCTGTTCTCGGGGATGCAGCCCACCTCGGACTCGCTCCACCTCGGCAACTACCTCGGTGCCCTCACCCAGTGGGTGGCCCTGCAGGCGGACTACGAGACCATCTACTGCGTCGTGGACCTGCACGCGCTCACCCAGTCGCCGGACCCCGCGGTGCTGCGCACGCGCACCCGCGCCACCGCCGCGCAGTACCTGGCCGCAGGCGTGGACCCGGCCCGCTCGCTGCTGTTCGTGCAGTCGCACGTGCCCGAGCACACCCAGCTCGCCTGGCTGCTGTCGTGCCACACGGGGTTCGGCGAGGCCAGCCGGATGACCCAGTTCAAGGACAAGACCGCCCGCTACGGCGCCGACACGGCCAACGTCGGCCTGTTCACCTACCCGGTGCTCATGGCCGCCGACATCCTGCTGTACGACGCGGCGCTGGTGCCCGTCGGGGAGGACCAGCGTCAGCACCTGGAGCTCACCCGCAACCTCGCCCAGCGACTGAACTCGCGGTTCGGTGAGGGCACCGTCGTCATGCCGGAGCCCTACATCGTCAAGGCCACGGCGAAGATCTTCGACCTGCAGGACCCGACGGCCAAGATGAGCAAGTCGGCGGCCAGCCCGAACGGTCTCATCGAGCTGCTGGACGACCCGAAGGTGGTGGCCAAGCGGATCCGGTCCGCGGTCACCGACACCGACCGGGAGATCCGGTACGACCCGGCCACCAAGCCGGGGGTCTCGAACCTGCTCACCATCCACTCGGCGCTGTCGGGGACGTCGATCCCGGACCTGGTGGCGCACTTCGAGGGCGCGGGCTACGGCGACCTCAAGAAGGAGCTGGCCGAGGTGGTGCTCGGTGTGCTGGAGCCGTTCGGCGAGCGGGTGCGCGGCTGGCTGGCGGACAGTGCCGCGCTCGACGACGTGCTCGCCGACGGTGCGGCCCGGGCACGCACGCTCGCGGCCCAGACCCTCGACCGGCTCTACGAGGTGACCGGCCTGCTGCCGGCCTCCGGTCCGCGGTGAACCTTCCGGAGACCTCGGGCGACGAGGTCTGCATCGGGATCGCGGTGACGGTGCCGCCTCCGTACGGGCCGGCGCTGGTCTCGGCGCGCGCCCGGTTCGGCGACCCGGCCGCAGGGCAGATCCCGCCGCACGTCACCTTGCTGGTGCCGACCGCGATGCCGGTCGACGTGCTCGACGAGGTGGACGCGCACCTGGAGTCCGTGGCCACCGCGCGCGGACCGTTCGTCATGCAGCTGCGCGGCACCGCAACCTTCCGCCCGGTCTCGCCGGTGGTGTTCGTCCAGGTGGTGCGCGGTCTGGCGGACTGCGAGCAGCTCGAGCGCCGGGTGCGCACAGGTCCGCTCGCCCAGGAGCTGCGCTTCCCGTACCACCCGCACGTGACGGTCGCGCACGAGCTCGACGACGAGGCGCTGGACCTCGCCTTCGACGGCCTGGCGGGGTTCGAGGCGACGTTCCTCGTCGACCGGTTCCACCGCTACGTGCTCGCCGACGACGGCGTGTGGCGGCCGGCTCGGGAGTACCTGCTCACCGGCGCGTCCGGTGCAGGTGCCGGGCCCTCCGCGCGCCCGTAGGTTCGGGGCATGGACCGCGGGTGGGGACCGGCCGGGCTGCTCGACCGGGCCAGACGGCTCGCGCGCTGGTTCGCCGGGACGCGGGTGGGCCGCGCCAACGCCCGGTTCGGGTCTGCCGGCGGCGGGGTGCTCACCGGTGGGATCGCCTACGCGACGCTGTTCTCGGTGTTCGCCGCCCTCACGCTGGGCTTCAGCATCTTCATGGCGGTGCTCGGCGACAACGAGGCGCTGCGCACGGCGGTGGTCCGGGCGGTCGGCGCGGCGCTGCCGGGGGTGGTCGACACCGGGGACGGGGACGGGCTGGTCGACCCGACGACGCTGCGGCTGAGCACCGGGTTCACGCTGGCCGGTGCGATCGCCCTGGTCACCCTCGTGATGTCGGCCCTGTCCGCGGTCGGTGCGTTGCAGACCGGGCTGCGCGCGATGGTCGGTGTGACCGCACCGGGCAACGTGGTGCTCGGCCGCCTCCGCCAGCTGGCCGCGACGGCCGGGCTGGCGCTCACGGTGCTGCTGGCCTCCGCGCTCACCCTCGGGGTGACCGCGCTCGCCCAGGCGCTGCTCGGTGCGCTGGGCTGGTCCGGGGGCACCGAGGTGCTGGTCCGGGTGCTCGCGCCGCTCGTCTCGTTCGTCGTCGATGCCGGGCTGTTCGTGCTGCTGCTGCGGGTGCTCACGTCGGTGCGGCCGGCGCGGCGCGACCTGCTCGGCGGTGCGCTCATCGCCGCGGTCGGGCTCGGCGCGACGCGGATGCTCGGCACGTCCGTGGTGGCCGGCAGCGTGGCCGGGAACCCGCTGCTCGCACCGTTCGCGGCGATCGTGGTGCTGCTCGTGTGGGTCAACCTGGGCGCCCGGATCCTGCTCATGGCGGCGGCCTGGACGGCCGACCCACCCGCGCCCGCAGCCCCGCAGGAACCGTCCTCGCAGGTACCGGACGCGACCTGAGCCCTGCCGGACGCGGCGGGCGCCCTGGCGGGGCCACCGTCATCCCAGTGCGCGCAGCACCTCGGGGGCGTGGGAGACGAACGCCGCGAGCCGACGACGGGTGGCGGCGGGCTCACCGACCTCGCCGAGCCGGAGCATGCCGGGGTCGCCCGCCCGCTGACCGGCCTCGATCCGCTCGGCGGCCGCAGTCATCCGGCGCTCGACCTGGTCCAGGACGGCGGTCGGTGCGACCTCGCCGTAGGTCTCGGCCATCACCTGCAGGGCCTCGGCGGCTCGGTGCACGTCCTGCTCATCGCACGGGCTCTCGCCCCGCAGCGCGACCAGCGGGCCGTTCCAGGCGAACATCGCCAGGTCGTCCAGCGGCACCCCCGGACCGGCGACGTCCCAGTCGAACACCCCCGCCAGCCGGTCGCCGTCGAACGCGAGGTTGTAGACGGCGGCGTCGTGGTGGCAGACGATCTCGCCCTCCGCCAGCGGACGCTCGACGAACCGCCAGCGGCGCGTGCTGCGGGGGAAGTCGGCGACGGCCTCGTGGAACTGGCGCAACCAGGCCATGGCGGAGGCGATCCGCGCCGGGGTCAGCGAGTCGGGGCTCACCTCGAGCACCTGCCCGGGCAGGTAGCTGAGCACCTCCCGGCCCTGGCGGTCGATCCCCAGCACCCGGGGGACCAGCGGCAGACCACGGCGGTCGAGGTGGTCGAGCAGCTCGTGCACCGCCGGCGTCCACGGCCCGGTGGGCCGACGCACGGTGTCGCCGATCCGTGTCGCGCCGCCGACCTGCCCGCCCGGCAGCGGCTCCTCCGGCCCGTCCGGTCCGTCCCAGGTGTGCACCTGCCCATCGTGCCGTGTGCACAGACGGCTGCGGCTCCCGACCCGCGAGGGGAGGGGAGCCGCAACCGGTGCCGGGGTCAGAACGTGCGGGTGATCACCGCACGCTTGACCTCCTGGATGGCCTTGGTCACCTGGATGCCGCGCGGGCACGCGTCGGTGCAGTTGAAGGTCGTCCGGCAGCGCCAGGCGCCTTCCTTGTCGTTGAGGATCTCCAGGCGCTGCGCCCCGCCCTCGTCGCGGCTGTCGAAGATGAACCGGTGGGCGTTGACGATGGCCGCCGGGCCGAAGTACTGCCCGTCGGTCCAGAACACCGGGCAGCTCGTGGTGCACGCGGCGCACAGGATGCACTTGGTGGTGTCGTCGAACCGGTCGCGCTGGGTCTGGGACTGCAGGCGCTCCTTGGTCGGCTCGTTCGCGCCCGTGATGAGGAACGGCATGATCTCGCGGTACGAGGCGAAGAACGGCTCCATGTCCACGACGAGGTCCTTGATGACCGGCAGGCCCTTGATCGGCTCGATCGTGATGGGCTTGGACGGGTCGAGGTCCTTGAGCAGCGTCTTGCAGGCCAGCCGGTTGCGACCGTTGATCCGCATGGCGTCGGACCCGCACACGCCGTGCGCGCACGAGCGGCGGAACGTGAGCGTGCCGTCCAGGTCCCACTTGACCTGGTGCAGCGCATCGAGCACCCGGTCGGTGCCGTGCACGGTGAGCTGGAACTCGTCCCAGCGGGCGGTCCCCGCGGGGACCGGCTCGCCGTAGGCGGGCGCCGGAGCGTCCGACGGGATGTACCGGGCGATCTTGAGCGTCACCTGGAACGTCGGCACCTCGCCGACGGCGGTGCTGGCTGCGGGTTCGAGGGTGGCGGTCATCAGTACTTGCGCTCCATCGGCTGGTAGCGGGTGACGGAGACCGGCTTGGAGCCGAGCACCAGCTGGTACCCGTCGGACTGCGAGCTGAGTGCGAACGGACCGTCGGAGTCGCCGTCGACCGCGGCAGGGCCGTCGGTCAGCGGGCGGCGGTACACCAGGGTGTGCCGCATGAAACCGGCGTCGTCGCGCTTGGGGTAGTCCTCACGGAAGTGCCCACCGCGGGACTCCTTGCGGTTGAGCGCGCCCACGACGACCACCTCGGCCAGGTCGAGCAGGAAGCCGAGCTCGACCGCCTCGAGGAGGTCCGTGTTGAACGCCCGGCTCTTGTCCTGCACGCTCACCGAGCGGTAGCGCCTGGCCAGCGCCCGGATGTCGGCGAGCGCCTGGGTGAGCGACTCCTCGGTCCGGAACACCTGGGCGTTGGCGTCCATCGTCTCGGCCAGCGCCCGGCGGATGTCGGCCGGCCGCTCCCCGTCCTGCCGCGTGCGGATCGCCTCGAGCTCGGCGCTCATCGTCGCCGCCGGCGACTCGGGCAGGTCCACGAGCGTGGCGTCGACGGCGTACTCGGCAGCAGCGATCCCGGCCCGACGGCCGAACACGTTGATGTCGAGCAGGGAGTTGGTGCCCAGCCGGTTCGAGCCGTGCACCGAGACGCAGGCGCACTCACCGGCCGCGTACAGCCCGCGGACCACGTCCGTGCCGTTGCGCAGCACCTCGCCGCGCACGTTCGTCGGGATGCCACCCATGAGGTAGTGCGCCGTCGGGTAGACCGGCACCGGTTCGGTGTAGGGCTCGACGCCGAGGTACGTGCGGGCGAACTCGGTGATGTCCGGCAGCTTGGCGTCGATGTGCGCCGGCTCGAGGTGTGTGAGGTCGAGCAGCACGTAGTCCTTGTGCGGGCCGCAGCCGCGCCCCTCACGCACCTCGTTGGCCATCGACCGGGCGACGATGTCGCGCGGCGCCAGGTCCTTGATGGTGGGGGCGTACCGCTCCATGAAGCGCTCACCGGTGGAGTTGCGCAAGATCGCGCCCTCGCCACGGGCCGCCTCGGAGAGCAGGATGCCGAGCCCGGCCAGACCGGTCGGGTGGAACTGGAAGAACTCCATGTCTTCCAGCGGGATCCCGCGGCGGTAGGCCAGGGCGATGCCGTCCCCCGTGAGGGTGTGGGCGTTCGAGGTCGTCTTGTAGATCCGCCCGGCCCCGCCGGTGGCCATGACCACCGACTTGGCCCGGAAGACGTGGATCTCGCCGGTGGCCAGCTCGTAGGCGACCACCCCGGCGACGTTGACCTCTTCGTGGTCGGGCACCTGCCCGGCCGCGAGGTCGTGGTCGACGAGCAGGTCGAGCACGTAGAACTCGTTGAAGAACTGGACGTCGTTCTTCACGCACTGCTGGTAGAGCGTCTGCAGGATCATGTGGCCGGTGCGGTCCGCCGCGTAGCACGCACGGCGCACGGCGGCCTCGCCGTGGTTGCGGGTGTGACCGCCGAACCGGCGCTGGTCGATGCGGCCCTCGGGCGTCCGGTTGAACGGCAGCCCCATCTTCTCCAGGTCGAGGACGGCGTCGATGGCCTCCTTGGCCATGATCTCAGCGGCGTCCTGGTCGACGAGGTAGTCACCGCCCTTGACGGTGTCGAAGGTGTGCCACTCCCAGTTGTCCTCCTCGACGTTCGCCAGGGCGGCGCACATGCCGCCCTGCGCCGCGCCCGTGTGGGAGCGGGTCGGGTAGAGCTTGGAGATGACCGCGGTCCGGGTGCGCACGGAGGACTCCAGCGCTGCCCGCATACCGGCACCGCCGGCACCGACGATCACCACGTCGTACTCATGGGTCTGCATCAAGGATCCTCAGGGCGCAGGGCAGAAGCTGGGCAGGGTTCCGGCGGCGGCACCGGCGGGGCACGGGTCGAAGGTGAAGATGACGAGCGTGCCGAGCACGACCACCGCGACGAACGACGCGGCGAGCAGCACCTTGAGCCACAGCCGCGTGGCGTTCTTCTCCGCGTAGTCGTTGATGATCGTGCGCAGGCCGTTCGCCCCGTGGATCATCGCCAGCCAGAGCATGAGCAGGTCCCAGACCTGCCAGCCGAGGCTGGCCCACTTGCCGGCGACGAAGGCGAAGTCGATCGCCTTCACACCGCCACCGGCGACGAGGTTGACGAACAGGTGGCCGAAGATGAGGACCACGAGCACGACGCCCGAGATCCGCATGAACAGCCAGCTGGCCATCTCGACGTTGCCGCGGGTGACGCGGCGGCCGGGGCCGGGACGTGGCGCGCGCGGCGCCTTCGGGTCGGCGATGGTCGTCATCAGTTGCCCCCGAACACGTGCATGAGGTGCCGCGGCAGGAACCCGGCCATGGTCACCACGAAGAGCCCCAGGACGATCCAGAACAGCACCTTCTGGTACTTGACGCCCTTGGACCAGAAGTCGATGAGCACGATCCGCAGCCCGTTGAACGCGTGGAACACGATGGCGGCGACCAGGCCGGCCTCACCGAGCCCCATCACCGGGTTCTTGTAGGTGCCGATCACCGCGTTGTACGTCTCTGGCGCGACCCGGACCAACGAGGTGTCCAGGACGTGCACGAGCAGGAAGAAGAAGATCGCGAACCCGGTGACGCGATGTGCGACCCAGGACCACATGCCCTCCCTGCCTCGGTAGAGGGTGCCGGTCGGCGCCTTGGCCGGCCGTTCTGCAGGTGGTGCAGACACTTCGGGAACCTCCTGGCGAGGGAGCGGATGTCATCGCTGACTGCGGTGCTCGGCCGTCACTGTAGTGGCGCCCCACCCTCCCCCGGCCGGACCTTGTGGGCAAGAGCAGCGGATCTTCCGTTCCCCGCACGCCGGGGGCCTGTGAGGTTGGCCACATGTCGGCGTTTGGGACCTTCGGTCCTGGGATCTGGGCACAACTCGGGCCCCCACGAGGGGTGTGTTCCCGCCCCGGCTAGGCTCCCCATCCATGGGTCCCGTTCCCGGCTTCTACGCCGTCGTCCCCGCCGGCGGAGCCGGCACCAGGCTCTGGCCGCTGTCCCGTGCGGGCCGGCCCAAGTTCCTGCTCGACCTGCTCGGCACGGGCCGGACGTTGCTGCAGGGCACCGTCGACCGGCTCGCCCCGCTGGCCGGGCCGCAGCACGTGCTCGTGGTCACCGGGGCGCGGCACGTGGCCGCCGTCCGTGAGCAGCTCCCGGAGATCGCCGGTTCCGACGGGCTGGACCGGGTGCTGGCCGAGCCGACCCCGCGCGACTCGATGGCCGCCATCGGTCTGGCGGCGGCCCTGCTCGCGCACCGGCACGGCGAGGACGTCGTCCTCGGGTCCTTCGCGGCCGACCACGTGATCGACGGTTCCGCTGCGTTCGAGCAGACCGTGCGTGAGGCCGTCGAAGCGGCCCGGGCCGGCTACGTCGTCACCGTCGGGATCGGTGCCACCGAGCCCTCGACCGCGTTCGGGTACGTGCGCTCGGGTGCCCCGCTCGGGGCGCAGGGCGCCCCGTCGGCCCGCCACGTCGTCGGGTTCACCGAGAAGCCCGACGCGCAGACCGCGGCCCAGTACCTGGCCACCGGGGAGTACTCCTGGAACGGCGGCATGTTCGTGGTGAAGGTCGGGGTGCTGCTCGACCACCTGCACGCCCAGCTGCCCGCGCTGCACGACGGGTTGCGGGCCATCGCGGCCGCCTGGGACGGACCCGACCGGGACGCCGTCCTGGCGGCGACCTGGCCCGGGCTCACGAAGATCGCGATCGACCACGCGATCGCCGAGCCGGTGGCCGCCGCCGGTGGCGTCGCCGTGGTCCCCGGCGCCTTCACCTGGGACGACCTGGGCGACTACGCCTCGCTGTCGGTGCTGCTCGCCGGGCGTGGTCGGTCCTCGATCGGGGACGACGGGCTCGTCCTCCAGGTCGACAGCGAGGGGTCGCTCGTCGTGGCCGGTGAGCGCACCGTGTCGGTCGTCGGCCTGCCGGGGGCGGTCGTCGTCGACACCCCGGACGCGCTGCTCGTGACCTCGCGCGAGCACGCGCAGGAGGTCAAGGCGGCTGTCGAGGCGTGGCGCGCGCGGGGTCGGGACGACCTGCTCTGACCCCGCCGTGGTCCCGGCTCCGGGTGCGCGTCGCCGCGCCGGGACGCCGGGGCGTTAGCCTGCCCAGGTGGCGAGCGTGACAGAACCCAGGTCAGGAGCCCGGTCGGAACCTCGGCCGGGCGGCGTCGCGGGCCGGATCGTCGAGCTCGTGGCCGAGCTCGACGCCGAGCTCGTGCGGATCCGTCGTGACCTGCACGCCCACCCCGAGCTGGCCCGGACCGAGGAGCGCAGCACGCGGGTCGTCGCCGAACGGCTCACCGCCGCCGGGCTCGCACCGCGGCTGGCACCGGGCACCGGGCTGGTGGTCGACATCGGCGAGGTCGCAGTCGGCGAACGTCGGGTGGGGCTGCGCGCCGACCTCGACGCCCTGCCGGTTCCCGACACCTGCGGTCACCCGTTCGCGTCCACCGTCAAGGGCGTCGCGCACGCGTGCGGGCACGACGTCCACACGACGGTGGTGCTCGGTGCGGGGCTCGTGCTGGCCCGGCTCGCGGACGAGGGTCTGCTGCCCGGTGGCGTCCGCCTCATCTTCCAGCCCGCCGAGGAGGTCCACCCCGGCGGGTCGCTCGACCTCATGGCCACCGGTGCGCTGGACGGTGTCGGTCCGCTGTTCGCCGTGCACTGCGAGCCCCGCCTCGACGTCGGCCAGGTGGGCACCCGGATCGGCGCGATCACCTCGGCGTCGGACGCCGTGCACGTGCGGCTCACCGGCCCGGGCGGGCACACCTCGCGCCCGCACGTGACGGCCGACCTCGTCTTCGCCCTCGGCGAGGTCATCACCTCCGTCCCGGCCATCCTCGGACGCCGGCTGGACCCGCGCTGGGGCGTCAACCTCACCTGGGGGGCGGTGCACGCCGGCAGCGCGTCCAACGCCATCCCGGCCTCCGGCGCGCTCGAGGGCACGTTGCGCTGCCTGGACGTGCGGGCCTGGGAACGGGCCGCGCAGGAGTTCGAGCAGGCGGTCCGAGCGGTCGCCGAGCCGTTCGGCGTGCACGTCGAGGTCAAGGCGCAGCGCGGTGTGCCGCCGGTGGTCAACGACGCCGGCTGCACGGGGCTGCTCGAGCAGGCGGCGTCCGAGGTCGTGGGCCCGTCGGCCGTCGTGCTCACCGAGCAGTCCCTCGGCGGCGAGGACTTCGCGTGGTATCTCACGAAGGTGCCGGGCGCCATGGCCCGGCTGGGCACGCGCCGGCCTGGCGGGCGCACCTACGACCTGCACCAGGGTGACCTCGACGTCGACGAGCGCGCGATCGGGTACGGGGCGGCGCTGCTGGCCCGCACCGCGGTGCTCGCGGCAGGCGCTGTCGGCGCCGGTGCGGTGTCCGACCGCTGAGATCAGCGCGCCCATCGGCCGGACAGTTGTTGCGATGCTGTAACGGAACGTGCCTGCGGGCGACCCAGTAACCGGGCCGTCATCGAAGTCTGCGTACTCTTCGGCGGGTCAGGGCCGGACGGCCGTGCGGAGCCGTGAGGTGCGTCAGACGCACACCGGTGACGCCGGGACGGACCGGCCGGGTGACCAGCAGCAGGAGACGTGCGTGAAGAACTTCATCCGTGTGGTCGCACTCGGCGGTACGGCGGCCCTCGCCCTCGCCGCGTGCGGCAGCGCCCCGAGCGCCACCCCCTCGTCCTCGGCGTCCGGCGGCAACTCGAGCTACAAGGCCTGCATGGTGTCCGACGCCGGCGGGTTCGACGACAAGTCGTTCAACCAGTCCGGGTACGAGGGCCTGCAGAAGGCCGGTACCGACCTCGGCATCCAGGTCAAGACCGTGGAGTCGAAGCAGGAGAGCGACTACACCCCCAACGTCGAGAGCATGATCTCCGAGAAGTGCGACCTCATCATCGGGGTCGGCTTCCTGCTCGAGCCGGCGATCCACAAGGCCGCCCAGGCGAACCCGGACGTCAAGTTCGCGCTCGTCGACAGCTCCTTCCAGGACGCGGACTACAAGCCCGTCACCATCGAGAACGCCAAGCCGATCCTGTTCGACACGGCGCAGGCCGCCTACCTCGCCGGCTACCTGGCCGCGGGCGTGTCGAAGACCGGCACCATCGGCACCTTCGGTGGCATGCAGATCCCGTCGGTGACGATCTTCATGGACGGCCTCGCCGACGGCGTCGCCAAGTACAACGAGGACAACGGGAAGTCCGTCAAGGTCCTCGGCTGGGACAAGGCCGCGCAGACCGGCTCCTTCACCGGCACGTTCGACGACCAGTCGACCGGCCAGACCCAGGGCAAGGCGCTGCTGGACCAGGGTGCGGACATCGTCATGCCCGTCGCCGGTCCGGTCGGTCTCGGCACCGTCGCCGCGATCAAGTCGGCCAACAACGGCTCGATGCTCATCGGCGTCGACTCCGACTGGGCCGTGTCCAACCCCGACTCGGCGTCGATCACCCTGACGTCGGTCATCAAGGAGATCGGCCAGGCGGTCTACGACACCGTCAAGGTCTCCTCCGAGGGCAGCTTCTCCTCCGACCCGTACGTCGGGACGCTGAAGAACGGTGGCGTCGGCCTGGCGCCGTTCCACGACCTGGCGTCCTCGGTGCCGTCCGACCTGTCGACCAAGGTCGACTCGCTCAAGAAGGACATCATCGACGGCAAGATCACGGTCACCTCGCCCTCCACGCCGAAGTGATCTAGCAGCACCTCGACACCGACGGCCCGGGCTACGGCCCGGGCCGTCGGTGCGTCCTGGGCCGGTGCGTGGGCACCGGCCGTCAAGGTCGCTAGTGTCTGACAGTCGTCCATCGCCCGAAGGAGGGCCCGTGAGGCTCGAGCTGCGGGGAGTCACCAAGAGGTTCGGCTCCCTGGTCGCCAACGACCACATCGACCTGGTCGTCGAACCGGGCGAGATCCACGCCCTGCTCGGTGAGAACGGTGCCGGCAAGAGCACCCTGATGAACGTCCTGTACGGGCTGTACGACGCCGACGAGGGCGAGATCGCCATCGACGGCGCGCCGGTGCGGTTCAGCGGGCCCGGCGATGCGATGGCGGCCGGTATCGGCATGGTGCACCAGCACTTCATGCTCGTGCCGGTGTTCACCGTCGCCGAGAACGTGGTGCTCGGCAACGAGCCCGTCCGCCCCGGTGGGCTCATCAACCTCGCCGAGGCGCGTCGACGGGTCAAGGAGATCTCCGACCGGTTCGGGTTCGACGTGGACCCCGACGCCATGGTCGAGGACCTGTCGGTCGGCGCCCAGCAGCGGGTCGAGATCATCAAGGCGCTGTCCCGCAAGGCCGAGGTCGTCATCCTGGACGAGCCCACCGCTGTGCTCACGCCCCAGGAGACCGACGAGCTCATCGCGATCATGCGTCAGCTCAAGGAGTCGGGCACCTCGATCGTCTTCATCACCCACAAGCTGCGCGAGGTGCGCGCGGTGGCCGACCGGATCACCGTCATCCGGCGCGGCAAGGTCGTCGGCTCGGCCGAGCCGACGGCGTCCGAGACCGAGCTCGCCTCGCTCATGGTCGGCCGCGCGGTCGACCTGAGCGTGCACAAGGCGCCGGCGCAGCCGGGCGAGGCCACCGTGCAGGTCGAGGGCCTCACGGTGCTCGACCCCAACGGCGTCACGGTCCTGCAGGACGTGACCTTCGAGGTCGCCCGCGGCGAGATCCTCGCCGTCGCCGGTGTCCAGGGCAACGGGCAGACCGAGCTCACCGAGGTCATCACCGGCCTCCGGGCGCCCACCGCGGGCACCGTCACGCTCGACGGGAACGCGATGGCCGGCCGGTCGGTGCGCGAGGTGCTGCACGCCGGAGTCGGCTTCGTCCCGGAGGACCGGACGAGCGACGGCCTGGTGGCCAGCTTCTCGATCGCCGAGAACCTCATCCTCGACCAGTACGACCGGCCGCCCTACTCGCGCCTCGGCGTGCTGCGCACGGGCGTCATCGAGCAGAACGCCGAGCAGCGCACCCGGGAGTTCGACGTGCGCGCCGGTTCGGTCGACGACCACGCGAGCACCCTGTCCGGCGGCAACCAGCAGAAGGTCGTGCTGGCCCGTGAGCTGTCCCGGCCGCTGCGCCTGCTCGTCGCCTCGCAGCCCACCCGCGGTCTCGACGTCGGCTCGATCGAGTTCGTGCACGCCCGGATCGTCGCCGAACGCGACCAGGGGACGCCCGTCATCCTCGTGTCGACCGAGCTCGACGAGGTCGTCGCGCTGGCCGACCGGATCCTCGTGATGTACCGCGGCCGGGTCATCGGGATCGTCCCGGGCGGCACCGACCGCGACGTGCTCGGCCTCATGATGGCCGGCGTGCCGGCCGACGAGGCGGCCGTCCAGGCCGCCGAGCACCACACCACCCTCGGCCAGGCCGTGCGCGGCCAGGCAGCCCAGGAAGGCGAGGAGGCACTGTGACCTCGACCAGCAGCACCGGCGGCACCGACGCCGGACAGGCGCCGGCGGACCAGGTGGACGCGGCGCCGCCGACGTCCAACGGCGCCCCGGGCGCGAGCCGGTGGCGCGAGGTGGCGCTCGAGATCGCGACCGGCAGCGCCGGTGTCACGGTGCTGGCCATCGTGCTCGCCCTGCTGTTCGGCGGCGTCCTCATCGCGGCGGCCGACCCGGCCGTGCAGAGCGCTGCGGGCTACTTCTTCGCCCGGCCGCTCGACCTGTTCTCGGCCGTCTGGCAGGCGGTGTCGCAGGCCTATGCGGCGCTGTTCTCCGGCGCCGTGTACGACGTGCAGGCCGAGAGCTTCGCCCGGGGAATCAAGTCGCTCACCGAGACGCTCACCGTCGCGACCCCGCTCATCCTCGCCGGCCTCGGTCTGGGGATCGGCTTCCGGTCGAGCCTGTTCAACATCGGTGCCCAGGGCCAGGTCGTCCTCGGTGCGGTGTTCGCCGGGTACATCGGGTTCGCGTTCAACCTGCCTGCCCCGCTGCACCTGCTGCTCGCGGTGCTCGGCGGTGCGATCGGCGGCGGTCTGTGGGCCTCGATCGCGGGTGTGCTCAAGGCCCGGACCGGCGCCAACGAGGTGATCGTCACGATCATGCTCAACAACATCGCGGTCTACCTCATCGCCTACCTGCTGAGCCTGCACGCGTGGCAGCGGCCGGGCAGCAACAACCCGCAGTCGCCCGCGCTGCACGGGTCCGCGATGTTCCCGCTGCTGGCCGGTGAGAGGTACCGCCTGCACGCCGGGTTCCTGCTCGCGATCGTGGCGTGCGTCGTGGTCTGGTGGCTCATGGAGCGTTCGACGCTCGGCTTCCAGTTCCGTGCCGTCGGGGCCAACCCCGAGGCGGCCCGGACAGCCGGCATCTCGGTCGAGCGGGTCACCGTGTGGGTCATGCTCGTCGCGGGCATGCTCGCCGGGCTCGCCGGTGCGGCGCAGATCCTGGGCACCGAGGGCGGCAGCGGGCTCACCGGCGGCATCGCCGGCACCGTCGGGATCGACGCGATCACCGTGGCCCTGCTCGGGCGGTCCAAGCCGCTCGGCATCTTCTTCTCCGGCCTCCTGTTCGGCGCGCTGCGCGCCGGTGGCGTGGTCATGCAGGCGCGCACCGGCACCCCGATCGACCTGGTGCTCGTCGTGCAGTCGCTCATCGTGCTGTTCATCGCGGCGCCGCCGCTCGTGCGCGCCGTCTTCCGGCTCCCGGCCCCCGGGTCACGCAAGGCAGCGGTCGACGTCCCGGCCGCCCTCACCGCCAAGGAGGTCCGCGCATGAGCGCCGTGACCGCACCGGCGCCCGCCGCGGCGCCGACGTCGGCAGTCCTGCCGCCGATCAGCCTCAAGGCCTCGATCGCGTACGGCGTCGGCGCGCTGGCCGGGCTGGTCCTGCTCGGCCTCGTCGGGCCGAACGGGCGCACCAGCGGGTTCGCCGTGTCCACCCGGACCGACGCGCTGCAGATCCCGGTGTTCCACGTCCCGTCCAAGATCAGCGCGGCACTGCTGTGCCTCGTGGCCCTGGCGCTGGCGTACCTGCATTACCGCGCCACCGTGAGCCGTCGCCGGCCGTCGCCGTGGATCGCGCCCGGGTACGGGGTGTCGATGGTGCTGGCCTTCCTGATCTGGGCCGTCGCGGGCAAGGACACGGTCCTGCCGCTCACGGGTCTGCTCGCCGGGTCGCTCTTCCTCGCGCTGCCGCTCGTGTTCGGTGCCCTCTCGGGTCTGCTCTGCGAGCGCTCGGGTGTGATCAACATCGCGATCGAGGGTCAGCTGCTGTTCGGGGCCTTCCTGGCCGCGGTCGTGGCCACGCTCACCAAGAACGCCTACTTCGGACTGGTCGCGGCCCCGGTCGCCGGTGTGCTCGTGGCCTCGCTGCTCGTGCTGTTCGCGGTGAAGTACCACGTGGACCAGATCATCGTCGGCGTCGTGCTCAACGTGCTCGTCATCGGCCTGACCAGCTACCTGTTCTCCACGGTGCTCAAGCTCAACGCGAGCACGTGGAACTCCCCGCCCGGGCTGCCCGTGCTGCCGATCCCCGTGCTGTCGGAGATCCCCGTGATCGGCCCGGTGCTGTTCCGGCAGACCGCGCTCGTGTACCTCATGTACGTCGTCGTGGCCGTCCTGCAGGTGATGGTGTTCCGCAGCCGGTGGGGCCTGCGGCTGCGCTCGGTGGGTGAGCACCCCAAGGCCGCCGACACGGTCGGCATCAAGGTCAACCGGACCCGGGTGCGTGCGGTGCTGCTCGGTGGCGCGGTCGCCGGGCTCGGCGGGGCGTTCTACACGGTGGGCAACTCGCTGGCCTTCGGCAAGGAGATGACCAACGGCGGCGGGTACATCGCGCTGGCGGCCATGATCCTCGGGCGCTGGCGGCCCAAGGGTGCTCTGGCTGCGGCCCTGCTGTTCGGCTTCGCCAACAGCCTGCAGCAGCAGCTCAACATCATCGGGACTGCCGTGCCCAGCCAGATCATGCTCATGACGCCGTACCTGGTGACGATCTTCGCGGTCGCGGGGATCGTCGGAAAGGTGCGCGCGCCCGCCTCGGAGGGCATCCCCTATGTCAAGTGACATCGACTGGGACGGGCTGCGCGCCGCGGCCCGTGACGTCATGACCCGGGCCTACGCGCCCTACTCGAAGTTCCCGGTGGGCGCCGCGGCGCTCGTCGACGACGGACGGGTGGTCACCGGCTGCAACGTCGAGAACGCCTCGTACGGTCTGACGCTGTGCGCCGAGTGCGCGCTCGTCTCGGGTCTGCACGTCTCGGGCGGCGGCCGGCTGGTCGCGTTCACGTGCGTCGCCGGCGACGGTGAGGTCGTCATGCCCTGCGGCCGGTGCCGTCAGCTGCTGTTCGAGCACGGCGGGCCCGCCCTGCTCGTCGAGACCGTGTCGGGGGTGCTGCCGATGTCCCAGGTGCTCCCCGACGCCTTCGGACCCGAGGACCTGGTGACCCGCGCATGAGCGAGCCGTTCGACGCCGTCGACGTCATCGTCGCCAAGAGGGACGGGCACCGCCTCACCGGTCCGCAGATCGACTGGGTGCTCGACGCCTACACCCGCGGGGTGGTGGCCGACGAGCAGATGTCCGCGCTCGCGATGGCGATCCTGCTCAACGGCATGGACCGGGACGAGATCGCCCGCTGGACCGCCGCGATGATCGCCTCAGGCGAGCGGCTGGACTTCTCCGGGCTGTCGCGCCGGACCGCCGACAAGCACTCCACGGGCGGGGTCGGCGACAAGATCACGCTGCCGCTCGCGCCGCTCGTCGCCTCCTTCGGGGTGGCCGTGCCGCAGCTGTCCGGCCGAGGGCTGGGGCACACCGGCGGGACGCTCGACAAGCTCGAGTCGATCCCCGGGTGGCGCGCCGCGCTGAGCAACGCCGAGATGATGGCGCAGCTCGAGTCCGTCGGGGCGGTCATCTGCCAGGCCGGCTCCGGGCTGGCGCCCGCGGACCGCAAGCTCTACGCGCTGCGCGACGTCACCGGGACGGTCGAGGCCATCCCGCTCATCGCCAGCTCGATCATGAGCAAGAAGATCGCCGAGGGCACCGGCTCGCTCGTGCTCGACGTCAAGGTCGGCTCGGGTGCGTTCATGAAGGACCTGGACCGGGCGCGCGAGCTGGCTCGCACCATGGTGGAGCTGGGCACCGACGCGGGGGTGCACACCGTCGCGCTGCTCACCGACATGTCGGTGCCGCTCGGGCTGACGGCCGGCAATGCGCTCGAGGTCCGTGAGTCCGTCGAGGTGCTGGCGGGCGGGGGACCGGCCGACGTCGTCGAGCTCACCGTGGCGTTGGCGCGTGAGATGCTCGACGCGGCCGGGCGGCCGGACGCCGACCCCGCCAAGGCGCTGGCCGACGGGTCCGCGATGGACACCTGGCGGGCGATGATCGCGGCCCAGGGTGGCGACGTGGACGCCGTGCTGCCGGTGGCGCGCGAGCACGAGGTGGTCGTGGCCGAGCGCGACGGGGTCGTGCGCACGCTGGACGCCTACGCCGTGGGCGTGGCCGCGTGGCGGCTCGGCGCGGGCCGGGCGCGCAAGGAGGACCCGGTGCAGGCCGGTGCGGGTGTCGAGCTGCACGTGCGCCCGGGGGATCCGGTGCGCGCCGGGCAGCCGATCCTCACGCTGCACACCGACACCCCGGAGCGGTTCGAGCGGGCCCGTGCGGCGCTGACCGGCGGGATCGTCGTCGAGACGGGTACCGCCGCGGCTCCTGGCCCGCTCGTGCTCGACCGGATCGCGGTCTGATCCGTCTCGTCGGGACCGACGGCCGGGAGCCGGACCGGCGTGAGGGTGCCAGGATGGGACACCACGAACGCGGTGCGGCAGGGGGAAGGGGAGGTGCGGTGATGAGCACGGTTCCCGGTGAACCCGCATGGCGTGATGCCGGGCTGCGACCGGTCGACCCGGACGAGCCGCTGCGGCTCACCGATCCCGGCCACGTGCCCTCCGACCCGGAGGAGTACGCGCCCGACCCCGCGCGAGCGGACCTGGAGGCTGCGGCCGACGAGGCCGATGTGCTCGATCAGGACACCGACGCGGCCCTGGACACCGACGACGAGGACGAGGACGAGTGAGCCCGGAGGAGTCCGAGCCCGGGAAGGCCGGGGCCGACGACGAGGTCGGCCGCGGGACGACGCTCGAGGCGGTGCGCGCGCTGCCCAAGGTGCTGCTGCACGACCACCTCGACGGCGGTCTGCGGCCTGCGACCCTCGTCGACCTCGCGGCGCAGATCGGGCACCGGCTGCCCACCGACGACGCCGACGCGCTGGGACGCTGGTTCGTCGAGTCGTGCACCTCGGGGTCGCTCGAGCGGTACCTCGAGACCTTCGTCCACACCGTGGCGGTCATGCAGAGCGGGCCGAACCTGGTCCGGGTGGCCCGGGAGGCGGTGCTCGACCTCGCGGACGACGGTGTCGTGCTCGCCGAGCTGCGGTACGCCCCGGAGCAGCACCAGGCCGGCGGGTTGAGCCTCGACGAGGTGGTCGAGGCGGTCCAGGCCGGTATCGACGAGGGCGTGCAGGAGACGGGCGGCCGGATCGTCGCCGGGCAGCTGCTGTGCGCGATGCGGCAGGCCGACCGTGCCACGGAGGTGGCGCGGGTGGCGATCGACCACCGCGACCGCGGCGTCGTCGGCTTCGACTACGCGGGGCCCGAGGCCGGGTTCCCGCCGTCGCGGGCCGCCGCCGCGTTCGACCTGCTGCGCGAGGCGGACCTGCCCTGCACGGTGCACGCCGGCGAGGCGGACGGGCCGAGCTCGATCGCGGCGGCGCTGCACGTGGCCGGCGCCTGCCGGATCGGCCACGGGGTGGCCATCGCGACGCAGGTCGGCCCGGACGGCCCGACGTCGGCGCTGGCGCACTGGCTGCGCGACCGCCGCGTGGCGCTCGAGCTGTGCCCGACCTCGAACCTGCAGACCGGGGGTGCCGCGTCGATCGCCCAGCACCCCGTGACCGCGCTGCTCCGGCACGGGTTCGCCGTCACGGTGAACACCGACAACCGGCTGCACTCCGGGACGAGCGCGTCCCGGGAGCTGGCCCAGCTGGTCGACGAGGCCGGCTGGACGTGGCAGGACGTCCTGGACGTCACCGTGACCGCGGCCCGCTCCGCGTTCTGCCACCACGACGTGCGCGAGGCGCTCGTCGAGGACGTGATCCTCCCCGCGTACGCGGGGCCCACCGGAGGAAGGCACCGAGCATGAGCATCTCCACGCCCCCGTCGGACGTCACGGCCGCGTCGGTGACGGGCCACGCCCCGTTGTCCGCGGCCGCGTTCGCGAAGTTCGTCGACCACACGCTGCTCAAGCCGGAGGCGAGCCGGGCCGATGTGGCCGCGACCGTCGCCGAGGCCGTGCGGCTGGGCGCCTACTCGGTGTGCGTGTCGCCCTCGCACCTGCCGCTGGAGATCCCGGCCGGTCCCGACGGTGAGCCGGCCGTCAAGGTGACCGCGGTCGTCGGGTTCCCGTCGGGTGCGCACAAGTCGGCGATCAAGGCCGCCGAGGCCGCCCAGGCCGTCGCCGACGGGGCCGACGAGATCGACATGGTCATCGACCTGTCCGCGGCCAAGGAGCGCCGGTTCGACGACGTGCGCGCCGACATCGCGGCCGTCCGCGCCGCGGCCCCGCGCCCCACGGTGCTCAAGGTGATCGTCGAGTCCGCCGCGCTGTCCGACCACGAGCTCATCGAGTCGTGCCGGGCCGCCGCCGACGCCGGCGCCGACTTCGTCAAGACCTCGACGGGCTTCCACCCGGCGGGCGGGGCCACCATGCGGGCGGTCGGCATCATGTCCGGCACGGTCGGCGGGCGGCTCGGCGTCAAGGCCTCCGGCGGGATCCGCACCGGGTCCGACGCGATGTCGATGATCAACGCCGGCGCGACCCGACTCGGCCTGTCCGGGACCGCAGCCGTCATCGCCGACCTCGCGGCCGACACCGGCGACTGACCCAGGTTCGGGCCGCCACCGGCCGCCGCGGGTACGCGGCCACCCGGGGCGGCTCGTC
>NZ_VWSD01000140.1 GCF_009829685.1 Cellulomonas citrea
CAGGCCGCCGCGGCTGCGGCGGCGGCTGCGTCGCACCCGGCGGCCACGAAGCGCACGTCGAACCGCTCGACGTCGTCGGGCTCGTCGTCCACGGACACCAGCTCAGCGGCGCCCAGCTCCTCGACCGGGTCGGTGCACGCGGTGACGCTGGCCTGCCTGAGCACGCCGCCAGGGTCGGGCTCACCGGCGAGCGCCTCGGCGGTCGGTGCGGCGATCAACAGCTACCGCGCGAGCATCGGGCTGCCGGCGCTGTCGGTCTCGACGTCGGGCACGTTGTCCTCGCACTCCCTCGACATGGCCGCCTCGGGTGGCATCTGGCACTCGGGCTTCGACAACATCGTCGGATGCGCGCCGAGCGCGACGTCGCTGGTCGGCGCCTGGTCCCGGTCGCCGTCGCACCAGGCGCAGATGGCGCGGACGGACGTGTCCTCGATGAGCGTCGGTGCCGCCACGGCGGACGGGTTCCTGTTCTCGGCGGTCAAGTTCAACTGACGCCGCGAGGGTCGCTGCGGTCCGGGTGGCGAGCCCGGACGCGGGCCGAGTTGTGAAGTCACTTCTGGTGACACCGGGATCGAGGACATCGGTCTCAGGCGCGGCTGCGCCTACGGGTGCTTGACCGGCGGTTGAACGGGGGAGCGAGGCGTCTGCGGGTACGACGCGCCTTGCCTTCTGCGGTCATGTCAGCCACGATCGGGTGAATTGTCCGATCCGCTGATGCCGTCCGCTGGGGGTCCGCCTGATGAGCCCGACCGCCCTGGCTCCCTCACGCCCCTCGAGCTCACGTCCGGTGCCGGACCGCATCGTGGAGCCGGCGCCCCGCGGGCCGCGCCCGACCGGTCGTCCGCACCCGGCGGCGGTCGTCGGCCTCGTGGTCGTCGTTGCCGTGACCGCAGGCCTCGCGACCGTTCGCGCCGCTGAGGCCTCGGCCGACCGTGCCGCGGCGGGTCGGACCGGGCGGGCGTCCGGAACCGATCTGGTGGACGCGGGGTGGCTCGCCGCCCAGCCCGGTGCGCTGGCCGTCGTGGCCGGCGACGCCCAGCGCGCGGCGCTCACCGCGTCGGCGCGGTCCGCGGAGGCCGAGGCGCGCACGGTGGTGGTCGCCTCACCGCATGCGGGCGACCTGCTCGCGGCGCTCACCGCAGCGGCCGACCGGACCCGCGACGCCGCCGCGGCACCGGGTCTGAGCCCGTTCGTGCTGCGCGCCCGGCTGGCCGACCTCGCGGCAGCGCGCGGGGCCGTGGTCGAGGCGGAGGCAGCCTGGCAGGCCGCCGAGGCCGCGCGACTCGCGGCGGAGCAGGAAGCGGCACAGGCCGCCGCCCAGCAGGCGGCGCAGCAGGCGCCGAGCGCTCGCCGGTCGGGCACACGAGTCTCGTCGGGATCGAGCTCCGCGGGGGCGACCGGGGCGGGCTCGCCCGCCGCCCCGTCGGCAGGCAGCGTGCACGCCGTGAGCATGACCTGCGTGACGCCGGCACCCGGGTCCGGGTCGCCGGCCGGCGCCTCGTCGGTCGGTGCGGCGATCAACGACTACCGCGCCGCCCACGGACTGCCGACGCTGTCGGTCTCGACGTCGGGGACGCTGTCCGGCCATGCGCTCGACATGGCCGCATCGGGCGGCATCTGGCACTCCGGGGCGGACAACATCGTCGGCTGCGCACCGGGCGTCAGCTCGCTCGTGCGGGCCTGGTCCGGGTCGCCCGCGCACAACGCCCAGATGCTGCGCACCGATGTGAGCTCGATGAGCGTGGGCGCCGCGTCCGCGTCGGGCTACCTGTTCGCGGCGGTCGCCTTCGGCTGACCCGCCGGCGAGCCGGGCTCAGGCGGGTGGGGCGAGCCGGATCTCCAGCGTGCAGCACTTGGCGCCGCCGCCGCCCTTGAGCAGCTCGGTGGTGGGCACCGGGATCGGCTCGTAGCCGCGCTCGCGCAGCTGGGCGGCCAACCGGGTGGCGGCCGGCGCGACGACGACGTGCCCACCGTCGCTCACCGCGTTGAGGCCCAGCGCGGCCGCGTCCTGCTCCTCGGCGATCACCGCATCGGGGAACCGGTGCTGCAGCTGCTCGAGCGCGGCCGGGGAGAACGCCGGCGGGTAGTACGCGATCTGCGGGTCGGCCGGGTCGCTCGACAGCACCGCGAGTGCGGTGTCGAGGTGGTAGTAGTGCGGGTCGACGAGCTCCAGGCCGACCACCTCGTGCCCGACGAGCCGGCTGAGCTCCTCGTGCGCGGCGGTGCTGGTGCGAAAGCCCGTACCGGCCAGCAGCACGTCGCCCACGACGAGGATGTCGCCCTCGCCCTCGTTCACCTGCTCGGCGGTGTGCGTGACGTAGCCGCGGTCGGCGAACCACTTCTCGTACGCCGGGCCCTCGGGGCCGCGTTCGGGGTAGCGGAACTTGGCGGAGTAGACGATGCCGTCGACCACGGTCGCGCCGTTGGCCGCGTAGACCATGTCCGGCAGCCCCTCGATCGGGTCGATGAACGACACCTGGTGCCCCAGGTCGAGGTAGACGTCGCGCAGCCGCTCCCACTGCTGCACGGCCAGCGCCGTGTCCGTCGCCCGGTCCGGGTGCATCCACGGGTTGATCTCGTAGGAGACCGTGTAGTGGGTGGGCCGGCACATGAGGTAGTGGCGCGGGGTGGCGCCGGGCGCGGTCGTGGACATGCGGCTCCTTGGCGGGTGCGCGTGAGCGGGGTGGTGCGCGTCCGACAGGCGCGCAGGGGGCGCGGTGGCGCCCGGGACAGGGTACTCGCGGGGCACCGGGCCGGGCGGGAGCCGACGGCGGCGGGTGGTGCGCGCGCCGGTAGCCTGGGCGCCATGGAGCAGCGGGTGCTGGGACGGACGGGTCGCCAGGTCGGGGTCGTCGGGCTGGGCTGCTGGCAGCTCGGTGCCGACTGGGGTGCGGTCGACGACGGCACGGCGCTCGCCGTGCTGGATGCGGCGGCGCAGGCGGGTGTCACCTTCTTCGACACCGCCGACGTGTACGGCGACGGGCGCTCCGAGCAGCTCATCGGGCAGTACCTGGCCGGCCGGCCAGGGCACCAGATCACGGTGGCCACCAAGCTGGGCCGCCGGGCCGACCCGCACGTCGCGCAGGCGTACACGCTCGACGCGTTCCGCCGCTGGACCGACCGGTCGCGGGCCAACCTGGGCGTCGACCGGCTCGACCTGGTGCAGCTGCACTGCCCGCCCACGGCCGTGCTGTCCGCCGACGCGACCTACGACCAGCTGGACGCCCTCGTCGAGGACGGCGGGGTCGCGGCCTACGGGGTCTCGGTCGAGACCGTGGCCGAGGCGCTGGGTGCGATCGCCCGACCGCACGTGGCGAGCGTGCAGATCATCTGCAACGTGTTCCGGCGCAAGCCCCTGGAGCAGGTGCTGCCGGCGGCCGCCGCGGCCGGCGTCGCGATCATCGCCCGGGTGCCGCTCGCCTCGGGCCTGCTGTCCGGCCGGTACGACGAGTCGACCACCTTCGGTGCCGACGACCACCGCACGTACAACCGGCACGGCGAGGCCTTCGACGTGGGCGAGACGTTCTCCGGGGTGCCGTTCGACGTGGGTGTCGCGGCGGCACGTGAGGTGGCGGCGTTCACCCCCGCCGGGGCGAGCACCGCGCAGCTCGCGCTGCGTTGGCTCGTCGACCAGCCGGGGGTGAGCGTGGTGATCCCCGGGGCGCGCAACGTCGAGCAGGCCCGTGCCAACGCGGCCGCGGCCGACCTCGCCCCGCTCGACGCGGCGACGCTCGCCGGGCTGCAGGCCGTCTACGACGCGCGCATCCGCGCGCACGTGCACGACCGCTGGTAGCCGGCGGCGGCGTCGTCGGCCGGTCAGCGCCGCCGGTCAGTGGCGGCGGGTCAGTGGCGACCGGGCAGCCGACGTCGTCGGGGTGCGGGTTCGAGCCGACCGCCCGCCGGGGGCAGCTGCGGCTGCGGCCGGACCGTCACCTCGACCACCTGGCTGAAGTGCTCCGGCGGCGGGCCGAAGGCGGCGCGTGCGCCCTCGACGACCGACCGCCCGAGCGCCTGGCCGCCCGCCGCACCGACGGCCGCACCCACGCCGAACGGCAGCAGCCGCCCGAAGGCGAGCCCGGTCTGCTTGGCCGCCTGGTTGCGCACGAGTCGCCGGGTGAGGGTGGAGTTCACCTTCTTCACCGTGCTCATCGGCAGCCGGGTGAGCAGCACCCGGCCCACGTGCAGGGTCGAGATCTCGGCGGCGTCGGAGACGGCCCGGGCGCCCGAGTCGCCGAGGATCGTCGCCATGAGCAGCGCGCGGCGGCGCTCGGTGTCCTCCACCGCGATCCCGTGCACCGAGGCGACCGCGAGCGAGAACGCCGCCGAGGCGCCGAAGAAGGTCGCGACGTCGCTGGTCGTGAGCGCGAGGGCGATCCCGGTGCCGACGGCGGGCAGCGCCGCGGCCGCACCGACCGCGGCGCCGGTCCCGGCGACGACGAGCAGGTACTCCCGTTCGAGCATCCGCACGATCTGCGCGGGGCTGGCGCCCGGGTTGCGGGCGCGCAGCGCGGCGACGTGCGCCTCGATCGTCGTCGACGGGATCGAGACGGCCTTGTCGAGCGCCTCGGTGAGCAGCCGGGGCACGGGCGTCAGCTCTCGCCCGCGACCGTGAACGTCGTCGTGGCACCGGCGTTGAGGGTGCGCCCGACGGTGCAGTGCTCCTCGATGGCGCGCTGCAGGATCACGAGCAGCTTGGCCTTCTCGGCCTGGTCCAGACCGGACAGGTCGACGGTGAGCTCGTCGGCGAGGGCGTCGTACCGGTCCTCGGGCCGCAGCGCCATCCCGCCGACCCGGATCGTCGCGGCGTAGTCCGGGCCGAGCCGACGCGACAGCGGGGCGTCGGAGGTGAGCCCGCTGCAGCCGGCGAGCGCGATCTTGAGCAGCTCGCCGGGGCTGAACGCGTCCTCGTCGCCGACCGACCCGATCTGCACGGTGGCGCCGCGCGAGTTGTAGCCGACGTAGCGGCGGGTGCCGGTGCGCTCGATCCACAGCCGGGTGTCACCGGCGTTCTCGAACGGGTCCTGCGGGGCGGGGTTCTGCTCGGTCATGTCGCGATCCTCGCACGGGTGGGGCTGCGAAACCCGGTGCGGACCGTTCGGGTCGACAGTGACTGAACGCGTGTTTAGTATCGTGATCGTGCGTTCAGCCACTCCGTCCGACGACGCGGACCTCACGGCCCGGGCCCGCATCCGCGACGCCGCCCTCGCCCGGTTCGCCGCCGACGGGTTCGGTGCCCCGCTGCGAGCCATCGCCGCGGACGCCGGGGTCAGCCCGGCCCTCGTCATCCACCACTTCGGCTCCAAGGACGGGCTGCGGCACGCGTGCGACGAGCAGGTGCGCCGGATCGTCGCCGAGGGCAAGGAACCCGTCTACGGCGCGCCCGGCGGCCATCCGGACCGGGCGGACATGTTCGCGCTGCTCGCCGACGTCGAGCGCTACGGCGTGCCGACGCTCTACCTGCTGCGCGTCTTCCAGGCCGGCGGCGACCTGGCCCGCGAGCTCGTCGACGACATGGTCGAGCTCACCCGCACCACGTTGGCCGACGGCGTCGCGAGCGGCGCCGTACGTCCGTCGCGCGACGAGGACGCCCGGGCCCGGTACCTCGTCATGCTCACCCTCGGGGCGCTCGTCGTCGACCAGGCGCTGCACCCCGCCGACCCGGGCGACACCGGCGGCTTCATCCGCGGCTACATGGCGCGGTACGCGCTGCCGTCCGCCGAGGTCTTCACCGAAGGCCTGCTGCTCGACGCCACCATGCTCGACGCCGTCGCCGCCACCTGGCCCGCCCCCACCGACCCGACCCCCACCGACCCGCCGAGGACGAGGACATGACCACACCCGCGATCGAGATCGACGGCCTGCACAAGAGCTTCGGGCGGGTGCACGCCCTCGACGGGCTGGACCTGCGCGTCGAACCAGGTCAGGTGGCCGGGTTCCTCGGGCCGAACGGCGCCGGCAAGTCCACCACCATCCGGGTGCTGCTCGGGATGCTGCGCCCCGATGCCGGGACCGTGCGGCTGCTCGGCGGCGACCCGTGGGCCGATGCCGTCGCGCTGCACCGGCGGCTGGCCTACGTGCCCGGTGACGTGGCGCTGTGGCCCGCGCTCACCGGCGGCGAGACGATCGACCTGCTGCTGCACCTGCGCGGTGCACGCCCCGACCCGGTGCGCCGCGAGGCCATGCTGCGCCGGTTCGAGCTGGACCCGACCAAGAAGGCCGCCACCTACTCCAAGGGCAACCGTCAGAAGATCGCCCTGGTCGCGGCGTTCTGCGCCGATGTCGACCTGCTCGTGCTCGACGAGCCGACCTCGGGGCTGGACCCGCTCATGGCCGCCGTGTTCGAGCGGTGCGTGCGCGAGGCGGTCGACCGCGGCACCTCGGTGCTGCTGTCCAGCCACATCCTGGCCGAGGTCGAGGCGCTGTGCGACACCGTGACGATCATCCGCGCGGGGCGCGTGGTGCAGTCCGGCACGCTCACCCAGCTGCGCCACCTCACCCGGTCGAGCGTGAGCGTGACGATCGGTGCCGACCCCGCCCCCCTCGCCGCGCTGCCCGGGGTGCACGACCTCGTGCAGGACGGCGCGAGGGTGCGCTTCTCGGTCGACGACGCGGCGGTCGGCACGCTGGCCGCGGCGCTCGCCGGGCTCGACCCGCACGGCCTCACCATCGCCCCGCCGTCCCTGGAGGAGCTGTTCCTGCGCGAGTACGGCGACGAGCTGGCCGCGCTGGAAGTGCCCGACGGGGGCACGGGGACGGCCACCGCGACCACCGCCGACGATGCGACCGCAGGACGCCGCCGGGCCGGCGGTCGGCGGGGCGCACGATGAGCGCCGTGACCGCACCGGCCCCGCCCGCGCGGCCACTGCCGGCCAGCGCCACCGCCGGCACCGGGCAGCTCGCTGCCTTCGCGCTGCGCCGCGACCGGGTGACCCTGCCGGTGACCGCTCTCGTGCTGCTCGCCATGGTGATGATCACCGACGTCTCGTTGCAGACCGCCTACGGCACCGACGCCGAACGGCAGGCGCTGGCCGCGACCGTCGGGGTGAACACGGCGTTCCTCGCACTGCTCGGCCCGCTCACGGCGACGAGCCTGCCGGCCGTCGTCTCCTGGCGGATCGGGCTGTTCATGATGGTCGTGCTGGCCGTCGTCGTCGCGCTCGCGGTGGTGCGGCACACCCGCAAGGAGGAGGAGGGCGGCCGGCTCGAACCGGTGCGTGCCGCCAGCACCGGGGCGCTCGCACCGCTGCTCGCCGGTCTGGTGGTGGGGGTGGTCACCACCGCGGCGACCTCGGTGGGTGTCGTCGTGGTGTTCCTGGCCATGGGGTCGGGCCGGGCCGCCCTTCTGGTCGGTGCGCAGTACGCCGGGCTGGGCCTGGTGACCGCCGGGCTCGCGGCGCTCGCGGCCCAGGTCGCCACCACCGCGCGTGCCGCCAGCTCGATCACCGTCACCCTCCTCGTGCTCGGCTACGCCGTGCGCGGGGCCGCCGACGTCAAGGACGGGCTGAGCTGGCTTCGGTGGACCACACCCGTGGGCTGGGTGCAGCGGATCGACCCGTTCGACGCGGCCGACCTGCGCCCCTTCGCGGCCTGCCTCGGGCTCGGCGTCGTGCTCGCCGGGGCGGCCGCCGTGCTGTCGCTGCGCCGGGACCTG
>NZ_VWSD01000141.1 GCF_009829685.1 Cellulomonas citrea
CCTGCACGGCGGGCTCGGGTGCGGCGGCCTCGGCCTGCGCGGGCGCGGCCGGCTCGGCGGGGGCCGGCGCGGCCCCCGTGCCGTCGCCGATGACGGCCAGCACGGCACCGACCTCGGCGGTCTCGTCCTCGGGCACGAGGATCTGCTCGATCACCCCGGCGACCGGGGACGGGATCTCCGTGTCGACCTTGTCGGTCGAGATCTCCAGGAGCGGCTCGTCGACCTCGACACGGTCACCGACGGCCTTGAGCCAGCGGGTGACGGTGCCCTCGGTGACGGACTCGCCCAGGGCGGGGAGCTGCACGTTGTGCGACATGGGGGTGGTGTCTCCTTCGGCTCTCAGGCGTGGGCGTGCAGGGGCTTGCCGGCCAGCGCGAGGAAGGCCTCACCGAGGGCCTCGTTCTGGGTCGGGTGGGCGTGCACGAGCGAGGCCACGTCGTCGGGGTAGGCCTCCCAGTTGACGATGAGCTGGGCCTCGCCCACGAGCTCACCGACGCGGGCGCCGATCATGTGGACGCCGACGACGGGGCCGTCGACACGGCGCACGAGCTTGATGAAGCCCTGCGTCCCGAGGATCTGGCTCTTCCCGTTGCCGCCGAGGTTGTAGTCGAGGGCGACCACCTGGTCGTCGCCGAACTGCGCCTTCGCGGCGGCCTCGGTGAGGCCGACGGACGCGACCTCGGGGTTGGAGTAGGTGACCCGGGGGATGCCCGACTCGACGATCGGTGCCGGGGCCAGCCCGGCGATCTGCTCGGCCACGAAGATGCCCTGGGCGAACCCGCGGTGCGCGAGCTGCAGCCCGGGGACGATGTCGCCCACGGCCCAGATGTTGCCCACGCCGGTGTGCAGCCGGGAGTCGGTGAGCACGAAGCCGCGGTCGAGCCGCACACCCTGCTCCTCGTAGCCCAGACCGGAGGTGGCCGGACCGCGCCCGACGGCGACCAGCAGCAGGTCGGCGTCGAGGGTGGTGCCGTCCTCGAGGCGCACGTGCACGCCCGCGTCGTCCTGCTCGACGCCGGCGAACCGGACGCCGACCTTGAAGCCGATGCCGCGCTTGCGGTAGGCACGCTCGAACGCCTTGCTGATCGCCTCGTCCTCGTTGGGCACGAGGTGCGGCAGGGCCTCGACGATGGTGATCTCGGCACCGAAGGAGCGCCACACGCTGGCGAACTCCGAGCCGATGACCCCGCCGCCGAGGATGACCGCGGACTGCGGGATCCAGTCGAGCTGGAGCGCGGTGTCCGAGGTGATGACCCGGCCGCCGATCTCCAGACCGGGCAGCGTGCGGGCGTAGGAGCCGGAGGCGAGCACCACGTGCTCACCGGTGAGCACCCGGCCGTCGACCTCGACCTGGTTCGGCCCCACGAGGCGGCCCCAGCCGGAGATGACGTCGACCTTGCGGGAGGCGACCAGGCCCTGCAGGCCCTTGTAGAGCCGGCCGATCACCGAGTCCTTGTACTGGTTCACCTCGGCCATGTCGATGCGCTCGAGCGTGGTGTGCACGCCGTAGTGCTCGCCCTCGCGGGCGTCGTCCGCCAGCTCGGCTGCGTGCAGCAGCGCCTTGGTGGGGATGCACCCCCGGTGCAGGCACGTGCCACCGACCTTGTCGGCCTCGACCAGCGCCACCCTCTTGCCCAGCTCGGCGGCGCGCAGCGCTGCGGCGTAGCCGCCGCTGCCCGCGCCAAGGACGACGATGTCGTAGGCGTTCTCCTCGGCCACGTGCACACTCCTGTCGACGACGTGAAAGGGCCTTCGTCCCATCTTGGCATCCCGCCGGGGTGGTCACGACCGAGTCTCGCCGCGAGCGGAACCGCGCGTGGCGCCGCGGGTGACCTTCCGGGACCCGCCTGAAGCCCGCCGGGGCCGGTTACCCTCGGTGGATGGGCCTGTTCAAGCGTCGCCGCGCGACCCCGGACGCCGAGCCGACGCAGCGCGAGGCGCGCGCCGCCACGCTGTCGCACCTGCGTGACTTCGTCGCGACGCGGGTGGGCGTGGAGGCCTACGTCGAGCCGCAGACGAATGTGACCCCCACCACGGTGATGCTGGTCGCGACGGACGGTGAGTGGACCCGCCGCAAGGTGCCGGACGCCAGGACCGCCCGTGACTTGGCCAAGGAGCTGGCCATCCCGGTGTACGACGTGCAGCGCACCGGGTACCCGCAGCGGGTGCGTGACTACAACGCCCGCCAGCGTGCCGGGCGTCGGGCCGGTCCGTCGGCCTGAGGCCAGGCGGTGCGGACCGGGGTTGCTCCTGGTCCACAGAGCCCCGCGACGCGGTGCCGAGCCCCGGCGGCCTGGACGATCAGGCGGGTGCCGACCCGCGCCGGGTGCGCGTCCCGGCGCCGCGGTCGACCTCGTGCCAGGCGGTGGCGATCCGGCGCACCGCCTCGTCCAGCACCTCCTCGGGCTCGGCGTAGGTGAGCCGCAGCCGGTTGTCGAAGCTGCCGTCGACGCCGAACGCCGTGCCGGGCACCAGGTGCACACCGTGCCGTCGCCCGACGCGGGCGAGCGCGCTGGACGCCGGTGCGCCCAGGTCGATCCACAGGCTCAACCCGCCCGCCGGGACCTGGACCTGCCAGCCCGGGAGCTGGTCGGCCAGCTGGGACAGGATGCGGTCGCGCCTCTCGCGCAGCTCCTCCCGGCGGCGCGCGAGCAGCCCGGCCCGCTGCTGCATGAGCCGGGTCACCACGAGCTGGTCGAGCACCGACCCGCTGATGTCGACCTTCGCCCGTTCGGTCGCCAGCCGGGAGACGAGGTCGCGCGACGCCCGGATCCAGCCGACCCGCAGCCCGCTCCAGTAGCTCTTGGACGCCGAGCCGATGCCCACGACGTGCCTGTCGGTGCCGGACCCGAGCAGCGAGTGCGGTGCCGGCGCGTCCAGACCGAGGTCGGCGAACACCTCGTCGACGACGAGCAGTGCGCCCGTGCGCGCCAGACCCCGGCGCAGCCGCTCCCGGTCCGCCGCGGGGAGCACCGTCCCTGTCGGGTTGTGGTGGTCGGGCACGAGGTAGACGACGCGCGGGTCGCTGGCCCGGACGGTGGCGAGCAGCAGGTCGACGTCGACGCCGCGTTCGCCGACCGGGACGGGGACCGCACGGGCGCCGCTCGCGGTGACCACGTCGATGGCGTTCGGATAGGTCGGGTGCTCGACGACGACCCGGTCGCCGCGTCGCGCGAAGAGCGAGACGAGCAGGTGGATCGCCTGCTGGGCACCGGTGGTGACGAGGACCTGCTCGGGGTCGGTGGGTACGCCCCGCTCGACGTACCAGTCGGCGACGGCGGCGCGCAGCACAGACAGCCCGAGTGGTTCGAGGCCGGGGCTGCGCAGGTGCGCGCGCAGGTCCTCGACGGCCTGCGCGCAGGCGTTGGTGAGCTCGGGCGGGGCCGACGGCGCGGCCTTGGTGAGATCGATGAGGTGGGCGTCGGGCAGGTCGTTGAACCGGGGCGAGCGGGTCGCGCCGGGCGGCAGGGCCGTGACGGTGCCGGAGCCCTGACGGCTCACCAGGTAGCCCTCGTCGCGCAACAGGTCGTAGGTGGCGCTCACGGTGGTGCGCGACAGCCCGAGGGCCGCGGCCAGGTCGCGCTCGGAGGGCAGCCGGGTGCGGGTGGGCAGCGCGCCGGCCAGCACGGCGGCCCGCAGCCCGCCGGCCAGCGCGCTGTAGGCGGGCCCCTCGCCGCGCCAGCCCTCGAGCAGGCCGGCGAGCCGGGCGCTGCTGACGGTGCGGTCGACGGGGAGGGTGCTCACCGGTCCACTCTCGGGCAAGTGGCCCTGGGCTTCAAGGCCAATCGCCCGGCAGTCTCGGGGCATGGACACCTTCCTCGCGCTCGCGGTCGTCGCGGTGCTCCTCGTGCCCGTCGTCCTTCTCGTCCGTCGACCCGGCTGGGGACCGGTCCGGGCGACCCACCCGGATGCGGACCGGCTGGCTCGGGACCTGGATGCCGTGCGGGCTCGGGGGCTGGACGCTGTGCAGGCCCGTGACCTGGACGTTCAGCGCACCCACGGCGTCGACGCGCCGGGCGTGCGCTCGGACCAGCGCGTCCGGCGTACGGTCGCCGGCGGCACGAGCGTGCTCGGCACGTCAGGATCGCCGTCATGACCCCGGCGCGCACGACGACCTCGGCGGGACGCCCGCCCCGTGGCACGGGTCCGGTGGCACGCGGGGCGCGGCTGCTCGCCGGGCTCGTGCTGTTCGCGGTCTCGATGGCGATGCTCGTGCACGCCGGCCTCGGGGCGATGCCCTGGGACGTGCTCACCCTGGGCATCCAGGTGCACACCCGTGCCTCGTTCGGCCTGATCACGGGCCTCACGTCACTGGCTGTGCTCGCCTGCTGGTGGCCGCTGCGGCAGCGACCGGGCCTCGGCACGGTGGCGAACGTCATCGTCATCGGCGCGCTCGTGAACCCGGTGCTCAACGTGCTCGACCTGCTGCCGCCGCTCGCGATGGGCTGGCGGGTGCTCCTGCTCGTCGGCGGCGTCGTCACGAACGCCGTCGCGACCGGGCTCTACATCGGTGCCCGGCTCGGTCCGGGGCCGCGCGACGGGCTGATGACCGGGCTCGTCGCCCGGACCGGCTGGTCGGTGCGGGTGGTCAAGACCTCCATCGAGGTCGCGGTCGTGGCCGTGGGATGGCTGCTCGGCGGGACGGTCGGCGTGGGCACTCTCGTCTATGCAGTCGGGGTGGGCCCGCTCATCCACCTGCTGCTGCCGCGGCTCACGGTCCCGGCCGTCGCCGCGCAGCCGTCCTCCGAGCCCGAGCGGGAGCCGGCACCCGAGCCGGGGCCGGGCCAGGCGCCGGAGCCGGTGCGCGCCGAACCTGTCTGAACGGTCCGGCGCGCACCGGCGTCGGTGGCCTCAGCGGTACCGGGCGGCGATGTCCCGCCCGATGATCTCCTTCATGATCTCGGTCGTCCCGCCGTAGATGGTCTGCACCCGCGAGTCGCGGAACGCCCGGGAGATCGGGTACTCGTCCATGAACCCGTACCCGCCGAACAGCTGGAGCAGCCGGGTGGTCGCCCGGCCCTCGAGCTCGGTCGCCCACCACTTGGCCTTCGACGCCTCCACCGTGGTGAGCGTCCCGGCGTTGAGCTTGAGCACGCACTGCTCGAGGTAGGCGCGGGTGACGTCGATCTCGGTCTCGATCTCGGCGAGCTCGAACCGGGTGTTCTGGAAGTCGCCGATGCGCTGGCCGAACGCCTTGCGCTCGAACACGTAGTCCTGGGTCCACTGCAGCGCCGCCCGGGCGCCCGCATAGCCGCCGGCCGCGATCGACAGCCGCTCGCGGGGCAGGCGCTGCATGAGGTAGCCGAAACCGTGCCCGATCTCGCCCAGCACGTTGGTGGCCGGCACCCGCACATCGGTGAAGAACAGCTCGGCGGTGTCCTGGGCGTGCAGCCCCAGCTTGTCGAGCTTGCGCCCTCGCTCGAAGCCAGGCATGCCGCGCTCCACCACGAGCAGCGAGATGCCACGCGCGCCCGCGGCGGGGTCGGTCTTGGCGACCACGATGACCAGGTCGGCGTTGATCCCGTTGGAGATGAACGTCTTCTGCCCGTTGAGCACCCAGTCGTCGCCGTCGCGCACCGCGGTGGTGCGGATGGCCTGCAGGTCGGAGCCTGCGCCCGGCTCGGTCATCCCGATCGCACCGATGAGCTCACCGGCGGCCATCCCCGGCAGCCAGCGTGCCTTCTGCTCGTCCGTGCCCAGGTCGATGAGGTACGGCAGCACGAGGTCGTCCTGCACGGCGAACGCGATGGTGAGCGAGGCGGCGCCGGCCATGTTGAGCTCCTCGGCCACCACCATCCGGAACCGCCAGTCGTGCAGGTCCGGACCCTCGTAGGCCTCCGGTACGTCGAGCCCGATGAGCCCGGCCTCACCGGCCGGTCGCCACACCTCTCGGTCGATGAGCCGGTCGGCCTCCCACCGGTCGTAGCTCGGGCTGACGTACCGCCGGACGTACTCGCGCACGGTCTCTCGGTAGTCCTCGTGGTCCTGCTCGTAGAACGACATCCGTACCTCCTGGTCGACGCTGACGTGGGGGCAGGGCCGGCCGGGCGGCCGGTCCGAGGGCTAGCGGGTGACCTTCCCGGTGAGGGCGGCCAGCGGTTTGAGCACGACGGGTCGGGCCGCGACCCAGGCCGCGACGATCAGCACCACGGCGATCGCGAGCCCTCCCAGCCCGAGCCAGGAGGTGTCGTCACGCAGCGCGAACATGTGGTTGAGGTTCCGCAGCGCCCCGGTGGTGAGCACCATCGTCACGTGCACGATGACGAACAGGACGAACAGGAGCATCACCGGGTAGTGCACGGCACGGGCCCGTTCGATGGGGTAGAGCCGGTCCGCCGTCGGGTTGTTCTTCGGCCACAGCGCCGACAGCCGGATGCCGGTGAGCGCCGCCGCGGGGGCCAGCACGAAGACCGTCCCGAAGTAGGCGAGCAGCTGCAGGGCGTTGTAGGCCACCCAGCCGTTCTCGTGCGGCCACTGCAGCGACAGGTACTGCAGCGCCGCCGACGCCGCGTTGGGCAGCACGTCCCAGCTCGTCGGGACCAGGCGGACCCAGCGTCCGGAGGTGAGCAGCAGGACCGCGAACACCATCCCGTTGACCAGCCACAGCATGTCCAGGCTCACGTGGAACCACTGCTCGAGGGTGATCGTGGTCGGCCGATGTCCGCCGCGCGGCGGCGGGAACCTGCGGGTCCAGTGGCCCGACGGGCGCCGGGTGTGCCGGATCGACATCCCCGACTTCACGATGAGGACCATGAAGAACAGGTTGAGGAAGTGGGTGATCGCGACCCACGCCGGGGTGCCCACGGGTGCGCCGGCGGGCAGCGGGGCGACGCCGGGGTAGCGGGTGACCCAGTCGGCGACGGCCGGCTGGGCGCGCACCCAGCGCGCCAGCAGGACGAGCACGACGAGCACCGCGAGCGCGGCCGGGACGAGCCAGACGAGCCGGGACCAGCGCCCGTCCTTGAGTGCAGTCAGACGGGAGGTGCTCACGCGGCCCCCGCCCGACGGGAGCGGATCTCGTCGACCAGCTGGGGGACGACGGTGAAGATGTCACCGACCACCCCGAAGTCGGCGATGTCGAAGATGGGCGCGTCAGGATCTCTGTTCACGGCCACCACCGTGCCAGATGTCGACATCCCGGCCTGGTGCTGAATGGCCCCTGAGATGGCCAGGGCCACGTAGAGGTCGGGGGAGACGGTCACCCCGGTCTGCCCCACCTGGTGCGACTGGGGCACGTACCCGGCGTCCACGGCGGCGCGGGAGGCGCCCACCGCGCCGTCGAACGCGTCCGCGAGCTGCTCGACCAGGGCGAAGGCGTCCTTCGAGCCGAGCCCGCGGCCACCGGACACGACGACGGAGGCGGCGCGCAGGTCGGGGCGGCTGCTCGTCACCTGCGCCGGGGTGAAGGAGTCCACGACGCCGTCCGGTCCGGGTGCGACGTCGAGGATCGCCACCTGCGGGTCGGCCGCGGACAGGCGTTCGGCGATGCTGCCGGGCCGCAGCGTGACGACCGTGGTCCCACCGGTGGCGGTGGACGTGGTGGTCCAGCTGCCGCCGAACACGGAGTGGGTGGTGAGCACGCCGTCGCCGCCGGGCTGCACGTCGACGGCGTCGAGCAGCAGCCCGGCGCCCAGCCGCACCGCGACCCGC
>NZ_VWSD01000142.1 GCF_009829685.1 Cellulomonas citrea
CGCGAGCTGCTGCCGGCCGGTGCGGCCGAGTCTCCGGCACGCGGCGGCGGCGAGCCGCAGGCGCCGTAGGTCGCGCGCCGTCCCGTGCTCACCTGGGCGGGGCCGACCGTTCACCCGAACCGGACAACCTGGACGCAATCGGACTCCTCCGACCACTGCGAGATGGAGACAACCATGCGTCACACGCGCTCGATCGCCCGGTTGGCGGTCGCGACGATGCTGCTGGCCGGTCTGGGGGTGGCGGGTGCCACCTCCGCCTCCGCCCAGGACGACGGCCCGCTGCAGCAGGGCCACGTCTACCTGTTCAACAACCACAAGAACCTGGCGACGGCGACGGCCGCCGACCAGGTGACCGGCCAGTCGTCCTTCACGGGACGCGCCTTCACCTCGGTCGCGGTCGACGGCGCCTGCCCGGCCGGCACCGCACAGACGCAGGTGGTCGTGCGGCTCAAGAGCGCCGCCGCCGAGGCGTTCTGGGACGAGGTGCCGATGGGCGCCTCCGAGCTGTACACCGTGGACGCGAACGGCCACGCCTACATCGACACGCCGATGGACAACTTCAACCTGGCGATGATCCAGAACTTCGTCGGCTCGGCGACCAAGGTGCTCCCGCTCGCCCTGGTCTGCATGGACGAGAACGCCGCCACGCTCGGCTACTTCAGCACCGACGTGAGCATCGCCCCGCTGAGCGCGCCGGCCTGGTCCCAGGTGACGCCCCCCGGGGGCCTGCCGGCCGGGAACAGCCCCGCCGCGACCTCGACCACGCTGACGGCCACCGCCCAGGGCGCGAACCTGCTGCTCACGGCGGCGGTCAGCCCGGCCGCGAGCGCCGGCACCGTGACCTTCGCCGAGGGGTCCACGACCCTCGCCACCGTCGCCGCCAGCTCGGGTCAGGCCACCACCACCGTGACCGCGCCCTCGGCCGGCAACCACACCTACCGCGCCACGTTCACCCCGAGCGACACCGCGTCCTACTCCTCGTCGTCCGTCGAGACGACGGTGTCGGTCACCACGGCGGCGGACGGCACCATCACCGTGACGCTCGTCGTCCCGGCGGCTCCCCTCGGTGCCCCCGGCGCCGTCACCCTAGCGGTCCCGGCCTCGTCGTCGGTCGCGCTCACGGGGACGCGTGACGACACCAACACCCGTGTGACCGCCTCGGCCGCGCTGCCGGCGATCACCGTGACCGACACCCACCGTGCCGACCTGCAGACCTCCTGGCAGGTCAACGTCCAGGCGAGCGACTTCAGCAACGGCAGCACGACGATCGGGGCGAAGTACCTCGGGCTGGCGCCCGCGCTCCCGACGACGGTCGCGCTCGACGGCCCGGCGACGGTGGTCCAGGCGGGCGCGCAGGTCGCGTCCAACCTCGACAGCGGCTCCAGCAAGGGTCTCTCGCAGGCCCAGCCGCTCGGTGTCGTCGCCACCAAGGGTCAGGGCACGACGACGCTCGGCGGCCAGCTCAACCTCGCCGTGCCGGGCTCGACGGCCGAGGGCACCTACACCTCGGTCATCACCGTCACCCTGATCGGCGGCTGACCGGCCCTCCCGCCGGACCTTCCTCGCACCACCGACCGTCCCCGGAGCTCCAGCCATGACCATGCACCCACGTCCGATGCCCAGACCGTTGGCGGCTCTGGTGCTGGCCGTCCTGGTCCTGCTGCTGGCTCCGGGGACGGCCGCGTCGGCGGACGACGCCACCGTCGCCTGGTCGGTCTCCCCGGCCGGTGCCGACGGTGGTGTCGACGGCCGGACCCGGCTGTCGATGCAGCTCGACCCGGGCGCCACCGCCACCGACCGGGTGGTGGTCGCGAACGCCTCCAGCACCGACCAGACGTTCACCGTCTACGGCGCTGACGCCTTCAACACGTCCGAGGGCGGCTACGACCTGCTCAGCGCGGACAAGTCCTCGACGGACGCCGGGTCGTGGGTGAGCGTCGACCATCCGCAGATCACGGTGCCCGCCTCCTCCTCGGCGGTCGTCACCGTCACCGTCGCGGTCCCGGCGGGGGCGACCCCGGGCGACCACGCGGCCGGCGTGGTGGTCTCGCGCGCCGTGCCGAAGGCGGACCAGCAGGGCGTCATCCTCGACACCCGGGTCGCGGTCCGGCTGTCGGTGCGGGTGGCCGGTGCGCTCGCACCTGCGCTGAGCGTGCGGGACGTGCACGTGGCCTACGCCCCGTCCGGGGTTCCGTTCGGGCCGTCGGACGCCGATGTCACCTACACGGTGCGCAACGACGGCAACGTCACCGTGCTGGGCGAGCCGCGGGTGCGGATCACCGGACCGTTCGGGACCACCCTGGCCGTCAAGGAGCCGGGTGCGACCCGCGAGGTGCTGCCGGGCCAGTCGTTCGAGGTCCGGACCTCGTTGGGAGCCGTCGAGCCGGCGCTGGTCGACACGGCCGTCGTCGACGTGTCGATGGCGGCGGCGCCGGGCCCGGACACCCAGGTGCCGCTGGTGTCGAGCACGGCGCGCTCGAGCTTCGCCGCGGTCCCGTGGAGCGGGCTGGGCCTCGTCGTCCTGCTGGTCGGCGCGGTCTGGTGGTGGCTGCGGGCCCGCCGGGCGCGACGTGCCGAGGCCGAGGCGATGTGGGCCGAGCTGGCGGAGCAGGCGAAGGCCGGTCAGCTGCCGGTCGAGGTGGCGGGTGGTCGCGACGACGCGGGCAGCGTGGCGGTCCGGCTGCTGCTCTCGGTGCTCGTGGCTGGTGCGGGTGCGGCGCTCGCGCTCGGTCTGGCAGCCCCGGCCGGCGCTGCGGACGACCTGCCCACCGGTGCGGCCACGGTCACGCTCGCGGTCCCCGCGGCCCCGCCGGCAGGGGGGCGTGCGGCGGTGTCGTCGACCCAGCAGTCGACGACGCCCTCCGGTGCCACCCGGCGCACCACGACGACGGTGGCCGCGGACACGTCCCAGCCGCAGTCGCAGGTGCTCGCGGACGACGGTGCGAAGCCGGCGAGCACACCCGTGCACGGGGCGCGGGTGCTGGCCGCGGACACGCTGTGGCGCAACGCCTCCGGGTTCACACCGGCCCAGTGGGGCCTGGTCGCCGTGTCCGGGGCGCTGCTGCTCGGCGGTGCCGTGATGGGGGTGCGTGCACTCGTGCTGGCTCGGGCGGCCCGTCCGTGAGTGACGGTCCGGCCGGGTCAGCGCAGGAGGGTTCCGCGGGCAGGTCGCCCGCATCGCTCGTCCGGTCCGAGGCGGACCGGGCTCTCGAGGGGAGTGCTGTGCCGGACGACACCGTCGTGGTCGAGGACCCGACCCGCACCCAGGTGCTGAGCCCGACGACGGCGGTGGAGCCGCCGCGCGGCCGACGGGCGGCGCGGGCCGCGGCAGGTGACGGTGCGGTCGACCTGCTCGCCGCACCGGCACTGGACGTCGCGCCGGTCTCCTACGCCCCGCGCGGCCTGGCGCAGCTCGAGGGGGAGGCGATCTCGGCCTGGTTCGGCTCGCACCAGGTGCTCGACCGGGTGAGCCTGACGATGCCGGCCGGTCAGGTGACGGCGCTCATCGGCCCGTCGGGCTGCGGCAAGTCGACGTTCCTGCGCATCCTCAACCGGATGCACGAGCTGGTGCCGTCGGCCGCGCTGGCGGGGCGGGTGCTGCTGGACGGGGAGGACATCTACGACCCGGGCCGACGGCTCACGGATGCCCGCCGCGCGATCGGCATGGTGTTCCAGAAGCCGAACCCGTTCCCGGCGATGAGCATCCGGGAGAACGTGCTCGCCGGTCTCAAGCTCACGGGGGTCAAGGCGTCGAGCGCCGAGAAGGCGCTGCTGGTCGAGGAGTCGCTCACCCGGGCCGGTCTGTGGCGCGAGGTCAAGGACCGCCTGGGCGCCCCCGGTGGCGGGCTGTCCGGCGGTCAGCAGCAGCGGTTGTGCATCGCCCGGGCGCTGGCGGTGCGCCCGCGCGTGCTGCTCATGGACGAGCCGTGCTCGGCGCTGGACCCGACGAGCACCCGGGTGATCGAGGACACGATGATGGCGCTCAAGCACGAGCTCACCATCGTCATCGTCACGCACAACATGCAGCAGGCGGCGCGGGTCTCCCAGCAGTGCGCGTTCTTCCTGGCCGAGCAGGGCACGCCCGGCGTGATCGTGGAGCACGGTGACACCGGGGCGATGTTCACCCGGCCGCAGGACGAACGCACCGAGGCGTACGTGGAGGGTCGTTTCGGCTGACGTGCGGGGCCCGGTGCGGGCGGCCGCGAGCTGGTCGGCCGTCCGGGGGACGGGTGCGGGGTTCGTTCAGGCGCAGGTCCGTGGACGCCGATGGGTCGGTGACGGCACCGACCTGAGGCGGACCCATGTTCGGACGGACGTACCTGACCCTCCTGCTGCTCGGTGCGATGTGCGCAGCGCCGGCCTCGGCACCGCCGTCGACGGGTGCGGCCGGGGCGCCCGAGCACGACGGCGCGGCGGTGGGAGCGGCCTGGCACGTGGTGCCGCCGGCGGGCTGGTGGCTGCACTGGCCCGGCGGCCACCACGGGCCCCGCCCCGCCCCGCACCCGACGCCGACCCCGCCGGCTCCCACCCCGCCGGCTCCCGCCTCGGGCTACACCGTGACGGTGACGATCCCGACGGTGTTCACGTTCACGGTGCTGCGCCAGGAGCAGCACCCCGGTCGGTGCGACGTGCTCCTCGCGGTCACCGACAACCGTGCCGGGAACCCCGGCTGGGCGCTCGCGGCGCACGGCGGCGGTCGCGGGACCCTGTGGGTCGAGCAGGTGCCGGGCAACGGCTTGCGGGCCTCGGACGTGCAGGTCGGGCGCTCGTCGGTGAGCTACCCGGCGGGGCGCAGCGGCGGGTCGGTGCGGGTGCACGCGACCTTCGCCAGCTGCCCCGGCTGGACCCTGCTGTAGCGGTGCGGCGCGCTCAGCGCACCGGTGCCACGAGCGTGCGCCGCACCCGGTCCCGGCTGACCAGCACGGCGGCGACGCCCACCACCCACACCGCGACGACCACCCACATCGCGGCTCGGTAGTCGGCGAGCTGGGCCGGTGCCCCGCCGGTCCGGTGGTCGAGCACGACGCCGACGGCCAGCATGACGACGACCGCGCCGATGAACCCGCCCGCGTTGGCGACCCCGGTGGCCGACCCCATCCGCTCGACGGGGGCGTAGGAGGCGGCGATGTCGAGCCCGATGAGCGAGGTCGGGCCGCCGAACGAGATGAGCACGACGAACACCGCGAGCTGCCACAGCGGCCGCGGCGTGCTCGGCAGCAGCACGATGAGCCAGCCGGCGAGCCCCGCGACGGCGACCGCGAGCACCATGAGGGACCGGCGCGTGGGGTGCCGGCCGGTGAGCTCGCCGATCACCGGGCCGCTCACGATGGCCACCGCCACCGACAGGCTGAACAGGGCGCCCGCCTGGCCGGTGGTGAGCCCCTCGCCCTGCACCAGGAACGGGTAGCCCCACATGAGCAGGAACATGTTGAGCCCGAACGCGCTGAGCAGGTGGCTCCAGAAGCCGAGCCAGGTGGCCCAGGACCGGATCGTCGGCCCGAGCCCGGCCAGCAGGGCGGGGGGAGCCCACGTCGTCGTCGGGCCGTCGTCGGGCCGGTCGCGCACGAGCGTGACGGCCCCGACGGCGGCGATCCCGCCGAGCGCCGCGAGCCCGGCGAACGCGGGTGTCCAGCCGAGCCGGTGCAGCGCGAAGGCGAACGGCACGGCGGACACCACCTGCCCGAGCTGCCCGACGATGCCGGTGACCTGGGTGACGAGCGGGACGCGCCGGGCCGGGAACCACGCGGGGACCAGGCGGATCGCGGACACGAAGGTCATCGCGTCACCGGCGCCGATGAGCACCCGCGCGACCAGCGCGAGCGGCATGGAGTCGACCAGGCCCATGGTGAGCTGCCCGGCGGCCATCGTGGCGGCACCGGCGGTGAGCATGACGCGGGAGCCCACCCGGTCGAGCGCGACCCCGACCGGCAGCTGCAGCAGCGCGTAGACGACGACCTGCACGACGGCGAACAGCGAGAGCGCGGTCGCGGCCACCTCGAACCGCTGGGCGGCCTGCAGCCCGGCGACCCCGAACGAGGTGCGCTGCGCGACCGCGGCGGCGTACACGAGAACGGCCGTGCCCCACACGACCCAGCCGCGTGAGCGTGGTCTCGTGGAACCGGCAGCAGCTGCCGTCGCCGGCTCGACCACGCGTCCTCCCGGCTCCATCGTAGGTGCGCGCGGTTGGGACCCCGTGCGCCGGTCCCCCGGTCGGGGGAGGGACGCGGCGCCCCTGCGGGAGACCGCGTCTACGGCACGAACCGGTAGCCCAGCCCCGGCTCGGTGACCAGGTGCCGCGGGCGGGCGGGCTCGACCTCGAGCTTGCGGCGCAGCTGGGCCATGTAGACCCGCAGGTAGTTGGTCTGCTCCTGGTAGCCCGGGCCCCACACCTCGGTGAGCAGCCGGGCGCCGGGGACGAGCCGGTCGGGGTTGCGCACGAGCAGCTCGAGCAGGTGCCACTCGGTGGGCGTGAGCCGCACGGGTGCGCCGTCGCGCGTCACGGTGTGCGCCACCAGGTCGATGGTGACCGGTCCGGCCTGGACCACGGGCGCCGCGGGTTCGGGTGCCGAGCGGCGCAGGGCGGCCCGCACCCGGGCCAGCAGCTCGTCCATGCCGAACGGTTTGGTGAGGTAGTCGTCGGCCCCGGCGTCGAGGGCGTCGACCTTGGCCGACTGGGAGTCGCGGGCCGAGAGCACGATGATCGGCACCGCGGACCAGCCGCGCAGCCCGCGCACCACCTCGACCCCGTCCATGTCGGGCAGGCCCAGGTCGAGGATCACCAGGTCGGGCGCGTGCTGGGCGGCGGTCAGGGCGGCCCGCCCGGTGCCGACGGTCTGCGGCTCGTAGTGCCGGGCGCGCAGGTTGATCGCCAGCGCGCGGGCCAGGGCGGGGTCGTCGTCGACGACGAGGACGCGGGTCACGAGCGGTCCTCCGACGCGCGGCCGGCGGTCGGTCGGGCGCCCGGCAGCGGCTCCGGGGCCAGCGCGCGGCGCAGCTCGACGGTCATCGTGAGGCCGCCGCCCGGGGTGGTCGACGGGGTGAGCGTGGCGCCCATCGCCTCGGTGAACCCTGCGGCGATGGCCAGCCCGAGCCCGAGCCCGGTCGTGGTGGACCTGTCGTCCAGCCGCTGGAACGGCACGAACATGCGCTCCCACTCCTGCGGCGGCACGCCCGGCCCGTGGTCGGTCACGGTGAGCCGCACGGCGGTCGGCCCGGCGGCGGCGGCCACCTGCACCCGCCCGGACGTCGTGTAGCGGCGGGCGTTGTCGACGAGGTTGGCCACGACGCGTTCGAGCAGCCCGGGGTCGGCGAGCACGAGCGGCAGGTCGTCGCGCAGCACCACGTCGACGTCGGGCTGGTGCAGCAGGGCGCGGGCCACCACCTCGTCGACGCCGACCGTCTGCACGAGGACCGGCATCGAGCCGGCCTGCAGCCGGGACAGGTCGAGCAGGTTGGCGACCAGGGCGCTCAGCCGGTCGGCACCGTCCTCGATGGCGGCGAGCAGCTCGGCCTGCTCGTCGGGCTCCCACTGCACGTCGTCGGCGCGCAGGCTGGACACGGCGGCCTTGATGGCGGCGAGCGGCGAGCGCAGGTCGTGGCCGACGGCGGCGAGCAGCCCGGTGCGCACCTTGTCGGCGGTGGCCA
>NZ_VWSD01000143.1 GCF_009829685.1 Cellulomonas citrea
CACCGCGTACACCCCGTCGACGCTCGCGGCCCCCAGGCCGCCGGCGGCGGCGGTGCGCCAGCCGTCCCGGGCGCCGAGCGTCACCAGGAGGGCACCGATCGCCCCGACGGGCACCGCGACCGCCAGCCCGGCCGCCATCCCGGCGAGCAGGGCGGAGACCACCGCGGGGGTCACGGTCGTGGGTGCGTGCGCTCGCGCCGGACCACCTGCTGCTGCTCGGCCGCGGACGCGGTCGAGCGGGCAGGACGGGTGGTGGTCAGCGCGGACATGGCGCCATGGTGCCAGAGCCCGGCCGGCCGTGGGGACCGTTCGCCACCGGACCGCTTGACTTCGAGTGCACTCGAAGGCGCAGGGTGGGGGCATGTCGATCCCCACCCGCACGCTCGGCTCCGCCACGAACGGAACCGCCCTGTCCACCTCCGCCCTCGGCCTGGGCTGCATGGGCATGTCCGCCTTCTACGGTGCGACCTCCACCCCCGGCAGCGACGACGAGCGCGCGTCGCTGGCCACCCTCGACCGGGCCCTCGAGCTCGGCGTCACGCTGCTCGACACCGCCGAGATGTACGGCCCGTTCACCAACGAGGAGCTCGTCGCCAAGGCCCTCGTCGGCCGCCGCGACTCCGTGGTGCTCGCCACCAAGTTCGGCATCTCCGGCGCCGGCGGCGCGCGCCAGTACGACGCGAGCCCGCTCACCGTGCGCCGGTCCGTCGACGGCAGCCTGCACCGGCTCGGCACCGACCGCCTCGACCTGTACTACCTGCACCGGGTGGACCCGGCGACCCCCATCGAGGACACCGTGGGCGCGATGGCCGACCTGGTCACCGCGGGCAAGGCGCGCCACCTGGGCCTGTCCGAGGTGAACGCGGACACGCTGCGCCGGGCGCACGCCGTGCACCCGATCACCGCGGTGCAGTCCGAGTACTCGCTGTGGACCCGCGACGTCGAGCAGGTGCTGCCCACGATGCGTGAGCTCGGCATCGGCCTCGTCGCGTACTCCCCGCTGGGGCGCGGCTTCCTCACCGGCCGGCTGCAGGTGGATGCGCTGGCCGAGGGCGACTTCCGCCGGCACAACCCGCGGTTCGTCGGCGAGGCGGGGCAGGCCAACCAGGCGATCGTCACCGAGGTGGTGCGGCTCGCCCAGGCCAAGGGCGTCACCCCCGCGCAGCTCGCGCTGGCCTGGGTGCTGGCGCAGGGGCCGGACGTCGTGCCGATCCCCGGCACCCGGCACGTCGCCCGCGTCGAGGAGAACGTCGGTGCGCTCGACGTCAGCCTCGCCGCCGACGAGCTCGCCACCCTCACCGCCCTGGCCGACCAGGTGCAGGGCGACCGGTACCCCGACATGTCCGCGGTGCACCGCTGATGTCGACCGTGACGGCCGAGGCCGGGCTGACCATCGCGCAGGCCTCGGCCGTCACTGGGCTGAGCGCGCACACCCTGCGCTACTACGAGCGCGACGGGCTCATGCTCGACCCGGTGGACCGCGACCCGGGCGGCCGGCGCCGGTACGCCCCGACCGACATCGCCTGGGTCGTCATGCTCACCCGGCTGCGGGCCACCGGGATGCCGGTCGCCCAGGTCCGTCGGTACGCCGAGCTCGCCCGGGCGGGAGAGGGCAACGAGCCTGAGCGCCTCGAGCTGCTGCGGGCGCACCGCGACCTGGTGCGCGCCCGGCTGGCCCGCGAGGCCGAGCACCTGGCCGCGATCGACCTCAAGATCGAGATCTACGAGAACCGGCTCGCGACCTGCTGACCAGGGCTGACGCGGCCGGGTACGACGCGGCCCGGTACGACGCGGCCCGGTACGACGCGGTCCGGGGCGCCGCGGCGAGGGTCCGACGCGGCCGGCCTGGTCGCAAGGACCGGTCAGCGCAGCCGACTGCGCGGGTCGGGCATCCGCCACACGGTGTCCCTGTCCTGCGGGCGGCCGGCGGCGCGGGAGAGCAGCCCGTCCCGCGCCCGGTAGTCGTTGACCGCGAGCGTGCGGGACAGCCCGGCCAGGGCCAGCGGGTCGTCGAGCGAGCCCGGCGCGCCCAGGTGGTCGAGCACCGTCGAGGCCAGCGCCAGCCCGCCGGGCTCACGCACCAGCTCGAGCACCCGGCCCTGCTGCGGCCAGTCGATGAGCGAGGCCGTGGTGATCTCCCAGAACCCGCCGGTCGGCCCGAGCGCGGGCGGGCGCGGGTGCCACAGGCTGGTGTGGGCGTGCACGTGCCCGGCCACCCAGGCCACCACGCCGGTGTGCCGCAGCAGCAGCCGGAGCAGCTCGTCGGCGAGCACCCGACGCCCCGCACCGGCCGGTGCGTACCCGTTGACCAGGGTCCACGACGGGTGGTGCGAGGTGAGGACGACGTAGCCGCCTGCGGCCTCCGCGAGCCGGCGGTCCAACCAGTCGAGCTGAGCCTCGTCGATGGAGCCCTGCCAGCCGCCGTGCGGGTTGACGGTGTCGATCGCCACCAGTCGCACCTCGCCGATGTCGGCCGACCAGCTGTTGCCCGGCCCGGGCGTCCCGCCGGCACCCGCCGCACTCTGCGCGGCGGCGAACTGCCCGGGCACGACGAGGGCACGGGCGGAGTCGGGTCGCACCGGTTCGGTCGGTGAGTCGCTGCGGTGCGTGTACCGGGCCGGGCCGATCTCGGCAACGGCCTCCGGGATGACGAGCGGGGTCTGCCCCGGCGCCAGGTCCACCACCCGGCGCGCACCGGTGGCCAGGGCGTCCAGCGCCGGGTCGGGCACGACGACGCCCTGCAGCAACCCGTCGTGGTTGCCGTGCACACCGAACCACGGCACGCCCACGCCGGGGGACCGCACCGGGGCGCTCGCGGCCTCGACCAGGCCCGGGACCTGCGGGTACCCGTACGCCGTGGTCGGGCGGTCGGGGGTGTCGGTGCCCTCAGGGTGCCAGAACCAGGGGGCGTCGCCGCGGGTGCCCACCCAGTCACGGGCGTCGGCGCGCACGGTGCCGCCGGCCATGAGCGTCGTGTACCAGCCGAGCTCGTTGGACTGGGCGTTGTCGGTCGCGTCGCCCGTCACCAGCACGGCGTCCAGCGGGGCACCGGTGACGGGCCCGACGGCGGTGCGTCCGACGGCCTCCAGGGCGGCGGCGGCCACCTGGAGGGTGAGGATCTCCTGCGGGCGGTAGGTGCCGATCTCCGGCAGCCGACCCGCCCAGGGGCTGTCCGGGTCGCCGAAGTGGTCGAGGTACTCCTGCCGCGCCGGGGAGGCCGCATCGCACAGGTGCACATCGGACAGGTGCACGAGGGTGAGCAGCGGGTCGCCGTGCGGCGGGGTACCGGTGCGCGGGGCGGACGGCGTCTCGACGAGGTCGCGCCAGCCGCCGGCACCGGCCGGTCCGGGCTGCCAGCTCATGCCAGCACCACGGCACCCGCACCGGGGCGCACCGCGACCTGCACGTGCTCGCCGACCCGCAGCGCATCGCTGCTCTCGGACAGCACATCGGCCAGCAGCGGCCCCTCGTCGGGGTGGTCGAGGGTGAGCCGGGTGACCGCGCCGAGGAAGGACAGCGCCACCACGCGGGCGCCGGCGGGTGCCGGGCTGACCTCGACCTGCTCGGGGCGCACGACGGCGAGCCGGTCGTCGGCCGCGTCGGTGGCGGCCAGGTCGCCCACCACCTCGACCGGGACGCCGAGCACCCACCACGACCCGTCCGGCCCGCGGCGTGCCCGCACCCGGTTGACGGTGCCGACGAACCCGGCGACGAACGCCGTGGCCGGGCGCCGGTACAGCTCGCGCGGAGTGGCGATCTGCTCCATCCGTCCGGTGTTCATCACCGCGACCCGGTCGGCGATCGCCATCGCCTCGCCCTGGTCGTGGGTGACCAGCACGGTGGTGACGCCCAGCTCGCGCTGGATGCGCCGGATCTCGTCTCGCAGGTGCTCGCGCACCTGGGCGTCGAGCGCCGACAGCGGCTCGTCGAGCAGCAGCAGACCGGGCCGGGTGGCGATGGCGCGGGCCAGGGCCACGCGCTGCTTCTGCCCGCCGGACAGCTGGTGCGGGAACTTGTCGGCGTGCTCGGCCAGGCGGGTCACCTCGAGCAGCTCGTCGACGGTGCGGGTGATGGTGGCGGCGTCGGTGCGGCGCACCCGCAGCCCGTAGGCGATGTTCGCCCGGGCGGTGAGGTGCGGGAACAGGCTGTAGTCCTGGAACACCATGCCGAACCCGCGCCGGCGCGGCGGGACGGTGGTGATGTCCTTGCCGCCGATGGTGATGGTCCCGGCGTCGGGCTGCTCGAACCCGGCGAGCAGGCGCAGCGCGGTCGTCTTGCCGCAGCCCGAGGGCCCCAGCAGACACACGAGCTCACCGGGTTCGATGCGCAGGTCGAGGTGCTCGAGCGCGACGGTCGACCCGAAGGTCTTGCGCACGCCGATGAGCTCGACACCCGCGGTCGTCGTGGCGGGGGCGGTCATGAGGTCGGACACGGTGGCTCCTAGAGGCCAAGGGTGGTGGTGCCGAGCCCGCGGCGGCGCAGCAGCCGCACGACGGCGGCCAGGGCGAGCGCGGTGAGCACCATGACGGCCAGCGCGAGCGCCATCCCGGCGCGCGCCTGCGACCGCTGGAAGTCGACGAGGTACGTCGGCAGGGTCTGCTTGAGCAGCAGCGAGGCGAACGCGAACTCCCCGAGCACGAGCGCCGTCGTGAGGCCGCCCGCGGCGACCAGCGACGCGGTGAGGTTGGGCAGCAGCACCCGCACGACGGCGCCCGCGGTGGACGAGCCGAGCGAGGTCGCCGCCTCCACGAGGGTGCGCGCGTTGATGGCCCGCAGCCCGGCGTCGAGCGCGCGGTAGGTGAAGGGCAGCGCCCACACCGCGTAGAACGGCACGAGCGAGGCGGTGCTCGCCAGGAACCCGGGCGCGACGGCGCGGAACGTGGCGGCCACCCCCACGACCAGCGCGATCGGCGGGATCACCCACGGCACGAGGGTCGCGGCGCTCAGCCACGGCCGCAGCCGCGGTGCACGCACCTCGACGTAGATGGTCGGCGGCACGAGCAGCACGAGCGTGAGCGCGACGGTGAGCACGGCGAGCACCGCGGACACACCCGTCGCCTGCCACAGCGCCGGCTCCGCGAGGGCCTGCCCGAGCGCGTCGAACGACCACTTGGAGAAGAACGTGTCGGGGCCGAGCAGCACGACGGGCACGTTCTGGAACGCGAACCGGGCCATCGCCAGCTGGGGCACGAGGAAGTACAGCCCGAGCAGCACGAGGAACACCCAGCGTCCGGAGCGCCCCAGCCGCCCGGTCATGCCGCGGTCCAACGGGCGGCGCGGCGCTGCAGCAGCTGCATGACGACCAGCCCGACGCCCATGAGCACGACGGTCCAGGTGACCAGCGCGTAGCCCAGGTCCTGCTCGCCGGTGATGACGTTGCCCTGCAGCACGAACCGGATCTGCAGCGGCACGAGCGACGTGCTCGAGCTGAGCACGTACGCGGTCGCGTAGGCGCTGAAGGCGTTGATGAACAGCAGCACCATCCCGCCGAGCACGCTGGGCGCCAGGATCGGGCCGGCGATGGTCAGCCAGTAGCGCACGGGTCCGGCGCCGAGCAGCTCGGACGCCTCCCGCCAGCTGCGCCGCAGCCCGCCGACGGCCGGGGCCACGACCAGGTACATCATCGGGATCTGGAAGTAGAGGTAGACCAACGTGATCCCGGCCAGGGAGGACAGCGAGAACACCGACCGCACGTCGATCCCGACGGCCGAGAGAGCCTTGGTGAGCAGCCCCTGGGTGCCGATCGTCGCGATGAACGCGAACGCCAGCGGCACCCCGCCCAGCTGGGAGGCCACCGAGCTGAACGCGTCGGTGGCCGGGGCGATCCAGGCAGGCCGGCGCAGGTCGCGCACGACGAGGGCGAGCACCAGCCCGATGACGCCGCCGATCACGGCCGAGGCCCCGGACAGCACGAAGGAGTTGACGAACGCCGAGCGGTACGGCCCGGACACCGCCCGCACCAGCCCGCTGGTGCCCAGCACCCCGTTCGGGGTGATCGCGTGCCAGACGACCGCGGCCATCGGCCACAGCAGGAACACGGCAAGGAAGAGGGCGAACGGGGTGAGTGCGGCGACCGCGCCCAGGTGGGGGAGCCCCCGGCGCTGCTGCGCGACCCGGGGCGGACCGCCCGCCGTCGTACGACGGCGGGCGGTCACGGTGGTCAGGTCGGTCACTTGTCGGCGACCTGCGGGCCCCACTGCGTGGCCAGGACCGCCTTGGCAGCGTCGATCTGGGCCTGCGTGGGGAACGTGATCCCGGCGATGGTCTTCGCGTCGGGCAGCTTGGCGGCCAGGTCGGCGGACACCTTGCCCTCCTTCACCAGGGTGGCGTAGCGCGCCGGGATGGCGCCGCCCTCGAGGTAGGCCAGGGCGCCGGCGTCGCTCGTCAGGTGCTCGACGAACGCCTTGGCGGCGCACGGGTGCGCGGCCTGCGTGACGACGGACTGGGCGTAGTAGCTGGCGTACACCCCGTCGGACGGGACGGTCGACGTGAGGTCGAAGCCGGCGTCCTTCATCGACTTCTCGACGGCCGGGAAGTTGTACGTCCAGTCGAGCGCGATCGGGACCTCGCCGGAGAGCAGGTTGGCCTCGGTGACGTCGACGGTCTGCAGGTTGCCCTCGGCCTTGAGCTTGGCGAAGTAGGCGATGCCGGGCGTGATGTCGTCGAACGAGCCGCCGTTGGCCAGCGACGCGGCCATCACCGCGGCGAACGCGGCACCGGCCTCGCGCGGGTCGCCGTTGAGCGTGACCTGGCCCTTGTACTCGGGCTTGAGCAGATCGGCCCACGTGGTGGGGGCGTCCTTGACCAGGGTGGTGTTCACCCCGATCGACATGAGGCCGTAGTAGGCGCCGACCCACTTGCCGTTGGGGTCCTTGAGGTCCGCGGGGATCTGGTCCCACGTGCTGGGCTTGAACGTGTCGGCGTAGCCCTGGGAGATGAGCTGGCTGGTGAACGACGGGCCGACGTCGACGACCTCGGGCTGGCCGGCCTGGCCGCGCAGCGTCGTGATGGCGGTGACCTCGTCGGCCGAGGAGGCGTCGGGGTTGGCGACGGTGGTCTTGACGCCGTAGATGTCGGTGTAGGACGCGAGCACGCCCTTGTAGTTCGCCCAGGTGTCGGGCAGCGCGATGAGGTTGATCGCGCCCTCCTTCTTCGCCGAGGCGGCGAGCTCGGCGACGGTGCTGCCGCACGAGCCCGCGTCGACCGCGGCGGTGGAGATGGCGTCGGAGCCGGCCGTGGCGGAGGCCGACGGCGAGGCGCTCGCGGTCGAGCCGCAGGCCGCGAGGGCGAGCACGGTGAGGGTGGTGGGAGCCAGGATCAGGAGCCTGCGCATCGGGGTCCTTCGTCGGGAGGGTGTGTGCGTGACAGGGATAGTCCTGCCACTCGACCGACGGCCCCTGTCCCGGTGAACACCCGTGGGCGACTCGGTGAACACGTCCCCAGCGCGCTGCCCCGGCCCGCCCGACCCGGCCCACCCGACCTGGCGTGGTCGACGCCGGCCCACCCGACCTGGCGTGGTCGACGCCGTCCCACCCGACCTGGCGTGGTCGACGCCGTCCCGGCCGGCCCAGCCCGGCC
>NZ_VWSD01000144.1 GCF_009829685.1 Cellulomonas citrea
GCCCGCCACCCTCGACCCGACAGGCGGACACCCTCCGGGCGGTGCCGGACCCGCTGCGTACGCTGGCCGGTGTGAGCAGCACGCAGCCCTGGCGCCGGGTCGCCGCCGCCACCGGGCTGCTGGGGGCGGACGGTGCGGTGCGCCCCACGATCTTCGCCGAGATGTCCGCGCTGGCCACCCGCACCGGCGCGCTCAACCTGGGCCAGGGCTTCCCGGACACCGACGGGCCCGAGCAGGTGGCCCGCGCCGCCGCGCGGGCGATCCTGGACGGGCACAACCAGTACCCGCCCGGTGCCGGGATCCCCGCGCTGCTGAGCGCCGTCGCGGCCCATCAGAGCCGGCACTACGGTCTGCACCCCGACCCCGCCGGCGAGGTGCTCGTCACCACCGGTGCCACCGAGGCCATCGCCGCCGCGGTGCTCGCCCTCGTCGGGCCCGGCGACGAGGTGCTCACCCTCGAGCCCTTCTACGACTCCTACGCCGCCGTCATCGCACTGGCGGGCGCCACGCACACGACCGTCCCGCTCGTGCCCGGGCCCGACGGGTTCCGGCTGGACACCGCTGCGCTGGCCGCCGCGGTCACCCCGCGCACCCGGCTCGTGCTGCTCAACACCCCGCACAACCCGACCGGGACGGTGCTCACCACCCACGAGCTGGCGGCCGTCGCCGACCTCGCGCGCCGGCACGACCTCATCGTGCTCACCGACGAGGTGTACGAGCACCTCACGTACGGGCCCGCGCACGTGCCGATCGCGACGCGGCCGGGGATGGCCGAGCGCACGCTCACGGTCTCCTCGGCAGGCAAGTCGCTGTCGTTCACCGGCTGGAAGATCGGCTGGGTGACCGGCCCGGCGCACCTGGTCACCGCCGTGCGGACCGTCAAGCAGTTCCTCACCTACGTCTCGGGGGCGCCGTTCCAGCCGGCCGTCGCCGCCGCCCTGGCCGACCCGCAGGTGGACACCTGGGTGCGCGGTCTGGCCGACTCGTTGCGGGTGCGCCGTGACCTGCTGTGCGACGGGCTGCGCCGGGCCGGGTTCGACGTCGTCGTGCCCGACGGCACCTACTTCGTGCTGGCCGACGCGGCCCCGCTCGGGTTCGACGACGGCGCGGCGCTCGGCCGCCGGCTGCCCGAGCTCGCCGGGGTGGTCGGCGTCCCGGTGCGGGCGTTCACCCGGGCCGGGTCGAGCGCCGACACGGCGCTCGCGTCCTGGCTGCGCTTCACCTTCGTCAAACGTACGCAGGTGCTCACCCAGGCCGTCGACCAGCTGGTGGCGTGGTCGCGCCGGCCGGCCACCACCAGAGAAGGACAGTCCCGATGATCAGGCACATCGTCATGTGGCAGTTCGCCGAGGAGGCCGCCGGGGGCACCCGCGCGCAGAACCTGGAGCGGGCCCGCGCCGGGCTCGCGGCGCTGGACGGCCTGGTCCCCGGGCTGCTCTCGCTCGACGTCGTGGTGCCGACCGACGACCTCGAGCACACCCACGACCTGCTGCTCGTCGCCGACTTCGAGTCCCCGGCGGCCTTGGCGGCCTACGCCGGCCACCCCCGGCACGTCGAGGTCGCGCAGTTCATCGGACAGGTGCGCACCTCCCGCGCCTGCGTCGACCACCACCTCGACTGACCGGTCAGCCGCCCCAGCCGCCGCCGCGCCGGTAGGCCGGGGTCGCGAGCGCGAGCACCGCCACCCCGACGAGCGCGGCACCGGCCATCACGGCAGCCATCGCGACCGCTCCCCCGCCGAGCAGACCGGACAGCGGGCTCACCACACCGCTCACGCCAGCCTGCGCGGCACCGATGACCGCCGCCGCCGACCCGGCGACCTGCCCGTGCCGGCTCATCGCCAGCGCGTTCGCGTTCGGTGAGGCCAGGTTGAGCGTCGCCATGAGCAGCCACAGCACGACGAGCAGCGCCGGCAGCCCACCCGCACCGGTGGCGGCGAGCGCGACCAGCACGAGCCCGAGCACGGCGATGAGGAGCTGGGCAACCCGCAGCACCCGCAGCGGTGCGACCTTGTGCACCAGCGCCGCGTTGAGCTGCGCCCCGCCCACCAGCCCGATCCCGTTGACCGCGAACACGAGCGCGAACTGCTGCTCGGAGAGCCCGTACCCGGTACGCAGCACGAACGGCGAGCTCACCACGTAGCTCATGAGCACCGCCGTGCTCAACCCGGGCAGCACGGCGAGCGCCACGAAGTGCCGGTCGCGCACCAGCGCGGCGTACCCGGTGAGACCGGCCCGGATCCCGCCGGGGCGGCGCGCCGCCGGTGGCAGCGTCTCGGGCAGCCGCACCAGCACAGCCACCCAGACGAGCACGCCGTACAGGGCCAGCACCCCGAACACCGCGCGCCACCCGGCGTGCGCCGCGACGAACCCGCCGACGCTGGGCGCCAGCAGCGGCGCGAGCCCGATGACGAGCATGAGCCTGGACAGCAGCCGGGCCGCGTGCCCACCGACGAACAGGTCCCGGACCACCGCCATGGCCACCACGACGGAGGCCGCGTTGAAGAACCCCTGGGCGGCCCGCAACCCGATGAGCACCCCGACGGTCGGCGCGAACGCGCAGGCCACCGACGTGAGCACGTGCAGCCCCAGCCCGACGAGCGCCGGCGCCCGGCGCCCGAACCGGTCGGAGACCGGGCCGACGACGAGCTGCCCGACGGCCCCGCCCAGCAGCATCACGGTCATCGTGAGCTGGACGGAGGCGACCGAGGCGTGCAGGTCACGGGCCACGTCCGGCAGCGACGGCAGGTACACGTCGGTGGAGAACGCCTGGACGGCGACCATGAGCCCGAGCAGGAGGACATGGCGCGCACGAGGGACCCGTGCGACGGGTGAGAGGGGGGGCATCGCCTGCCATGCTCCCGCACCACCGGCCCGGACGACGAATCGCCTGCGCACGCGTGGGTGCCGGCTGGCACGCTGGGGGCATGTGCGGTCGCTACGCCTCGTTCCGCGCCGAGCAGGACCTGGCGGACGAGTTCGCGATCGCCACCGTGGCCGACGACGCCCGGCTGCTGCCGCCGTCGTGGAACGTGGCACCGACCGACGGGGTCCGAGTCGTCGTCGAACGGGCCGACGCCGCGACCGGCGAGGTCACCCGCCAGCTGCGGGTCGCACGGTGGGGGCTGGTGCCGTCGTGGGCGAAGGACCCCTCGGTCGGCACCCGGATGATCAACGCCCGGGTGGAGACGCTCGGCGAGCGCCCGGCCTTCGCGCGGCCGTTCGCCGCCCGTCGTGCGCTGCTGCCCGCCGACGGCTACTACGAGTGGCAGGTGCGTCCGCCGCGGCCGGGCAGCCGCCGCCCGGGCAAGCAGCCGCACTACATCCACCCGGTCGACGGGTGTGTGCTCGCCCTCGCCGGGCTCTACGAGTTCTGGCGGGACCCGGCCCGGGGCCCCGAGGACCCGGAGCGTTGGCTGGTCACCACGACCGTGCTCACCCGCCCGGCCGGTGCCGCGCTCGCGGCGATCCACGACCGGCAGCCGCTCATCCTGCCGCGCGAGGTGTGGGACACGTGGCTGTCCCCCGCCGTCGACGCGGCCGCGGCCCGCGACCTGCTGGGCCTCGACCCGCCGCCGCTCGCCGCCACGCCGGTGTCGGATGCGGTGAGCTCCGTCGCGAACGACGGCCCCCACCTGGTCGACCCGCTGCCGGACGTCCCGGACGAGGCCGGGCTCGACCTGGGCTGACGCACCGTGCCGCGCGCCGACGCACACCCCCGTGTGACCATGCGGGGGTGACGACGACGCAGACGTGGCTCGACGGGTTGGACCCGGCGGCCGGTGCCGCCCTCGCCCATGTGCTCGACCTCGGGCGGGAGCTCGTCCCCGAGGCCGTCGACGGGATGTCCTACGGGCTGCACGCGCTGGTGCTCGACGGCAAGGCGCTGCTCGGGGTCGGCGCCGGGGTCCGGCACCTGTCGGTCGTGCCGTACTCCCCGACCGCGCTCGACACGGTGCGCGACGCGCTCACCGGCCACGACGTCACCAAGGGGCTCGTGCGCTTCACCGCCGAGCGCCCGATCGACGACGAGGTGCTCACCCGGCTCGTCCTGGCACGGCTCGCCGAGATCCGCCCGGGCGACCCGACCGGCACCTGAGCCCCGCGGTCAGTCCAGCAACCAGGTCGGTGAGGCGAGGAACCGCTCGGCCACCTGCACCGTGCCGGGCACCTGGCCCGCCCACAGCTCCGGTGGCAGCGCATCGGCCCGGTGCGTCGTGGTCCAGCCCAGCATCTGCAGCCGGCGCACCATCGACAGCGCACCGCCGTACCGCGCGTCGTCGTCGGTGAAGGGGCGCACCTCGCGGTAGCCCGCCACCCAGTGCGCGGCCATCGTCGGGGCGTCCGGCAGGTGCTCGATGAAGCTGAACGCGGCGGCGAAGTCGTACCAGAACCAGCTCCAGCCGCTGTCGTCGAAGTCGATGACGGTGAGCCGGTCGTCGTCGTCCACCATGAGGTTCGACGGCCGCAGGTCGGCGTGGATGAGGCCCCACACGCTCGGGTCCCGCGGCACGTCGGCGAGCAGCGTCAGCGCCGCCTGCTGCGCCCGGCCCAGCAGCGCGAGCTCGCTCGAGCCGAGGTCGGCGCCCTCCCAGCGGCCCCAGCGGCACTCCGGGCCGACCATGTGCGGCAGGTCCCAGGCATGCCGTTCGAAACCGGCCGGCGGGGTCCAGCGCACCGCGTGCTCGTGCAGCCGGGCCGTCGTCGCCCCGATCCGCCGGTAGTACGGCACCGGGTCGGCGATGTCCTCGAGCACCTGCCCGGCCACGTACGTGTAGCTCACGCACGCCCAGGCGGTGCCGTGCCCGTCGGGCAGCATCGCGACGAACGAGCCGTCCAGCGTCGGCACCCCGGCGGGCACGCGGGCCACGCCCTGCGCGGCCAGCGAGCGCACCCAGGCGACCTCGGACTCGAACGCGGCCACCCCGCTCATGTAGCCGGGCCGGGCCACCCGCAGCACCGCCACCGGGTCACCGTCCACCCGGACCAGGAAGGTTGCGTTCTCCGAGACGGTGATGAGCGTGAGCGCCGTGCCGTGCGGGTAGCCCCATGCGGCGACGACGCCCTCCTCGAGCCAGTCCGGGGCGGGGTCGCCCTTGACCAGCAGGTCGAAGGTGTCGAGCGCGGGCGGCGCGGACAGGTCGGTCATGACGAGCTCCTCTCGGTCACGAAAGGAGCGGGGCGGGCGGCCCGCCGCCGAGTCTGCGACCCCCGTCCTGGTCTGGCAAGGGCACGCCGAACAGGTAACGAACCATTCACACGGGCGACGTCGCGGTAACAGGGTTCTTACACAGGCGGGTGTCCCGCGTGCGGGCAGGGCGAGAACGATCGAGGCCATCCGGAGCGGACCGGGCGGCCCGCACCCTGCACCACAGCCTGCGACGAGGACACGCTCATGGCGACCCGCTCGACCATCATGGACACCAACAGCTACCGGCCGGAGACGGCCCCGCCGCTGCCCGCCGGCACGGCCGGTCTGGTGCACCGCCGCGAGCAGGTGCTCGGACCGGCGTACCGCCTCTTCTACCGGACCCCCGTGCACCTGGTGCGCGGTGTCGGCTCGCACCTGTTCGACGCCGACGGGCAGGACTACCTCGACGTCTACAACAACGTCGCGAGCGTCGGGCACGCGCACCCCGCGGTGGTGGCCGCGATCGCCGAGCAGGCCGGGGCGCTCAACACCCACACCCGCTACCTGCACGACGCCGTGGTCAGCTACTCCGAGGACCTGCTCGCGCTGCTGCCCGACGAGGTCGACAAGGTGATGTTCTGCTGCACCGGGTCCGAGGCCAACGACCTGGCCGTCCGGGTGGCCCAGGAGCACACCGGCGGCACCGGGGTCGTGGTGAGCGCCGAGGCGTACCACGGCAACACGGCACTGGTCTCCGGCATGTCGCCGGCGCTGGGCACCGGCCAGCCGCTCGGCACCGACGTGCGCACGGTGCGCGCGCCGGACGCCTGGCGCGTCGGTGCCCCCGACCTGGGCCTGTGGTTCGCCGACCAGGTGCGCGCCGCGATCACCGACCTCGAGCGGCACGGCATCCGGTTCGCCGCCTTCCTCGCCGACTCGATCTTCTCCTCCGACGGGGTGTTCCCCGACCCGGCCGGGCCGCTCGGCTTCCTGGCACCGGCGATCGACGTGGTGCACGCGGCCGGCGGGGTGTTCATCGCCGACGAGGTGCAGCCCGGGTTCGCCCGCACCGGCGACGCCTTCTGGGGGTTCGCGCGGCACGGTGTGGTCCCCGACCTGGTCACCATGGGCAAGCCGATGGGCAACGGGATCCCGGTCTCGGCCGTGGCGGCCCGCTCGGACGTGCTCGCCGACTTCCAGCTGCCGTACTTCAACACCTTCGGCGGCAACCCGGTGTCGATCGCGGCGGCGCGTGCCGTGCTCGCCGTGCTGCACGAGGAGCACCTGCAGGAGCACGCCGCCCGGGTGGGCGCCCGGCTGCGTCGCGAGCTCGCCGCGCTCACCGACGGCAACCCACGGATCGGCGAGGTGCGCGGGGCGGGTCTGTACATCGGCGTCGACGTGGTCACCGACCCCGTGACGCGCACGCCCGACGTGGCCACGGCGCTCGACCTGGTCGAGGCGCTGCGGGACCGCCGGGTGCTCACCTCGGTGTGCGGCCCGGGCAACGTGCTCAAGCTGCGTCCGCCGCTCGTGTTCGACGACGCCGACGTGGACCGCCTGCTCGAGGCCTTCGAGGCCAGTCTGCGGAGCCAGCCGCGATGACCGCCGACGAGGTCACCGCCCGGCTGCGGGCCCGGCTCACCGCCGGCGGGTACGTACCCGGTGAGCGGCTGGGCAACGAGCGCACGCTGGCCGCCGAGCTCGGGGTGCCGCGCGGTGTGCTGCGCACCGCCCTCGACCGGCTCACCGCCCTCGGCCTGGTGCGCCGCACCATCGGACGGGCCGGTGGCGTGATCGCGTCCGACGGGCGCATCGAGCGGCACCTCAACACCACCGAGTCGCTGCCGGAGATCGCCCGCTACCAGGGCGTGCAGGTCGACACCCGGGTGCTGCACGCCGTGCTCGGCCTGGCCGACGCGGCCGAGGCCCGCCGGCTGGGCCTGCCCGAGGGGGCGACCGTGCACCGCATCCTGCGGCTGCGGCTGGCCGACGGGCGGCCGCTGTCGCTCGAGGCCTCGTGCCTGCCGGCCGACCTGTTCCCGGGTCTGGACCGGGAGGACCTGTCGATGCTCTACCGCACCCTGCGCGAGCGCTACGGCATCGGCCCGGTGTTCTCCGACGAGACCCTCGAGGTGGTGAGCGCCGACCGGGAGCAGGCCCGGCACCTGGCCGTGCCGCCCGGTTCGGCGCTGCTGCACGTGCAGCGGGTCGCCGCCGGTTCCACGGGCCGCCCCATCGAGCTGGGCCAGGAGTGGTTCGTCGCCGACCGGATGCGCTTCCACCTGCGCACCTACGGCTACGTCACGCCGGGCCGCCCGACCCGGCCGCCGCACCCGGCGGCGCCCCCGTC
>NZ_VWSD01000145.1 GCF_009829685.1 Cellulomonas citrea
GGGTCGAGGGGGCCGGGGTGCGGCAGGCGCTGCCGGCCGGGGTGGCCGAGGTGCTCGGGGCCGGCGGCGGTGCGGACGCGCCGGGGGAGTGGGTCGAGCACGACACGTTGCGGGTGGACGGCGCCCCGGTCGAGTGGTGGGTCGACGCCGACGACGTGCCGCACGCCACCCACCTGGCCGGGCTCGCGTGCGCGCTCGCGCAGGTCACCGGACGGTGGGCGGACCGGTGGGCGCTCGAGGCGGTGCTCGTCGACCCGTCGCGCGCCGGTGAGGCGGGGCTCGACCTGGCGCTGGGCTGAGCGGGCGGCGCGGGCTCAGTCGGAGCCGGGCAGGTCTGCGCCGGGCTCTGCGGGTGCCGTGGCCTGGTGCCGACGCGCCCAGCGCATCCCGTACAGCCCGATCCCGATCCCGGCGACGCAGGCGGCGACGGCCTGCGTCGCGCCGTGCCCGAGCAGGGCGAGCACGCCGGTGACCACGAGCGCCACCCCCCACACCAGCGTGCCGACCGCCATGATGCGGTGCAGGTCCACGTCGAGCGGCGCCGGTGCCGGCCGCAGCCGTGGTGCTCCGCGCTCGCTCATGCCGTCACCCTAGCCCGGCGACGGTCGTGCCCCGAGGGCGCGGCGGCACCGTGGTCCCCGCAGGCAGGTGGGGGACCGGACCGCGGCGCGCGCGACGGATCAGCCGCGGGGCCACCAGCGAGGGAGCGTCTGCTCGAGCGCATCGGCCCAGCGGTGCGGGTCGGCCTGCTCCGGCGCGGCCCGGGACCATGCCTCGAGCGCGGTGACCAGGCCTCCTGCGGAGAACGGCACGACGATCTCGACGTCGACCGGGCCGACGAGGCCGCGGTCCTGCAGCTCGTCGATCATGTGCTCGATGAGGCGGGAGACCTTCTCGGTGAGCGCCCGGTGCAGGGCTCCCGAGCGGTCGGTGTCGAACCCGGCGCGGAACAGGTCGCGGTCGGCGGCCAGCTCGACGAATGCCCGGCGCATCGAGGTGGTGTCGATGCTCGTCGAGGTCACCAGCTCTCGCTCGACCTGCAACCAGCCCCCGAGGAGCTCGCCGAGCATGGTCGCGAGCAGCTCGTCGACGCCGGTGAAGTGGGTGTAGAAGCTCGTGCGCCCGACACCCGCGAGCCGCGCGACCTCGCTCGCGGTCACCGGGACGGGCGGGTCGGACTCGAGCGCCAGGCGCAGCCCGCGGCGGAGGGCCGCGACGGTGCGCGCAGTCCTCGGGTCCGGGGTGCTCGTCGTGCTGTCCATCGGTTCACGTACCCTAGCGCCCGGTACTTTCTGACGCCTGTCAGAACATGTAGCCTCACGACGGTCGCCCGATCGTGGGGGGCCACCCTCAACGGAGAGGACGACATCATGGGACGTTTTGACGGCAAGGTGGCGCTCGTCACGGGCGCGGCCTCCGGGATCGGCGCGGCCATCGCGGCCACGCTCTACGACGACGGCGCGACGGTGATCGTGGCCGACATCTCGGGCGCCCAGGACGCCTACGCCGCGAGCCTGGGCGAGCGGGCGGTGGCGCGTCGGCTCGACGTGTCCGACGCGGACGACGTCGCAGCGCTCGAGGCGTGGATCCTGGCGACCTACGGCGGCCTCGACCTGCTCGCCAACAACGCCGGGATCAGCGGCGGCGCCGCCCTCACCCACGAGTACCCCGTCGACGTGTTCGACAAGGTCATCGCCGTGAACGTGCGCGGTCAGTTCCTCGTGCTGCAGGCGGGCCTGCGCCTCATGCTGGCCAGCGGCGGTGGCGCCGTCGTCTCCACGGCCTCCATCGGCGGGTTCCGCGCGACGCCCCAGTCGGTCGGCTACATCACGTCCAAGGGCGCCGACGTCATGCTCACGCGGACCGCGGCCCTGGAGTACGCGAAGGACAACATCCGGGTCAACGCGGTCGCCCCCGGGGTGATCCGCACGCCCATCCTCGAGGGCGCACCGGCCGAGCTCCTCGACTTCCTCGCGAGCCAGGTGCCGCAGGGGCGGCTCGGCAACCCGCAGGAGATCGCGAACGTCGCGGCGTTCCTGCTCGACGACACGCTGGCCTCGCACGTCAACGGCCAGATCTGGGTCATCGACGGCGGGCGCTCCGCCGGCTGACGCGCCGGTCGTGTGCCGGCCGGGAGCCCCGGTCGGCACACGACCGAGCAGACCGTCAGGCCGGCTCGACCGACAGCGAGCTCGCGATGGCCAGCGCCTCGGGGACGGCGGCCAGGTAGGCGGCGGACACGTCACGCGGGTCCTTGCCGGCAGCCAGCACCCCCATGAGGTCGTTCGCCTCGTGGGCCACGACGGCGGCCAGCGACGCGCCGAGCTCACCGGCGTGGAAGTACAGCGCGTCGGCGATCTCCTGGGACACCCCGGTGCGGGACACGAGGGACTCGACGGCCAGGTGCCGCTGCTCGGCGACGGCCGACAGCAGCCCCACGGTGTAGCCGGTGTCGGCACCGGCCAGGTCCCAGCACGCCAGGGCGCGGGTGAGGATCGCCCACAGCTCGCCCACCGTGCTCGGCTGGGCTCCGACGAGGGACGAGATCGCCAGCGCGGACAGGTGGTGCGGGCCGACGAGCACGACGGCCTGGCGCACGGAGTCGATCTCACGCGGCAGCCCGAACGCCGAGGAGTTGACCAGGTGCAGCACCCGGACGGTGAGCATCGGGTCGGCCGCGACCAGCCCGATGACGGCCGCCTGGTCCACCGGGTCGTCCGACAGCAGGCTCATGAGCTCGAGGCACTGCAGCTCACCGGCGCTGAACTCGCGGGCCAGCACGTCCCCGTCCCGCTCGAACATCGGGCCCTGCAGCAGGTCGACCTGCGCGGTGCGGGCCACGGCGATGAGCGCATGGGTGTCGGAGTGCTCGGCGATCACCGTGGCACCGGCGTCATGCGCCCGCACGACGAGGTCGGCCAGCGCCGCCGGGTCGGAGCGTGCATCGACCTTGACGATGTGGGCCCGGGTGAGCAGCGCGTCCTGGGCGGGGGAGCCGGTGTAGTCGCCGAGGGCGGCGTGCACACCCGCGGCCCGCAGCCGGTCGAGCTGGTCGGGCAGGTCGGGGGAGTCCACGAGGTCGCCGGGGATCTCCAGCACGAGCCGGACCGGGCTGCCGGTCAGCACCAGCTCACCGGACAGCAGCCGTGGTGTGGCGCGCACCAGCAGCGGGTGCTCACCGGCCAGGGCCGGCAGGTCGAGCAGGCCGTACTCGGCGTCGATCGCGCGTGCGGTGGTCGCCGCATCCGGGCCGGGGGCCTCGCCCTCGACCGGCGGGACCGGCTGGGCCCGCAACGCGTAGGCGAACACCGAACGGTCGGGGTGCACCACGGGTTGGCGCAGGATCGCCGGTGCGCTCCACCGCCGCGACGACGCGTCATGCAGGTCGGTCACGGGTCCTCCTGGGACAACGGTGGGTGGGACGGGGGCGGGCTGGCGTCGGGTGGGCAGCACGGTCGGGGCTCTCGTCGACCGGTTCAGCCGACCGGGGCCTGCAGCGGCAGGTCCTCGTCGAGCACGAGCTGCACCGCTCGGCCGGTCACAGTGTCCACCACGAGCGGGGCCAGCAGGTTGGCCGTGGGCGGGTGGCCCTCCTCCTCGGCCGGGCGCACGACGACGAACAGCACACGGCTGTCGGGGTCGCTCGGGCCGAAGGGCTCGTCGAGCGCCGAGGTGTCGATCCGCGGGTCGTAGCTCGGGAAGAAGATGTGCGGCGCCACGAGGAACAGCCGCACCTGCGGCCCGGCCTCGGGGGCGCTGCGGATGGCGAACAGCACGCCCACCTCGTCGAGCGCCTCGAGGGCGTACTCGGTCCGGCCGGGCAGACCCGGCAGCGGGGTGACCATCCGCAGCAGCGCCGGCACCTCACGGTGGCCGGCCTCGGTCGCGACAGGGACGGTGGGGCCGACGCGGACGGGGCTCATCGCAGGTACTCCATGAGGGTCGGGCTCAGCGCCTTCGAGGTCGCGCCGAGAGCGGCCTGGTAGGTGACGTTGGCGGACTGCAGCGACAGGATGACCGAGGCCAGGTCGATGTCCTCGATCCCCGACATCTGGGTCTTCACGCTCGCCTCCTTGTCGATGAGCTCGGTGCTCGCGGCCTCGACCTGGTTCTCCCGCGCGCCGACCGAGGCGAGCTCGGTCTTCACATCGGTGATGTGACCGTCGAGCTCGGCGAGCTGGGCGGTCGGGTTGCCTCCGGCCCGCAGCGTGGCGCTGATCTTGTCCAACGTCGCGAACACGGAGGTGCTGCCTACACCGAACACCGCCGAGCCGTTCGAGTCCACCCGGACCGCCGTCGCGTCAGCCACCTGACGGGTGACCGACGCGGCCGCCACACCGTTCCAGGCGTAGGTGGTCGAGTCGAACGCGGCCCCGGCGTCGGAGGTGCCGGCGAACACCGTGCGGCCCAGGTAGGTCGTGTTGGCCACGCCCATCATCGAGTTCTTGATGCCGTCGATCTCGGTGGCCAGGGCGTCCTTGGAGATCTGGGACAGCCCGGTGTTGCCGCCCTGGATCACCAGGTCGCGGGCGCGGCGCAACGTCGTCGAGGAGGTCTGCAGCGCCGTGTCGACGGTGCTCAGCCACGAGGTCGCGTCCGCGGAGTTGCGGGTGTACTGCGCGTTGCGGGTCTGCTCACCGCGCAGGGACAGCAGCTGGGCGGCGGCCGCGGGGTCGTCGGAGGCCTTGGTGACCTTCTTCCCGCTGGAGAGCTGAGCCTGCAGGTCGCTCACGTTCTGCAGGTTGACCTGCAGGTTCGCCAGCGAGGAGCGCTGGATCGTCAGGTTCGTGATCCGGGAGACCATGGGCTACACCGCCATCCGGTTGATCAGGGTGTCGAGCACCGAGTCGATGGTGGTCATCACGCGGGCCGCCGCCTGGTAGGCCCGCTGGTAGGCGAGCATGTTGATCGTCTCCTCGTCGGAGTCGACCGAGGCCCCGGCGGTCTGCTCGGAGGCGATGGTCGACCGGGTCGCCTCGGCCACCTTGCTCCGTGAGGTCGCGGCCGCCGTCTTGGAGCCGATGTCCACGACCGCATCGCTCCACACGTGGTCGGCGCCGGTGCTCGAGCTGGCCAGGCCCGCGATCTTCTTGCCGATCGAGCCGTCGAGCGCACCGAGCGTCGGATCGGCCAGGGCGAGCGCAGCGGGGTCCGTGATCGCCAACGTCAGCCCCTGCGCCGGGGTGCCGGTGCCGAACGTGAACACGGCTCCGCCGGGGGTGCCGGCCCTGGTCTGCCCGGTCGCGTGCAACGTGTTGACGCTGGTGGCCAGGGCCTGGGCGACCGCGTCGAGGCGGACGCCGGCCTCGGCGAGGATGCCGCCGGTGCCGGTGGCATCCGGCGGGGCGAGCGCCGTGAGCTGACCGGCGACCGTGCCGCCGGTGAGCTGGACCGAGACGCCGGGGTGGTTGGCCCAGCTCAGCGTCACCGGTGTGCCGGCCGCGACCTGGGAGTAGGTCCGCGCCCCGCCGAGCTCGAGCGGGGAGGCCTCCGCGCCCGAGACGAGTGCGTTGCCGCCGACCATGACGTCGATCTGGCCGTCCGCGCGCGTGTTCGTGCTGGCGCCGACGAGACCGGACAGGGTGGTGACGAGCTGGTCGCGCTGGTCCTGCAGCTCGTTGGCGGTCGAGCCGGAGCTGGTGAGCGCGAGGATCCGGTGGTTGAGGTCGGCGATCGAGCTCGCGGTGGAGTTGACCTGGTCGATGAGGGCCGAGGCCGAGGAGTAGGTGTCCGACCACTGACCGGCCACCCCGTTGGCAAGGGTGGTGATCTTGTCGACGACGGCCTGGGCCTTGGTGAGCACCACCTGACGGTTGGCCGTCGAGTCGGGGTAGTTGGCCGAGTCCTGCCAGGACGCCCAGAAGTCGGCGAGCTGGCCGGACAGCGCGGTCTTGGCGGGTTCGCCGAGCGAGGTCTCCAGGGCGCTGTACGAGGTGGTGCGGGCGGCCAGGTAGGACGCGTCGGACGTGGCGGTGCGCAGCCGTGCGTCGACGAAGGCGTCGGCCAGCCGGTCCACCCCGGTCACCTGGACGCCGTTGCCGACGGCCGAGCTGGTGGCGAACATCGCGGGCACCTGGGCCCCGCCGACCGCGCTGAGCACGGCGCGCTGCCGGGTGTAGCCGACGGTGTTGGCGTTGGCCAGGTTCTGGCCGGCGACGTCCAGGCCCTGCCGCTGCGCGATGAGCGAGGACAGTGCCGTGCTGATCCCGGCGAAGCTGCTGGTCATCAGAAGGCCCGGTCGACCATCTGCGCGACGGCGACCTGTGCGGCGCTCTGGCCGGAGCCGTCGTAGGTGAGCACGTCGAGCTGCAGCGTGGCGAGCGCCTCCTGGGTGGCCCGGTTGGACATGGCGAGCAGCTCGCGGTTGCCCTGGCTGAGCGAGGAGATCTCGGTGGTGAGCGTGACGAAGGCGTCGCGGTGCGCGCGCAGCAGCTCGTCCCAGGGTTCGGGGGCGGCCGCGGCGATCTGGTTGAGGCTGGCGCCGGGCTCCAGGCCGACCGCCACGGCGGCGTCGTCGGACTCGAGCGCGCGGCCCAGGTCGGCGGCACGGATCTCGTCGAGGACGTTGTCCACCTCGCGGGTGGCGTGCGAGAGCCAGCGGGTGCGGCCCGCGGTCAGGATGAGCTGTTCCTCCTCCAGCTTGAACAGCAGCAGCTCGAGCAGGTGGCGCTCGCGCCAGAGCACCTCGGACAGGCGGCTCAGGGGCATCGGTCGTCTCCTTCTTCTCGCTCCGGCCCCGGCGTCCGCGGGCCGGCCTCGACCTGCCCATCGGCTGCGGGGGCGCACTGTTGACCCGTCGTCGTGCGGAGTGTCCGCCGCACCTCGCCGAACGGGTGATCGGCGCGTCGTATACCACCCGGTTGCGCCATCGCCGCAGGTCAGGGGGGTGAAAACTGCGAAGGTAAGTCGGATGTGATCTCGATCACATCACGGTGTGCCGACGTCGCGACGGTGGGCGTTTCCGGGGGTTTCCGCCCGGTTCTGCACGACCGGAACGTCCGGTTCCTCCGGCCAGGACCGGATCGTCTGACCAGCAACTTCGTCCCCCACATGGGCTCAAGCCGTGGCCCCGGGGCGACGAGAAAGCCCCCGTGACCAGCGAATCCCGCACCGTTGACGAGCTCGTCCTCGCGCACATGCCGCTCGTCGGCTATCACGTGAGCGAGATGCTGCACCGCGTGCCGCCGACCGTCTCGCGCGACGAGCTGGTCTCCGCGGGCAACCTCGCGCTCGTCATGGCCGCCCGCGCCTACGACCCGTCGACCGGGGTGCCGTTCTCCCGGTACGCCGCGCTGCGGATCTCCGGCGCCCTGCTCGACGAGCTGCGCTCGATGGACTGGGCCACCCGCGGCGCTCGTCGCCGGGCCCGCGAGCTGGGCAACGCCACCGACGCGCTGCGCGCCGAGCTCGGCCGCACGCCGACCCGCGA
>NZ_VWSD01000146.1 GCF_009829685.1 Cellulomonas citrea
GGCGGCCTGCACCCCGACGACCCGCACCTGCGGCTGGTCGGCGAGCGCCGCGACCACCCCGGCCGCGAGCCCCCCGCCGCCGAGCGGGACGAGGATGGTGCCCACGTCGGGCACCTGCTCGAGGATCTCCCGGCCGATGGTGCCCTGACCGGCGACCACGTCGACGTGGTCGAACGGGTGCACGAGCACGGCGCCGGTCTCCTCTGCGTAGGCCCGGGCGTGCACGAGCGCCTCGTCGACACTGTGCCCCACGAGCCGGACCTGCGCGCCGTACTCGCGGGTGGCGGCGATCTTGGGCAGCGCCGCGTCGACCGGCATGAAGACCAGGGCCTGCAGCCCGAGCGTCCGGGCCGCCAGCGCGACGCCCTGCGCGTGGTTGCCGGCGCTGGCCGCGACCACCCCGCGCTCGCGCTCCTGCGGGGACAGCCGCGACAGGCGGGTGTACGCCCCGCGGATCTTGAACGAACCGGCGCGCTGCAGGTTCTCGCACTTGAGCCACACCGGTGCGCCGACCAGCTGGGAGAGCGCCCGGGACAGCTGCACCGGCGTCTCCTCGATGACGCCGACGAGCCCGGGGCGCGCCGCCTCGACCTCTGCCGCCCCGATCACGCGGTCACCTCCGGCTGCGACGAGCCGGTGGTCGGCGAGCCGGGGGTCGTGCCCGGTCCTTCCGTCCCGGGCTGCCCCGTGCCGTCCTCGCCCGCGTCGGGGGTCGCCTGTCGCCGGTGCACGAGATGGTCGTCGGTGCCCAGGTGCGGGAACTTGTCGTGCCCGTGCAGGTAGAGCACGACGGTGTTGGTGAGCGCCGCGATCGGCACCGCGAACAGCGCCCCGACGATGCCCGCCACGAGCGACCCCGCCGCGACCGACAGCAGCACGGCGACCGGGTGCAACGAGACCGCGTGCCCCATGAGGAAGGGCTGCAGCACGTGCCCCTCGACCTGCTGCACGGCCAGCACGATGACGAGCATCCAGACCGCGGCGACCAGCCCGTGCGACACGAGGGCGACGAGCACGGCGACCGCCCCCGTGACGAGCGCACCGACGATCGGCACGAACGACCCGAGGAACACCAGGACGCCGAGCGGCAGCGCCAGCGGCACCCCGAGGATCGCCGCACCCACGCCGATCCCGATCGCGTCCACGGCCGCCACGAGCACCTGCGTGCGGGTGTAGGCCTCCAGGCTCAGCCAGCCGCGCCGCCCCGCCTGGTGCACCTGCTCGCGGGCGCGCTGCGGGAACAGGCCGACCACCCAGGTCCAGATCGTCCGGCCGTCGAGCAGGAAGAAGATGAGGCAGAAGATCGCGATGAGGGTGCCCGCCCCGACGTGCCCCACCGTCGTCGTGGCGTGCACGGCCCCGGTGAGCAGCTGCGAGCTCATCCCGCTCAGCCCCTGCTGCAGCTGGGCGAGGTAGCCGTCGAGCTGGGCGGAGGAGATGTGCAGCGGCCCCTCGGCCAGCCAGGTGAGCGCGGTGACGAAGCCGTCCTTGGCCGCCGACCACAGGTCGACGATGCCATTGGCGACCGAGCTGCCCGCCGCGACGACCAGCCCGGCGAGCAGCGCGAGGAGCCCGACCACCGTGACTCCGACGGCGAGCGGCCGGGGCAGGTGCAGCCGACCGGTGAGCGCCTCGACCACCGGCCGCAGCGCGATGGTGACCAGCAGCGCGATCGCCACCGGGACGACGATCACCTTGAGCACCGCCACCAGCCACAGCGCGACGGCGACCGCCCCCGCGATCGCCAGCAGCCGCCAGGACCATGCCGCCGCGGACCGCACCGCAGGTGTCACCGTGTTCGCCACGCGACCAGGGTAGGGCCGGGTGCCGACGTGACCGGAACGACCCCACGCCTGCCGCTCGGGAACGCCGGGGGCGCCGGCGGTGTTGGGCAGGGTGCGACACGAGAGACGAGGTGCGAGATGGGCTGGTTGTTCGGTTCGGCGCTCACGACCACGATGGTGGAGCCCGCACAGGCGCTGCCGGGTCGGCCGGAGCCCGCGTACGAGGTGCCGGAGCGCCACCGGGTGCTCGGCACCCCGCTGGCCGGGCCCTGGCCGGAGGGCACCGCGGTGCTCTACCTGGCGATGGGGTGCTTCTGGGGTGCGGAGAAGGAGCTGTGGCAGGTGCCCGGCGTGGTGACCACCGCGGCCGGCTACATGGGCGGCTTCACCCCGAACCCGACGTACGAGGAGGTGTGCACGGGTCGCACCGGTCACACCGAGACGGTGCTCGTGGCCTACGACCCGTCCCGGGTGGGTGCGGACGGCCTGCTGCGCCACTTCTTCGAGCTGCACGACCCGACCCAGGGCTTCCGCCAGGGGGCCGACGTCGGGACGCAGTACCGCTCGGCCGTCTTCACGACGAGCGACGAGCAGCTCGAGCAGGCGCGCAGCATCCGCGAGGCCTACGCCCCGCAGCTGGCCCGCGCCGGCTACGGCGAGATCACCACCGAGCTGGTCCCGGCCACCCAGGCCGGACCGTTCTACTACGCCGAGGGCTACCACCAGCAGTACCTGGACGCGAACCCGAACGGCTACTGCCCCGTGCACTCCACGGGCGTGGCCTGCCGCGTCGGGGCGTAGGCACATGACGATGAGGCCGGGCAGGTGGTCACCTGCCCGGCCTCATCGGTACCTCGGGTCCGTCCGGCCCTGACCGGACGGACAGTTGTCAGCGCGCGTCGACGATGTCGACGACGAAGACGAGGGTGTCGCCGCCGCGGATGCCGGCCTGCGGCACGCCACGGTCGCCGTAGCCGAGGTGCGGCGGGATGGACAGCAGCACGCGGCTGCCGATCTGCTGGCCGACGAGGCCGTCGTCCCAGCCACTGATGACGGCGCCCTGGCCGATCGGGAAGGTGATCGTGGAGCCACGGTCGTAGGAGTTGTCGAACACCCGACCGCCCCACGTCTGGCCGAGGTAGTGCACCTCGATCTCCTGACCGGCCTCGACGAGGTCGCCGTCGCCGCGCGACAGGACGAGCACCTCGAGCTCGGCGGGCGCGGTGGAGTCAGGGAACGTGAGGTTCGGCTTGTCGCCGAAGCCCCCGGTCGCCTCGGGCAGAACTGCGGTCATGACACGACCTCCTGGTGTTGGTGCGCCGGCGGCGCCGGGATCATCCTGCCGTCCGGCACCCACGTCGTCCTGGGATGAGGGGCCTGGGGCCCCTGGGTCAGTTCCTGCCGGACAGGATCGAGAACAGCCGCAGCAGCTCGAGGTAGAGCCACACGAGCGTGACGATGAGGCCGAAGGCGGCGGTCCAGGCGAACTTGGCCGGCACGCCCTGCTCGACACCGCGCTTGATCGAGTCGAAGTCGACGATGAGGCTCGCGGCTGCCAGGCCCACGGCCACCAGACCGGCGATGATCCCCCACGGGCCGTTGCGCAGCGGCCCCCAGGCCGAACCGGGCATGACGAGCATGAGCAGGACGTTGACCAGCGAGAACCCGAGGTACCCGACCATCGCGATGAGCAGCCAGCGAGTGAACTTCGGGGTGACCCGCACCTTGCCGGAGCGGAACAGGATCAGGCTCGCGGCGAACGTGACGAAGGTGCCGAGCACGGCCTGCAGCACGATCGGCTGCGCGGTCCCGGTGGAGCTGCCCTGGACTGCGAGGTTCTGGAACAGGTAGCTGATCCCGCCCAGGAACACACCCTCGGCGATCGTGTAGGCCACGATGAGCGCCGGGCTGGGGTTCTTCTTGAACGAGTTGACCAGGCCGAGCACGAGCCCGACGAGCGCCGCGGGCAGGTAGAGCCACGGCAGCTGCGGCGTCACGGCCCAGGTAGCCGCGGCGACCACGACGAGCAGCGCGAGCAGCCCGCCGGTCTTCACCACGACGTCGTCGTAGGTCATCCGGCGCATCTGGGCAGAGGTCGCCGACGGGGCCGTGTACAGGTTCTCCAGCGAGGCGGCGTCCGCGGTCTGCGCACCGGGCATGCCGTAGGTCTGCACGGCGCCGGGCTGACCCTGCTTCTGCTTGCGGGGATCGCCGAACACGGGGCTGCTGGAGAAGACGGGGTTGCTCATTCCTGGGGCTCCTCGTCGAGGGATGGCTGTCGTAGCGACAACGTGAGGGCTGCCGCACAGGTTCCCGACGTGCGCCGGTGGCGCACGGCAGGTTCGCTCCACCGTAGCGTGCGACCCGCGCCGCTGCCCCGGGACGGCTCGGCGGCTCTGGGCAGGTCACACGGTCGGACGCCAGGAGACCCCGTGCCCCCGCCGGGGCTCGAACCCGGACTGGGCCGGGTTTAAGCCGGCTGCCTCTGCCAGTTGGGCTACGGGGGCCCGGCCCATCCTGGCAGCACCCGGCCGCACCGGTCGCGCGCCGGCCTCAGGCCGTCGGCGCGGCCGGCGGTTCGGCCGCCGCGCGGAACTCCGCCCGCGGGTCGTGCAACGAGCCGAGCGGCACCACCTCGCGCCGGGTGAACAGGTTGAGGGTCCAGCCGGTGGCGATCCGCACGGTGCGCGACGCGGTCGGCATCGCGTACAGGTGGTACGTCCGGTGCAGCACCCAGGCGAGGAACCCGCGCACCTTGAACCGCCCGAACATGAAGGCCACGCCCTTGTACATGCCGAGCGAGGCCACCGTGCCGACGTTGGCGTGCCGGTACGGCTCGAGCTCGGCCGAGCGCAGCACCCGGGCGAGGGTGTCACCGAGGTGCCGGCCCTGGCGCACCGCGTGCTGGGCGTTCGGCGGGCAGGTCTGCCCGGGGTTGACCAGGTCCGGCACGGCCGCGCAGTCACCGGCCGCGTAGGCGTCGGGGACGACCACGCCGTCACCGTCCACCACCTGCAGGTAGGCGTTGGTGCGCACCCGGCCGCGCTCGTCGAGCGGCAGGTCCGAGGCGCCGAGCGCGGGGTTGGCCTTGACCCCGGCGGTCCAGACGAGCGTCTCGGTGTCGAGCTCGGTGCCGTCGGACAGCACGACGTGCCCGTCGACGCACGAGGACAGGAACGTGCCGAGCCGGATCTCGATGTGCCGCGACCGCAGCTGTTCGAGGGCGTAGCCGGCGAGCTCCTCGCTGACCTCGGGCAGGATGCGCCCGGAGCCCTCGACCAGCACGAACCGCAGTTCGGAGCGGTCGAGCGAGGGGTAGTACTTGAGCGCGTCGGCGGCCATGTCCTCGACCTCGGCGAGCGCCTCGACCCCGGCGAACCCGCCACCGACGAACACGAAGCTGAGCATCCGCGCCCGGATGGTCCGGTCGAAGATGGAGGCCGCGGCGTCCATCCGGCCCAGCACGTGGTTGCGGACGGCGATGGCCTCCTCGACGTTCTTGAAGCCGATGCCCTGCTCGGCCAGGCCCGGGATGGGCAGCGTGCGCGCGACGGCGCCCAGGCCCACGACGAGGTGGTCGTAGCTCACCCAGTACGGGTCGCCCTCCTCGGGCGTGATCTGCACCCGGCGCTCGGCGTGCGCGATCCGGGTGACCTTGCCCTGCAGCACGTCGACGTCGTGCAGCGCCCGCCGGTGCGGCGCCACGACGTTGCGCGGGTCGATGGACCCGGCCGCGACCTCGGGCAGGAACGGCTGGTAGGTCATGTACGGCCGCGGGTCGACGACCACGATCGCCGCGTCCCGACGGCCGAGCCGACGGCGCAGCCGCCGCGCGGTGTACAGCCCGACGGTGCCGCCGCCGAGCACGAGCACGCGCGGGGAGATGCGCTGGGCCTTCGAGCGCTCGGCGGACGGGTCGGTGGGGACGGGTGCGGGGCTCGTCATGCCTCTAGCGTAGGCAACCCTACGAAATCGTCCCATCATGTGTGTCGGCCGCCGGTGCGGCACCGTCCTCGGCGGCGGGCGCCGTCGCCGGCGCAGCGGGCGTCCCCTCGCCGGTCACCGGCGCGCCATCGGCCGTCACGGGCACCCGCACGACGCGCACACCGGCGATCCGCCGACCGTCCACCGTCGCCACCTCCAGGTGCACCCCGGGACGCGTCGCACCGTCCGGCCCGACCACCTCGACCTGGTCACCGGGTTCGGCCAGCCGTCCGAGCCGGGCCAGCACGTACCCGGCGACGGTCTCGTACGGCCCGTCCGTGAGCGGCACCCCGGTGCGCTCGCCGAACTCCTCGACGGTGAGGCCGGCGTCGATCTCCCCGCCCTCGCTCGGCGGGGAGGACGGCAGGTCGTACTCGTCGACGATGTCGCCGACGAGCTCCTCGAGCAGGTCCTCGAGCGTGACGATGCCGTCGGTGCCGCCGTACTCGTCGACGACGACGACGATGTGGCTGCGGGTGCGCCGCATGCTCGACAGCGTCGGCAGCAGGGCGTTCGTCCCCGGCAACGAGGTGATGGGGCGGGCGACCGACCCGACCGTGGGGCGCTGCGCACCGGCGGTCACCTCGGCGACCGCACCCAGCAGGTCGCGGACGTGCACGAAGCCGACGACGTCGTCGAAGTCCTCGCCGATCACCGGGTACCGGCTGTACGGCAGAGTGCGCACCAGCGTGGACGCCTCCAGCGCGTCGTCGGCCGCGTTGAGGAAGGTGACCTCGCCGCGCGGCTTCATCACCTCCGAGAGCGACCGGTCCCCCGCCTCGAACACCTCGTCGATGAGCCGGCGCTCGTCGTCCGGCAGGTCGGGGTGGGTGCGGACCAGGTCGCGCAGCTCACCCTCGCTCATCTGCTCCCCCGCCTGCGCGGGGTCGAGCCCGAGGAGCCGCACGATGCCGTTGGTCGAGGCCGACAGCAACCAGATCGCCGGTGTCATCACCGTGGCGAACACGTCGAGCGGCGGCGCGACGTTCATCGCGACCGCGGTGGCGCGCTGCAGCGCGATCCGCTTGGGCACGAGCTCGCCGAGCACGAGCGAGGCGTAGGCGATCACGAGCGTGAGCACGACGAGCGCGACCGCGTCGGCGGCCCCGTCGGACAGACCGAGCCGGACGAAGACGGGCGCCAGCTCGGGTGCGAGCGTCGAGGCCCCGAACGCGGCGGACAGGAACCCGGCGACCGTGACGCCGATCTGGACCGCGGCCAGGAACCGGTTGGGGTTGCGCGCCACCGCCGCGACCCGCGCGCCGCGGGCGCCCTGCCGGGCGAGCTGGGCGATCTGGGACTCGCGCAACGAGACCAGCGCGAGCTCGGTGCAGGCGAACAGGCCGCCGATGAGGATGAACAGCAGGACGAGCGCGATCTGGAGCCAGGTGCTGGCGGACATGCGGAGAGTGTTCCCGGGGTCGGTGGACGGGTCTCCAGCCTACGGGTGCACCGCCGTCGGCCGCCCGCAGTGCTGCGGGCGGCCGACCACGGGCCGTGACGGGTGGGCTCAGCCGGCCGCGGTGGCCGCCGGAGCCGACGGC
>NZ_VWSD01000147.1 GCF_009829685.1 Cellulomonas citrea
CCGGCCGGCCCTGCGCCCACGGTGCCGGCCCGGCGCTGCCGGGGGTGCCCGGATGAGCCGGGCGCCGGAGGTCACGCAGCGGCTGCGGGTGGACCCGGTGGCGTGCGAGGGCATCGGCCTGTGCGCGCAGGTCGCGGACCGGCTGATCGAGCTGGACCGCTGGGGCTACCCGATCGTGGCCGGTGACCTCGACCGCTCCCAGGTCAAGGAGGCCCGGCGCGCCGTCCGCGCCTGCCCTCGCCGGGCCCTGTGGCTGGAGGAGACCGCCGAGGGCGACCGGCGCTGATCGTCGGTCCCGCAGGCCCCCCACCTGCGGGACCGACACCCAGCGGGCTCAGTCGGCCTCGCCGGCCTCCTCACCCTCGGCGTCCGGGCCGGGCGGCGGCGGGTTCGAGTCGGAGCCGTAGACCGAGTGCCACAGGATCGCGTCGAGCACCCGCTGCGGCACCCGGTCCACCTGGTCGAGCGCGAGCGAGGCGGACCACTCCGAGTCCGGTGACGCGGCGTCGTTCATGGTGAGCAGGTCGACCGTCGCCGGGCGCGCCGTGTAGGGCGCCAGGTTCTCCGGGGTCGAGGTGAACACGTCGTACATGGGGGTGGCGGTCGCGTCGTTGAGGCTCAGCGGGTCCATCCCGATGATGAGCTCGATGGACCGCACCACGGACACCAGGTCGTACCGGGTGTGCAGCACGGCCCCCTGCTTCGTGTAGGGGCTGACGACCAGGGCCGGGATGCGGTGCGCGTTCACGTGGTCGGCACCGTCCTGCGAGTCGTCCTCCACGACGAAGATCGCGGACGACGACCAGATGTCCGAGCTCGAGATGAGCTGGACGAGCTGTCCCAGGCCCAGGTCGGCGTCGGCCTGCATCGCCGTCGGGGTGGGGAACCCGGGCTGGGTGCCGCGGGTGTGGTCGCTCGGCATCGACAGGTAGCTGAGCGCCGGGACAGAGTCGGTGGCCAGCTGCTGGGCGAACCGCTGGGCGAAGCAGTCGTAGTGCGAGTACGCGCCCTGGGGGGCTCCGGCAGGCATGGACGAGTCGAAGATCTCGCCGCCGTCCATCGCGGTGCCGATCGACATGTCGCCCGGGTAGCAGCCGTTGGTGGTCGGCCCGAGGTCGGAGTTGGCCTCGACCTTGGTGAGCTCGGCCAGGGCCTGCGGCGACCGGTCGCGGTCGGGCACCGAGGTGAAGCCGCCGATGAACGCCTCGCCGTAGTTGAAGTACGAGATGCCCTGGCGCTCGGCCTGGTTGAACAGGAAGCCGTTGGGCGGGTTGTCCACGACGAACGAGCCGAAGTCGTTGGGCCGGCCGCGGCCGCCGTACTGCTGCACCCAGTTGCGGGTGACGTAGTCCGGCACGATCGACGCCGCCGTCCAGTAGTGGCCCTGGATCGACGCCTCGGAGTTGGCGTACACGTTGTCCAGCAGCGGGAACTGCTGGACCAGGGCGTGCATGTTGGGCGTCGTGCCCTGGCCGAACACGGTGAGCTTCGGGTCGCCGTTGCCCCGGGTGTCGTCGCCGAGCAACTGGTCGTAGCTGCGGTTCTCGCGCACCACGAAGAACACGTGCTTGATCGGCCCGTCGGCCCGCAGCACGGTGTCCTTCGGCGCGGCCTGGGTGTTGGTGGGCAGCTGCTGGGCGGACGCCGCGGCGGTGGAGGCGGCCACCTGCGCGTCCGTGGGCAGCGGGAGGATCCCGGCCTGCCCGGTGACCATCCGCGGCGGGTAGGCGTAGCCGTCGAAGACGTCGGTGCTGGGGGGCTTGGGGTTGAACGCCCAGAAGATCGGGTCGGCGGCGTTCGCGGGGTTCGTGCCCTTCGGGTTCGGGCCGATCCCGACGCCCTCGGCGGTCACGTAGAGCAGCCGGGCCGGCTGGCCGTCGGCGGCGGACGTGGTGAGCACGGCCTGCGGCTGCTGCGAGGTCGGGATGCGGCCGACCATCGTCCAGCCGGTGCCGCCGGCGGCGACGGTCTCGGTGGTGGCGGTGGCCGCGTCGTCGCCGTCGCCGTCCGCGTCGGCCGTGGTGGTCGCGGTCTCGTCGTCCGAGGTCGCAGCGGTGGACTCGTCGTCGGAGGCGGTCGCAGGGGCGCTCGCGCCTGCCTCGGCCGCGGTGTCCTCGTCGGGCACGGTGAAGACGGCGATCTCGTCGGCGCCGGACTCCGCGACGTACAGCCGGTCGCCGGTCTGGTTGAGCGTGACGGCCACCGGCATGGTGCCCAGCCCCTCGGGCCGTCCGACGGACAGGGTGCGCTCGACCTCACGGTCGGCCAGGTCGAGGACCACTACCTGGTCGCTCGCGGACAGCGCGACGAAGGCGCGCTCACCCTCGGCGTCGACGACGATGCCCTGCGGGTGCGACAGCGGGGCGCCGACGGTGACGTCGGTGAGCTTGGTCGCGGTCGCCAGGTCGATGACCGACACGGTGCCGGCGGCCTCGTTGCTCACCAGCCCGAGCGTGCCGTCGGGGGTGATCGCGGCACCGAACGGGTAGCTGCCGGTGTCGACGTAGGAGACCTGGTCGCCGCCCGTGAGGTCGATGACGGCGGCGCTGTTCGCCAGGTTGAGGGCGACGAGCAGCCGGCTGCCGTCGGGGGAGACCGCGAGCTTCTGCGGCCAGGCGGCGACCGTGGCGGGCTCACCCGCACGGGGCGGCGGGAACACCTGGACGGCCGGTGCGCCGGGCTGCGGCGGCACCTTGATGACCCGGTCCAGGCTCGCCTGCCCGCAGGTGTCGCCCCAGCTGTAGACCAGCACGTCGTCGCCCTGCGCGCCGGGCAGGTCGTTCTTGGTGGGCTGCCAGCGGGAGTTGGGCAGCCCCGAGACGTACGCGAGCCGGTGGACCGAGTCGAGCGTGATCCCGCCGGAGGCGCCGGGCAGCTCGACGATCTGGCAGACGGCGTTCGTCGTGGTGTCGACGATGCGGATGTCGTTGGAGTCGAACCCCGCCGACACGGTCCACAGGTACCTGCCGTCGGCGGTGACCGCACCACCCATCGGCAGGTTCCCCAGGGTCACGGAGGTCCCCGCGGGGGTGAGCCGGTGCCCGTTGGGCAGCAGGGCGTCGACCGGGTCCGGGGTCGCGGTGTCGGCGGCGGTGCGTTCGGCCGACCGGTTGACGGCGATGACGACGGGCACCACGGCGAGGGCCACGGCGGCGGTGAGTGCGCCTGCCATGATGAGCCTGCGCCTGGGCCGGCGGGACGCGTCTGGTGCGGGGGAAGGGGTCACGACGGGGTCTCGCGCTTCTGTCCGACGTCCCGGGTGTCCCGGTCGGGAGGCCCGGGTCCTGCACGACGCCTCGTTGCGTCGGCACAGCCCTCAAGAGCAGTCCTCAGCGACTGCACAGGATGTGTATCGGCTTCCGGCAGGGTCGCGTGGGGGACCTTGGTCCCGGTGGTGCGGGTCCTGGTCCTGGTCCTGGTCGCGAGGTGGGTCGCGTGCTGGATCGGCTCACCCGGTCCGGGCTCGTCCCCGGCTTCGTCTCCCCCGGGAAGTGGTCAGTTGGGCGCCTCGGCGCGGTGGTGTCAGGTCCCAACTGACCAGTTCTCGACCCGGCGGGGCCGGGGGAGCTCTCGGGGCGTGTCGATGGGGCGTAAAGATGGATAGGACATCGGCTTATCCATCTTTACGGCGGCGGGACCTGACCTCGCGCAGGACCTCGGCGGCATCGATCGTCAGCTCCTCGTCGTCGGGCATCCGCGGGCCCCAGCCGTCGGGGTACACCTCGTGGACGATCGCGACGAGCTCGTGCGGCTCCGTCAGCCCGAGGGTTCGCGTGAGCACGACGAGGTCGTCGAAGTCGCGCTCGCGGTTGGACAGCAGCTTCATCGCGAGCAGCACCGTGGTGGAGGCGAACGCCACGTGCAGGCCGGGAGCCTCGGGCGGTGGTGGCGGGTCGTGGTCGGGCATGAAGGCTGACGCCCGGGAGTTCAGCCAGTCCGGCGGGAGTCCCATCTCGGTGGCGACAGTGCTGGCCGCAGCGAGCACCTCGGGGGCCGGTCGGAAGACCGCGTCGACGTCGACGGTCGAGCGGCGCCCGTCGTACTCCAGGGCGATCGCGGCGCCGCCGACCACGTAGAGGCTGGCCTTCACGCCGCGTGCAGCCAGGACGGTGTCGAGCCGGTCGAGTGCGTCGCGGATCTGCGCGCTGGTGAGGGCGCGGATCTCGCGGCTCATGCCGTCACCAGGTCCTTGGCTGAGACGAACAGGTTGAGGGCTGCGAGGTCCGGCGGTGTCGAGGCTCGGACGCGCTCCGCGCGGGCGGGTGTCGCGGCCAGCACCCATGGCGTCGGGAGGCGGTGCGGCGTCGCCCAGTCCGGGTGACGCAGCCCGCGGGCGTCGAAGGCGCGGCGGGTGAGTGCCAGCAGCAGGGTGTCGAACCGCTCGTCACGTATCGGGGCCGGGGTGACGGCCCACTCGGCCACGTCGTCGGCGTCCTCGAGTGCGCTGAGGTGGTCGAGAGCCTGGGTGAGCATGCGGAACGCCATCATCGGGTCGCCGTCGGCCAGCTCACGCCGGGCGGCGTCGGCCGCGCTGCGGGCCGTCATCCAGGTGCGGGGCCGGCCGGCCGCGTCCTTGGGCGCCGAGGTGGTCGCAAGGCGGTGGATCTCGGGCTGGGAACGGTCCAGCTCAGCGGCGAGGTCGCGCTGGGTGCGGCCCTGGCGCAGGGCGGCGGCGATGGCCGAGCGCAGTCGTCGGCTCGCGTCGGCGCGCTGGCGTTCGAGCGCGTCGACCTGGGTGCGGAGAGAGCCCATCGTCCACCTCCTGATAGGGAGATGCTATCAAGTCGCGTCGCGGCGCGCTTCCGCCCGCTGGATCTATAGCTGCGCGGTAGGAAGTTCGTGCGTCCCGGAACTCGGCGCCGTGAGCGTCTTCGCCCTCGCTGTGGGCTCGGGTGATGAAGGAGCGGGGTGGGTGGAGTACATCCCTGGCGCGCCCAGCTCGATGCTCCCGCGCTTCTTGTCTGCGTTCGTGGGCCAGCGACTCCTGGGATCAGCGTCGGTGTCGGTGCCACGGCTTCGTCCGGCGTTTGTCACTCTCAAGATCCCGCCGCGCGGCGTCGACAAAGGCGTCCTTAAGCCGACCCTTCCGATCATTTGCGAGCCCGATGTACTCCTTCCTGGCCTTCCCGCCTCGAAGTAGTCTCAGCGGATTTGCAGCAGTAATTTCGTCGGCGTAGGAGGTGGCCGCCTCAAGCACCTCCTGCGGCGCCAAGATCTGCAAGCGGGCCTGCGCGTCCCATGCGGCCCCTCGCGCGCGATCAATTCTCTTCCGGCACTCGTCAACCTCGGGCGAGTCGGGATCGGCCCGATCAATCGCGGGTCCCAGAATTCTGCGTGCCCGGTCGTACTCGCTGAATCTTGAGTCCTGGGTAGTGAGGAGATCGGCGTACGCCGAAATCCTGTGGTCTAGGTTGCGGTCGGTGAGGCTTCGCTGGTATTTTGCCGCCGTCCACGCTTGGGTGATGAGGAGCCCGAGAATGGTCACTACCAGAGTTACGAGGGCGACTATTCCTTGCAGATTTGAAGCGTTAATGGTCATTGCATAATGGTAGCAGATTACGGCGCGCTCCGAATCTCGGCGATGTAGTGTACTAGGTCTGGTGTCGGCGGCTGAGTGGCATTGTTTACGTGTCAGATTCGTCGATTTGGGCCGGGTCTAGCGAGTGAGAACGCACTCATCTCGCCTCCACCCGCCCCACCACATGCGGCTTCCCGTCGCGCGGTCTCCACGCCGCCAGGCTGAAACCCCCGTCATCCGGCGCGACCCGGACGTCGACCACCGACGGCAGCAGCACCGGCGCGGCGAACTCGACCGTCCACGTGAACGCGTCACCACGCCCGGGGCCTACCGCAGCGAGCAGCCTCGCGGCGGTGTCCATGCCGTGGGCGAGGGCGCGGGGGAAGCCGAAGAGTCGCGCGGTGACGGGCGACAGGTGGATCGGGTTGCGGTCGCCGCTCACCGCCGCGTAGGCGCGGCCTCGGTCGGCGGGCAGGTGCCACCGGGCCGTCGGCGCCTCGGGGACGACGAACGGCGCGGGCCGCTCCGGTGACCGCGCCTCGCCGAGCAGCCGGAGGCCCTTGGCCAGGTAGGTCGAGGTGCCGGTCCAGATGACCTGGCCGTCGGCCTCGGCCTCGGTGACGAGGTCGACGGCGGTGCCGGCGCGGTGGGCGTGCAGGTGCTCGGCGCGGGCCGAGAGTGTGAGGCGGTCGCCGAGCAGGGCGGGGCGGTGCTGGACGACGTGGTTGGCCACGTGCACCAGGCCGAGCGCCGGCAGCGGGAAGTCGTCGGCCGTGAGGAGGGCCATGGCCAGGGGGAACGCCAGGACGTGGACGAATCCGGCGGGCAGCACGTCGTTCGCGGGCTCGCCGAGCAGGTGCTGGTACGCGGTGAGGTGGGCGGCGTCGGCGCGTACGTCGTGCACCAGCAGGCGACGGGCGGGCAGCGTGGCGGGGGCGCGCGCCGCCGACGAGTGAGGTCGACCCAACGCCCGTCGCCCCGCGCCCGACAATGCCCGCCGGCCCGCGCCCGTGAGCGCCCTCGCGTAGAGCCCGCCGAGCGTCGGCACCTCGCCCAGCTCGACGACGGGCCGCCGCGCGGCGGGGTAGCCGGAACCCCGGCGAGAGTCCTGCGAGTCGGCGGCCTCCGACACCCCGCCCCCGCTCACCGCCCCACCAGGTTCTGGCCGCAGACCCGCAGCGTCCGCCCCTGGATCCCGGGGGCCGTGGGTCCGGCGAGCAGCGCGACGGCCTCGGCCACATCGACCGGGAGGCCGCCCTGCGCCAGGGAGCTGAGCCGTCGGGCGACCTGCCGGGTCACCGCCGGCATGCGTGCCGTCATCTCGGTCTCGATGAACCCGGGCGCCACCGCGTTGGCCGTGCCGCCGAACGGGGCCAGCAGCGCCGCCGTGGCCCGGACCAGGCCCATCACGCCCGCCTTGGAGGTGGCGTAGTTGGTCTGGCCGCGGTTGCCGGCGATGCCCGAGGTCGACGCGATCGACACGAGGCGCGGGGCGTCGGCGAAGTCGCCCGAGGTGAGCAGGGTCTCGTTGATCGCGAGCTGGGACTCCAGGTTGACCGCGAGCACCTGGTCCCAGCGTTCGGGCGTCATGTTGGCCAGCAGCTTGTCCCGCGTGATCCCGGCGTTGTGCACGACGGCGTCGAGCCGCCCGTGCCGGCCCAGCGCGTGCTCCAGGATGCGCGCCCCCGCGTCGGGCGACGTGACGTCGAGCTGCAGCGCCGTGCCGCGTGCCGCGTTGGCCGTGCGCACCAGACCGTCGCCCGCCG
>NZ_VWSD01000148.1 GCF_009829685.1 Cellulomonas citrea
CTCCGCCCCCGCCGCCGTCCTGGGCCTGACGAGCCGGGCCCGTGCGGGTGGTCTTGGGCCTGAACCGGCCGTCCCGGACCTGAACCGCCGGCCGGCGGGCTGCCGCGTGCGGCCCTGGCGTCAGGCCCTGTCCTGCGGGCCCTCGCCCGAGGCGGGCTCCTGGCCCGGGTGCAGCACGCGGACCCCGGCGCGTTCGAGCGCGATCGCCAGCGGCTCCGGCGGTGCGGCGTCGGTCACCAGGTAGTCGGCCTGGTCGAGCTCGGCGATCTGGGCGAACAGCCGTCGGCCGAACTTCGAGGCGTCGGCGAGCACAGCGACGCGGGTGGCCCGCGCCATCATCTCGGCCATCATGGCGGCCTCGGCCAGGTTGCTCGTGGAGTAGCCGCTGGCGCCGTCGACCGCGCCGACCGCGACGAGCGCGAGATCGGCGCGGATGCCCGGGTCGCCGCCGGAGGCCGAGACGGGGATCTGCAGCGGGCCGACGGTGCCCTGGGCGGTGAGCCGCACCGAGCCGCCGAAGACGTACAGGTCGCGGATCATCGTCGGGGAGACCTCGGCCGGCAGCCGCAGGCTGTTGGTGGCGATCGTGAGGTCGTGCCGTTCGCGCAGGTTGCGGGCCACGGCCAGGGTCGTCGTCCCGGCGTTGAGCATGAGGGCGTCGCCGTCGTGGACCAGGCCCGCGGCGAGCCGGCCGATGGTCTCCTTGGCGTCGGCGTGCAGCCGCAGGCGCACGTCGAGGCCGAACTCGGGGCGGGGCAGCGCGACGGGGCTGACGGCACCGCCGTGGGTTCGGATGAGCACACCGTCGGCGTCGAGCTGGTCGAGGTCGCGTCGGATGGTGTCGGCGGACACCTCGAAGTGCTCGGCGAGCCGGGCGACCGTGACCTCGCCGACCTCGGCCACGTACGCCGCGAGCTCGGCCTTGCGGCCGGCGGGCAGGCGACGCGAGGCGGCGGCGTCGGAACCTGAAGCGGACATGTGCAACTAGTAGCACATTCTGGCACTCGGCGGTGCCGCCGGTGCCGAATCGCGCAACCGCCGTGGCAGCGATCCCACGCCCGTGGGCGGCTTGCGGTTCCCTGCTGGGGGCCTCGTGATGCGCAATCGTGACAAAGACGCACGTCCCGGTACCGGCACGCGTCGCGGGCGCCCGGGCCGCTGACCTGCATCAATGGCTGAGATCGGGACGTTGGTCCGACCCTGAGGAGTCTCTGACAAGCCCTTGACGTCACGCTCCTGGGCGACTTAGCGTGCGGGAACACGCAGAAGTGCGCATCGATGCGCACGATGTGGCAGTTCTCAGAGAGGAGAGAGATGAGCAACGGCGCTCGTACAGTTCGGGGGCTTCTGGTGGCCTCCGGTGCTGTCGCACTGGCACTCACCACGGCTTGCAGTGGATCGTCCAACCCGGCCAGCACGTCGGCATCGGGGGAGAAGGTGACGCTCGAGTTCGCGCAGTGGTGGGAGCCCGAGCTGCCTGCCGGCGCCCTCCAGGGTGTCATCGACGACTTCCAGAAGGCGAACCCGAACATCACGGTCAAGCTCCTGTCGGGGCCGTACGCCTCGACCAAGGAGCAGGTCGTCGCCGGCGCGGCCTCGGGCACCATGTCCGACGTCGTCGGCCTCGACGGAGCCTGGGTCTCCGACTTCACCAAGCAGAACGCGATCACCGACCTGTCCGCCCTCATGAAGGACAACGGCTACGACGACAGCCAGCTCGTCAGCCAGGTCGCGATCGACGGCAAGACCCGGATGATCCCGGTCGTCAACTTCGTGTACCCGCTGTTCACCAACGACGACCTGCTCTCGCAGGCCGGTGTGAGCGCCCCGCCGTCGACCCGGTCGCAGTTCATGGACGACGCCAAGAAGGTCACCGCGCTCGGCAACAACACGGCCGGCTGGGTGTTGCCGCTGTCCCTCGACGCCCCCAACGGTGTGCAGAACGACGTCATGTCGTGGGTCTGGGCGTCCGGTGGCTCGATGCTCAAGGACGGCAAGCCCGACCTCACGAACAAGGCCGTCACGTCCGGCACGCAGTTCGTCAAGGACCTGTGGGACGCCGGCGTCGTCGCCCAGGGCTCCTTCACCATGAAGGAGCAGGACAAGGTCGAGGAGTTCACCAACGGCCGGGTCGGCATGATGATCGACTCGCTCGCGCACATCAACCTCATCAAGAAGGAGAACCCGAACCTCAAGTTCTCGATCTCGGCCATCCCGGCCGAGGACGGGTACACCGGGGCGCGGGGCATCCCCTACGCCTCGTGGGGCATCGGCATCGCCGAGAACTCCAAGCACAAGGCCGAGGCGTGGAAGCTCGTCTCCTACCTCATGAGCAAGGACGTCAACTCCAAGCTCTCGACGCTGGCGAACGCGTTCCCCGGCAACAAGGAGTCGACGCCCGACTTCTCGAACAGCGACCCGCTGTTCTCCAAGGCGTTCGACATCTACAAGGCCGGCACCCCGGCCAACGAGTTCGTCGGCCTGCCGGTCTCCGAGCAGCTCATGCGCGACTACGGCGAGCAGCTGCAGCTGGCGCTCAACGGCGACGAGTCGGTGTCCGACGCCCTGAAGAACGCCCAGGCGAAGTGGGTCGCGGAGTTCTAGCAGCTCCGTGACACCTCGGTCCGCACCGGGCATGCCCGTCGTGCCCGGTGCGGACCGCCCCGAAGGAGGCCCCACCTTGTCTGCCCTCGCGCAGTCCGCCCCACCGTCGCACCGCGACCCGGCGCCGACGTACCGCCGGCCGCTGTGGCCACGCGTCCAGCGCCGCATCACGCCGTACCTCTACCTGGCGCCGACCGTCCTGCTGCTGGTCGTGCTCATGCTCCTGCCGATCGCGATGGTGATCGGGTACTCGTTCCAGGACAACGTCATCACCAACCCGAACCCGGTGTTCGTGGGCCTGGACAACTACGTCAAGGTCGTCACCGACCCGGTGTTCTTCACGGCGGTCAAGAACACCGCCTACTTCACCGGTGTGAGCGTGGCTGCCCACATGGTGCTCGGGCTCACCTTCGCGATGATGCTCAACAGCCCGCTGCTGAAGAATCGCACCAAGGCGCTGTTCCGGGTGGTCTACGTGCTGCCGTGGCTGTTCACGGTGGCGATCATCGCGGTGCTGTGGCGCATGCTGCTCAACCCCAACGGTGTGGTCAACTACCTGCTGCACACGCTGGGCCTCATCCACCAGAACGTGGAGTGGCTGGCCTCGCCCGCCACCGCGCTGCACGCCGTGACCTTCATCAACATCTGGGCTGGCTACCCGTTCTTCATGGTCAGCCTGCTGGCTGGTCTGCAGGGCATCCCCAAGGACCTGTACGAGGCGGCGACCGTCGACGGTGCCAATGCCGTGCAGAAGTTCCGCAACGTCACGCTCCCGCAGCTGCGGCCCATCATCATCTCGATGGCCCTGCTGGACGTCATCTGGACCACGCAGCAGTTCGCGCTCATCTGGATGACCACCGGCGGCGGCCCGATCAACGTGACCGAGATGCTCTCGACCTACACCTACAAGCTGGCTTTCAGCAGCTACAAGTTCTCGCTGGCCTCGACGAGCGCCGTGATCGTGCTGCTGCTTTCCATGGTGCTGGCGTTCCTCTACGTCCGGCACCAGAGATCGAGGGACTGACATGAACCTCTCTGCCAGGAGGCGTCGCCAGACCGCGGCGCAGAAGGCGCTGCTGCTGGTCGGGCTGACCGTCGGTGGGCTGTTCGCCGGGCTGCCGGTGCTCTGGATGGCGTCGAACTCGTTCAAGAAGAACACCGAGATCTTCGCGCTGCCGCCCAAGCTCATCACCAGCGGGTTCTCGTTCGACGCCTACACCTCGATCCTCACCGACCCGACCAAGGTGCGGTTCTTCATCAACAGCTATGTGGTGGCGCTGTCGGTCACCGCGCTCACGCTGGTGGTGGCGATCTTGGCCGCGTACGCGTTCAGCCGGTACGAGTTCCCGTTCAAGAACGCGCTCAACGTGCTGGTCATCTCGGTGCAGGCGGTGCCGCCGATCACGCTGCTCATCCCGTACTTCGGGCTGGTCGTTGCGCTCAAGATGTACAACACCTACCAGGGGCTGATCCTCACCTACATGGTGTTCACGCTGCCCTACGCGATCATCATGATGACGGGGTACTTCAACACCCTTCCCCGTGAGCTGGACGAGGCCGTCAAGGTCGACGGTGCCGGTGCGTTCCAGGCGTTGTGGCGGGTGCTCGTGCCGATTGCGGTGCCGGGCATCGTCTCGGTCGGGATCTATACGTTCATGATCGCGTGGAACGAATACCTCTTCGCGCTCACCCTCACCAAGACCGAGGACATGCGCACCGTGCCCATCGGTATCCAGCTTCTCATGGGCCAGCATTCTTATGAATGGTCCGAGATGATGGCGATGAGCATTCTCGGCTGCATCCCAGTGATGCTCCTGTTCCTGTTCTTCCAGCGCTACTTCATCGGTGGGATGACCGCCGGCGCAGTGAAGATCTGACCGGTTCCACCAAGGAAAGAGAGAGAACTGTCATGTTGATCAATGGCAAGGACCTGCTGGCCGTCGCGGACGAGCACAGCTTCGCGGTCCCGGCGTTCAACATCAGCGACTGGGCGATGTTCACGGGCATCCTCGCGATCAGCGAGGCCAAGCGCGCCCCGCTCATCGTCGCGATCCACCCCGACGAGCTGTCGCACATCGGCACCGACCTGCTGCCGGCGATCATCCAGGCGGCGCACAAGGCCACCGTCCCGGTGACCATCCACCTCGACCACGGCGCCACCTACGAGCAGGTGCTCACCGCCATCCAGGCCGGTTTCACTTCGGTGATGATCGACGCCTCGATGCTCCCGTTCGAGGAGAACGTCGCGATCACCCGCAAGGTCGTGGCCACCGCGCACGCCGTGGGCGTCTCGGTCGAGGGCGAGCTCGGCACGATCGGCAAGATGGACGCCGAGGCCGAGGACGGCTCGGACACCATCACCTACACCGAGCCCGACGAGGCCGTCTCGTTCGTCGCGCAGACCGGTGTGGACTCCCTGGCCATCGCCATCGGCACCTGCCACGGCCTGTACCCGGCGTGGATGAAGCCCGAGCTCAAGCTCGACCGGCTGCAGGCCATCAAGGCCGTCGTCGACGTGCCGCTCGTGCTGCACGGCGGGTCGAACAACCCCGACACGGAGATCGGTCAGTCGGTCAAGCTCGGCGTCAACAAGATCAACATCTCCAGCGACATCAAGGCCGCGTACCACGCCAAGATGCGCGAGGTGATGGCCGACGTGACGCTGCGCGAGCCGAACACCATCCAGCCGCCGTGCATCGAGGCCATGAACGTCGTCGCCGCGCAGAAGATCGACCTGTTCGAGGCGGCCGGCAAGGCCGACCTGTACTGATCGCCCGCACGGACGGAACGGACTGACATGAAGCACGCCGTCCTGGGCCTGGGGGGCACGGTCGACTACGAGATCGTGTGGGACACCGCGACCCTCCAGGCCCTGGTCGACGAGCTGGGGGTGACGCCCGCCGACCTCGACCTGCGCCACCCGGTGCGCACCGAACGGGACCTCGTCGTCTCCATCGCCTCCTTCGTGGCGGCCGGGGTCGGCGGTGAGCGGTTCGTCGCCTCGTCGGACGTGATCGACACGTTCGCCGCCCGGTTCGCCACGGCCATCACGCTGGGCGGGACGGGGGTGCGGGCCGGCATCGCGATGGCGGCCTTCGGGCTGCCGAGCACGGTGCACCTGGTGAGCATCGACGACCATGTGCGCCGGCTGCTGCCACGGGCGATCTCGTACGTGTGCAGCGCGCAGGCCGACTCGCTCGACCCGCACCTCATCGTGCAGTACCCGGCGGGGGTGCACCTGCGCGTGGGCGACCGCGAGCTGGTGTCCACCGAGCCGAACCGCCTCATCTACGCCCACGACCCGCCCAACGCCGAGCTCGTGCTCGCGGAGGGGCTGGGCGACGTGCTCGCCACCGCGGACGTGTTCGTGATCTGCGGGTTCAACACGGTGCGCGACCCGGCGACGCTGGCCACCCGGCTGGCGGACCTGCGCCGGCACCTCACGCGGCTGCCGGCCGGTGCCCTCGTCATCTACGAGGACGCCGGGTTCCACGTGCCCGAGCTCGCCGACCTGGTGCGTGAGCGGCTGCTCGACGCGATCGACCTGTACGGCATGAACGAGGACGAGATGCAGGCGTCCCTCGCCGCGCAGGTGGACCTGCTGGACGCGACGGCCATGGCCGGCCACCTCGCCGACCTGCACGCCCGCATCCCGGCTCGCACCCTCATGGTGCACAGCCGGTACTGGGCGCTGGCCTACGGGCCGGACGCCGGGCGCTGGCGGACGGCGCTGCGCGGCGGCGTGCACATGGCCGGGGCCCGGTACGCGCTGGGCGACGGGTTCACCCCGGACCAGCACGCGCAGGTCGCGGCCGGTCCGGTGCACGCGGCCGGTGCTGCGTTCGGCACCCGCCTCGAGGAGCTGCTGGGCGAGCAGGTCTGCGTCGTGCCCGCCCTCGACCTGCGCGTCGAGCGGCCGACGACCATCGGGCTGGGCGACACGTTCATGGGTGGGCTCGTCGCCGAGCTGGTGCAGGCGTGACCCGCGCGGTCGACCTGCTCGACGCCGGTCTGGTGGGGCTGCCCGAGGCGGTGGCCGACGTCGCCGAGCGCACCGGACGCGGCGGTGAGCGCGTGCTCGCGGTGCGCCTCGCCGGTGGCTGGTCCCTCGACGTGCTGCCGGACCGCGGCCTCGACCTGGGGGCGGCCTGGTGGGCCGGGACCCCGGTCGCCTGGCGCTCGCCCAACCCGGTGGACCCGGGGCCGGGCGCGGACTGGGAGCAGCGGTTCCTCGGCGGGCTGCTCGCCACCTGCGGCCCGGACAACATCGGCGAACCGCGCGACGGCCACGGCCAGCACGGCACGCACCACCTGTCGCACGCCTACGACGTGCGCTGGTGGCGCGAGCGGACGGCCGACGCGGTCGTCGTGCACGTCGTCGGCAAGGTCGCGCACACCAGCCTGGGCGGGCCGCGGGTCGTCGTCGACCGCCACCTCACCCTCGCCACGGACGACGGGTGGGTGCAGGTCGACGACGTGGTGACCAACGTCGGCGAGCAGCCGGCGGGTGTGCCGCTGCTCTACCACGTCAACCTCGGGGCGCCGCTGCTGGCACCGGGGTCGCGGCTCGTGGTCGAGGCGGGGCGCACGAGCACCCGCGAACCGCTGCCGGCCGGGCGCGAGCCGCTCGTCATGCCGGCGCCGGCACCC
>NZ_VWSD01000149.1 GCF_009829685.1 Cellulomonas citrea
CCTGGGAGCTGCCCACCCACGAGGCCACGAAGGGCGTCGTGGCCGGGCTGCCGGTCGCACAGGCCGTGTTCGCCCAGCGGCTCGCCGGCGACGGCACCGTCCGGCTGCTCGCGTCCGACGGTGACCCCGTCGTCCCCGGCAGCGCCGTGCTCGAGGTCGAGGGGCCGGTGCGTGAGCTGCTCATCGCCGAACGGTCCGCGCTCAACCTGCTCACCCACCTGTCCGGGGTCGCGAGCCTCACGGCCCGCTGGGTCGCGGCGGTCGCCGGCACCGGTGCCGTCATCCGGGACACCCGCAAGACGCTGCCGGGGCTGCGGGCCGCCGAGAAGTACGCCGTGCGGGCAGGCGGCGGCCGCAACCACCGGATGAACCTGGGCGACCAGGCCCTCATCAAGGACAACCACGTGCTCGCCGCCGGGGGCGTGGTCGCCGCGATGGCCGCCGTGCGCGCCGCCGCGCCGGACGTGTTCTGCGAGGTCGAGTGCGACACCCTCGACCAGGTCGAGCAGGCGGTGACCGCGGGGGCCGTGCTCGTGCTGCTGGACAACATGGGGTTCGACGAGCTGCGGGCCGCCGTCGCGCTGTGCCGCCCGGCCGGGGTGGCGACCGAGGCGAGCGGCGGGCTCACGCTCGACGTGGCCCGCGAGGTCGCGCTCACCGGGGTGGACTACCTGGCGGTCGGGGCGCTCACCCACTCGGCGCCCTCGCTCGACCTGGGGCTCGACCTGCTCGGCTGAGACCGCACGGGCACCCAGCGGACCCGTGGTGCACGCTTGGCGCCAGGACCGCGGCGAACAGGAGATGCGTGAGCGAGCAGCCGGCCGAACGGCAGGTGACGGACCAGGACGTGACGACCTCGGCGGTGCAGCGGCAGCGGGCCGCGACGGTGAGCGCCAGCGGGCTGCGCGGCGGGCCGCACGGTCCGGCGGCCGACGTCCCGGACGGGTCACCCGGGACCTGGGCGCCGCTCGCGCTGTCCACCTTCCGGTGGCTCTGGATCGCCCAGCTCGTGTCCAACACGGGGACCTGGATGCAGACCGTCGGCGCCCAGTGGATGCTCGTGCACCAGCCGAACGCCGCCTCGCTCACGGCGCTGGCCCAGGCCGCGAGCCTGCTGCCGGTGCTCGTCGTGTCGCTGCCGGCCGGGGTGCTGGCCGATGTGCTCGACCGGCGGCGCTACCTCGTGGGCGTGTTCGGTGCCGCCGTCGTGGTGAGCGGGTCGTTGGCGGCGCTCACCCAGGCCGGTCTGGTGACCCCGGTGGTGCTGCTCATGCTCACCTTCGGGCTCGGTGTGACGAACGCCCTGGCCGGCCCCGCGTGGCAGGCGATCCAGCCCGAGCTGGTGCCGCCGCGGCTGATCCCCGCCGCCGCCGGGCTGGGCAGCATGAACATCAACATCGCCCGGGCGGTCGGGCCGGCGGTCGCGGGGGCGCTGCTGCTCGTGGTCAGTCCCGCTGTGCTGTTCGCGATCAACGCGCTGTCGACCGTCGCGGTCGTCGTCGCCCTCGTGGCCTGGCGCCGTCCGGTGAACCCGGAGCGGGAGGCCGAGCCACTGGTGTCCGCGCTGCGGTCCGGCTCCCGGTACGTCGGCAACGCACCCGGGGTGCGGCGGGTGCTGCTGCGGGTGGCCCTGTTCGTCGGGCCCGCCTCCGCGCTGTGGGCGCTGCTCGCCGTCGTGGCGAGCCAGCGGCTGGGCCTCGGGCCGGGCGGGTACGGGATGCTGCTCGGCGCGCTCGGCGCAGGTGCGGTGCTCGGGGCCCTGGCGATGGCGCGGCTGCGCGGCCTGATGTCGCGCGGGGTGCTGCTGGCGGGCTCGTCGGTGCTCTTCGGCCTCGGCATGGCGGGGGCGGCCCTCACGAGCAGCGCGGTGCTGCTCGTCGCGCTGCTCGTGCTCGCGGGCGTCGGCTGGCTCGTCGTGCTGTCCACGTTCAGCACGGTGCTGCAGCTCACGCTGCCCGCCTGGGTCCGGGCCCGGGGGATGGCGATCTACCTCATCGTGATGATCGGCGGTCAGGGCGTCGGTGCGGTGGCGTGGGGTGTGGTGGCCGAACGGCTCGGCATCGGCCACGCGCTGCTCGCCGCGACCGCCCTGCTCATGCTCGGGGTCGTCTCGCAGGCGTGGTGGCCGCTGCTGGCCCGCACCGGGGCGCAGGACCCGCGCGTCGAGGCCATCTGGCCCGAGCCGGACGTGGACGCCGGCATCGACCTGGACCCGCGCAGCGGACCGGTCATGGTCGAGATCCGGCATGTGGTGACCGGCGACGTCGAGCGGTTCCTCGACGCGGCCCAGCGGGTCGGCGTCTCGCGCCGGCGCACCGGGGCCACCTCGTGGGCGGTCTATCAGGACGCGGCGGACGCGGCCGTCTTCGTCGAGGTCTTCGTGGTGCCGACCTGGGGCGAGCACCTGCGCCAGCACCATGAGCGGCTCACCGGCTACGACCGCGAGCTCGACGTGCGGATGCGCGCCTTCACCGACCAGCCGTCGGTGATCCGGCACCTGGTGCCCGCCGAGTGGCGGCCGACCGAGGGTGCCTGAGACCTCAGCCCACCCGGGTGAACCGCAGGTCGGTCGCCGGGCGCCCGGCCGCGGCGGCCTTGCGCTCGAACGCTGTGACCGGCCGCCCGGCACGGTCCTCGTCGAGCGGCGCCAGGTCCGGGTCGGCGAGCAGCACCTCGCGCATCGTCGTCGCGTACGCCAGCCAGTCGGTGGCGACGTGCAGCACACCGCCCGGCCGCAGCCGGGACACCAGCAGGCGGACGTGGTCGGGCGCCACCAGCCGGCGCTTGTGGTGGCGCGCCTTCGGCCACGGGTCGGGGAAGAAGGCCCGCACCTCGTCCAGCGCACCGGGTTCGAGCCCCGCGCGCACCAGGTGCAGCGCATCGCCGTAGCCGATGCGCAGGTTGGTGAGCCCGGCGCGCTCGGCGAGCAGCAGCAGGTTCGCCACTCCCGGCAGGTGGACCTCGACGGCGAGCACGTCGCGGTCGGGGTCGGCCGTGGCGAGGGCGACGGTCGCCGTGCCCATCCCGGGGCCGATCTCCAGCACGAGCGGTGCGTGGCGGCCGAACAGCGCCTCGGTGTCCAGCCGCCCGGCGACGGTGCGCGGCCAGGACGTCTCGTCGTGCACGGCCAGGCCGAGGGCGGGCCACAGCCGGTCGAGCGCATCGGCCCGGTCCCGGCCCAGTGCGGCGCGGCGCGGGTGGAAGGTGCGCAGCGGCTCGTGCGGCGCCGCCGCCGGAGGCGGGGCGCCGAACGGCTCGTGGGTCACCGGGTCAGGGTAGGCCGCGCCGAACCGCCCCTGGTCAGGGCAGCATCGCCCACAGGTCAGGACGGTCCTCGGGGGAGCCTGCGGGCGGGTCGTCGGGTGCGTCCAGCGAGTGCGGCCACCCGCTCACCGGGCCCATCGCCTCGGTCTGCGGCATCCAGCTGGTGACCGGCACGGCGTGGACGGGGCTGTCCTGGCCACGACGGGACCGGCCGCGACGGCTCGCCAGCACCCACAGCGTCAGGCAGGTGAGCAGGACGGCGCCCCACAACGACATCCACCACACCGGGGCCGCCCACATGGGCGCATCATCGCCGGGTGTCCGAAATGGGCGATATCCCCCGAAAGGGTCAACCTCGTCCGGCGGTGCCCACCCGGGCGTCGAGGAACTCCAGCACCCGTGCCACGTAGTCCTCGCGTGCGGGGCTCGGCGACAGCGCCAGGTCGTGCGCACCGCCGGGCACCTCGACGAACGTGACGTCGGTGCCCAGCCGCGGGGCGAGCGCCTTCATGTGCCGCACGTCGAGCACCGAGTCGGTGGTGAGCAGCGCGTCGTGCCGGCCCTTGTCGGGGCCCGACGCGTCCGAGGCGAGCACGAGCACGGGGCAGTCGACCCACAGCCCGCGGGCCACCCGCGCCTGGCCGTGCCGGACGGTGCGCACGAACCCGGCGCGGACCACCGCGTCCGCGTGCGGCTTCCAGGTGAGGTCGTAGTCCCACTCGCCCCCGGTGTCGCGGTGCAGCGCCTGCCCGTACGCCGGGTCGAGGCGGGCCACGACGGTCTGCGGCGCCACGGCCCCGAGCAGGTCCATGACGGCCGTGAGCACCGTCCGGTCGAACCAGCTGCCGCGCAGGTCCAGCCACGGGGAGTTGAGCACGAGGCCGTCGAGCGCCCCGGGCCGGGCGTCGGCCCACAGGCTGGTGACCAGGCCGCCCGCGGAGTGGCCGAGCAGCACCACCTTCGGGTGCGTGCGCCGCAGGGCCCGCACGGCCAGGTCGATCTCCTCGACGTACGCCGACAGGTTCGTCGTCGTCATCGGGGTGCGCCCGGCCCGGATCGAACGACCGCAGTCGCGCAGGTCGAGTGCGTAGAGCTGGTACCCGGCCTGGGCGAACGGCGCACCCAGGTGGGTGTGGAAGAAGTAGTCGACGAAGCCGTGCACGTAGAGCACCGCGGTGCGTGCGGGGTCGACGTCTCGCAGCCCGACGAGCGTGGCCACCGGGTCCACGCCGGTGCGCAGCGCGTCCGTGTCCGGCCGCAGGGTCAGCGTGCGCGCCGTCCAGTCCTCGCCGAGCACATCGGTGACGTCGTCGTCCATGAGCGGCATCGTCCCACGCGGGGCGCCGGCCTGCGGGCGCCCCGGCACCGAGGCACCGGTGGTCAGGCTGTGACGGGTGCGGGCGACGTGGTGCGCAGCGGCCGGGCCGCGATCGAGCCGTGCCCGGCGACGTCGCGTCCGACCTCGAGCACGTGCGCGCCGTCTGCGTCGACCACCACCGTGGAGACCGAGGCGTTGGGCAGGGCACCCGCCGCACGGGGGTCGAGGTGGGCCAACCAGGCGCCGAGGGTGAGCCCGTGCCCGACGACGAGGACCCGGCCCGACGGGTGGGCCTCGACGATCCGGTCGAAGGCGGCGAGCACCCGGGTCATGAACTCGGCCCCCGACTCCCCGCCGGGCAGCCCCGGGTGGGTGCCGGCGAGCATCCCGGGCACCAGGGACGACCAGGGCTCGACGGTCTCGAGCTCGTGCTCGGGCTTGCGCTCCCAGACGCCGAAGGACAGCTCGCGCAGGTCGGCGTCGGTGCGCAGCCGTTCGAGCTGGGGGTGGTGCCGGCAGATCTCGACGGCGGTGGCCACGGCCCGGCCCTGCGGTGAGCTGTAGGCCGCGTCGAACGGGCGCCCGGCCAGGTGCTGGGCGGTGACCCGTACCCCGGCCAGGCCGGTGCGGGTGAGGGGGGAGTCGACGCGGCCCTGCAGCATGCGTCGTGCGTTGAGGTGGGTCTGCCCGTGCCGGACGAGCGTCAGTTCGAGGGTCATCGTTGCCCTTTCAGCGGATTCGATGCCTTCACGGTAGGCGCCTTGCGTGACGCGACGGCGTCCGCGCGGTGAGCATCCGGCGAACGCCTCACTGCCGCCGCTGGCTGTGACGAGGCCCTGACCTGGGCGGGGACGGCGCCGGGCGGCGGGTCGCCGGGGCTCCGGGCGCGGCGGCGCGGGTCGTCGAGCATGCGGGGCTCGACCATCGGGAATCGTTGTTGCTGGCGATTCGCACGACGCATTCCGTAGGCTTCGAGGCGAACCGCTGTCGAACGCGCGGGCGGGACCGACGAAGGGCAGGGCCATGGGGATCACGGTGCGCAACGTCATCAACGGCGAGCTGGTCGACGGGAACGGCGGCACCATGCCGCTCGTCGACCCGAGCACGGGGGAGCAGTTCGGCACCGCGCCGCTGTCGGACGCCGCCGACGTCGACGCGGCGTTCGCCGCCGCGAAGACCGCGTTCGCCGGCTGGAAGAAGACCACGCCGAGCGAGCGGCAGAAGGCCCTGCTCGACCTCGCGGACCTGGTCGAGGCGAACGCCGAGGAGCTGGTGCGCCTCGAGGGGCAGAACACCGGCAAGCCCGACCACGTGACCGCGGCCGAGGAGATCCCGCCGATGGTCGACCAGATCCGGTTCTTCGCCGGTGCCGCCCGGGTGCTCGAGGGCAAGGCCGCCGGTGAGTACATGACCGGGTTCACCTCATGGGTGCGGCGCGAGCCGATCGGCGTCGTCGGGCAGGTCGCGCCGTGGAACTACCCGATGATGATGGCCGTCTGGAAGTTCGCACCGGCCATCGCCGCGGGCAACACCGTCGTGCTCAAGCCGTCCGACACCACCCCGGTGACCAGCGTGCGGATCGCCGAGCTGGCGGCCCAGGTGCTGCCGGCCGGTGTGCTCAACGTGATCTGCGGTGACCGGGCCACCGGTGCCGCGCTCGTGGCGCACCCGACCCCGGCGATGGTGTCGATCACCGGGTCGGTCGGCGCGGGGCGCTCGGTCGCGGCCTCGGCGGGGGAGCGGCTCAAGCGCACGCACCTGGAGCTGGGCGGCAAGGCGCCGGTCATCGTGTTCGAGGACGCCGACCTGGCCGCGGCCGCCGAGGGCATCGCGACCGCCGGCTACTTCAACGCCGGGCAGGACTGCACCGCCGCGACCCGGGTGCTCGTGCACGCCTCGGTGGCCGAGGACTTCGCGGCCGCGCTGGCCGAGCAGGCGAACGCGGCGACGACGACCTTCGGCCGCCCGGTCGGCGACGAGGACGCCTGGGTGCCGCCGGTGAACAACGCCACCCAGCTGGCGCGCGTCCAGGGGCTGCTGGCCCAGGTGCCGGACCACGCTCGGGTGCTGGCCGGCGGGTCCCGGCAGGGTGACGCGGGCTTCTACCTGGCCCCGACGGTGGTCGCCGGGCTGCGCCAGGACGACGTGCTCTCCCAGACCGAGATCTTCGGCCCGGTCATCACCATCCAGACGTTCACCGACGAGGCGCAGGCGATCGCCTACGCCAACGACGTGGCGTACGGCCTGGCGTCCTCGGTGTGGACCCGAGACGTGGGCAAGGCGCTGCGGGCCTCGGCCGAGCTGGACTTCGGCTGCGTCTGGATCAACACGCACATCCCGTTGGTCGCCGAGATGCCGCACGGCGGGTTCCGCGACTCCGGTCACGGCAAGGACCTGTCGATGTACTCCTTCGAGGAGTACACCCGGGTCAAGCACGTGATGGCGTCGCTGGACTGAGCGGGTCCGTCACTGCGCGCGAGGCGCCCGTCCCGGCTGGTCCGGGGCGGGCGCCTCGTCCGTGCGGGACGACGTCGGTGCGGTGCGTCAGGTGCGGCCGTCGCGTCCGGGTCGCCGTGGGCCGGTGGGCCGGCGCC